>CAYXMW010000016.1:10523-12265 GCA_964466145.1 uncultured Pseudomonadales bacterium
CAAATCAAATTCAACGGCAAAGCCAAAGCCCGTGGCAGTGATGCCACTTAATGGTAACTCTAACGGTCGTAGTAATGGCAATGGTCCAGTCAGACCAGATGGTAGGCATATTCAGGATACGAATGCTTCTACAAACACCATTAGTGGTGCTCTTGAAGTTCGTGATGGACACGGAGTTCTCAGGTCTGGAGACAATGCCGATCGAAAAGATGCTTATATCTCAAATTCTCAAATCAAACGTTTTCGCTTAAAAGAAGGCGATCTTATTGAGGGTCCAGCCAGAGAGCCTAAGGATAATGAGCGTTATTGGGGTTTATTAAAAGTAACTAGAATTAATGGTATGTCAGTAGAGGATTTTCTTAAACAAGATCGAAAAGATTTTCATCAATTGACTCCAATTTTTCCTAATGAAAAGATTTTACTTGAGATAGGAGAGGAGCCATTGTCACTGCGAATGGTTGACTTAATTGCTCCGATTGGTAAAGGACAGCGCAGTTTAATTGTTTCTCCTCCTAAAGCAGGTAAAACAACTTTGTTAAAAGACATTGCGACTGGTGTAGCTAAAAATCATCCCGAAATGCACTTAATGGCAGTTTTAGTTGGTGAAAGACCAGAAGAAGTGACAGACATTCGTCGTCACGTGACTGAGATTACTGGTGGCAAGGGTGAGGTGGCTGCAAGTAATTTTGATGAAAACCCAGAATCACAGTGTGCGGTGGCTGAGCTAGCTCTTGAGAAAGCAAAGCGAATGGTTGAGTCAGGTAAAGATGTAATTATCTTATTAGATTCAATTACTCGTTTGGCTAGAGCTTATAATTTATCTATTCCCACATCTGGTAGAACTTTGTCTGGTGGGCTTGATCCAATGGCTTTATTTCCACCCAAGAAATTTTTTGGGGCAGCTCGAAACTTTGAAGTTCCAGGGTCGCTGACTATCGTTGGTACTACTTTAGTAGAAACAGGCTCAAGAATGGATGACTTAGTCTATGAAGAGTTTAAGGGTACTGGTAATCAAGAAATTCGCTTAAATCGTCGTTTGGCAGAACGTAGAATTTATCCAGCGATTGATGTCCAGAGGTCTGGTACTAGAAGAGATGATCTTTTATTTGATGGGACTACTTATCAAGCTATCATCACCCTACATCGAATGCTAGACATGTTAAATGATGAAGAAGAGCGAACTTCAACTTTAATCACTCAACTCAAAAAAACTAAGAGTAATAAAGAGTTTTTAACTAGCCTTAAACAGGGGTAAAATATAATTAGGCTATGTCACGTTTGCAAATTCGTCTCAAGATGCCAGCTACAATGAAGGACTGGGGTGATTTTTTTAAGTTTATTAATCGCTATATTCACAATCGCGGCTATCATTGGTTTTCAGGATTTGAGCTAGGTAAAAATGTAATCGTAGACCTACTTTATAAAAAACGAGGTCGATATACTCGGCCTTTTTTACATTTTGGCACGATTGGTTTAACTTTTATTGTAATTACTTTCGGGCCATTGGTTTTATCTCAATCTGAGGATGAGCGTGGGGCAGAAATAGTGGGTGGTGTTTTAACTGCCTCGGCTTATGTAACTGATTTTAATACTCTTCAAGCAGAAGAAGTACGACAGTATCGTGGTGGAGAGATTATTATTCACTCTGTTACGGATGGTGAGACTATATCGAGCATTGCTGCGCGCTATGGTTTACAGATGACTACTGTCATGTGGGAAAATGACTTGACTGAGACTAGTAA
>CAYXMW010000017.1:0-5029 GCA_964466145.1 uncultured Pseudomonadales bacterium
TGATGCCCCGCTTGGACTCGAACCAAGATTGACGGCTTCAAAGGCCGCTGTCCTGCCATTAGACGACGGGGCATTTAGAACCACTATTCTACCAAGAAATGTATCAAGTGACTACTTCTCTTCTTCTACCAAAGGTTTCTCTGTGTCAGTTAAAAATCTACTATTGATAAAAAGAATACTGAGAATGATCACAGAAACTAAACACCATAGGCACCAGTACTTCACTACGAAGGCCATTAGAACTGTCACATAGAAAGCAAATAGAAAACCAAAAGTAGCTAGTCCACGGAGTGCTTTCTTAACATTCTTGATTTCCAAGAAGTTCATAATTGCCAGCGCCAAAACTATGGTGTAAAAAATAAATCCATAGACAGATAGCGGTAGACCAGCAATGTAAGCCCAGTCATTTTGTAGAAAAGCCGCACACTGGAAAGGGGGTGTGCAAACAGGAACTCTGTCAGCGAAGATCTCGTAAGTAACATAACCAGAATCAAACAAACCTAAAAAAGGTAAGATTACAAATAGCAAAGAGACGAAAGTTTTTTTCACATGTGCCCTTCGGGTATACGATTATTTTTTTAGTACTGTGTAAGTATTCATCTTACCACTTTTACTGTCTGCTTTAAATCTAGAGGCTTGCTCTAGCCCGGAAGTTTCGACAAGTATTTTTAATTCTTCTCGATCGGTATAGTGACAGTATCGGTGAGCTGTTTCTCCCCTCTTCCAATCCAAGATTACATCGTGCTTTTCTAATTTTTGAGCGTCTAGTTTAACTTGCTTTGGATCAATAATTTTTTTTTGGAATCTTTTTGTATCTAAAAAATTCCAAGTGGTGAAAGCTAGGTAGCCTGGGCTAGATAGACTATTTGCTAGTTGAGAGATGAAATTTTGGCGTAGCTCATAACTGGGAACATGATGTAGAACTCCTAGAGCGGTAATAAAATGAGGAGAAAAAGATTTTAATTTTTTTTCTAACGATTTATCTAGTAAAGATTCAATAATGTCAATTTTAATAAATTCAGAATTAATGTTTTTAGATGGTGATTGTGATTGAGCGATTTTTAGTAGCTCTTTACTATTGTCTATGCCGATATATTTTATTTTAATATCGGGTAGTTGTTCAGCTAAAAAAGATCCAAAGCGACCATTGCCACAGCCAATATCTAAGACAGTAACTTGATTATGATGGTGGTTGGCTAGCTCTTGAATATATGGCACTAGCTTATTCCAGCCTTGCCAATAGTAACTGCGAGACTCACTAAATGAGGTTGCAACCTGTTGGTAAAATTGCTTATTTAATTTATTAAGCTGGCGGATAAAGGATTTATTCATGGAAGAGCGTATAATATACGTCTAATGACATCATATCATTTACCTAATCAAGAACATCGAGAAAAACTAATTGCTCTATTTAAAGAGCTGGAAAGTGTTCCAGTTTTAAATAAAAAGAAGTTGGCTCAAATTGTTAAAAAATATACTAAATATCCAGGAAAACTATTTACTAAGTATGAACTAATTTCTACATATCGAAAATTAGCAGGTACTGGTGGGTTAAAAAAAGAGCAGCCAGAAATAATTAGAATATTACGAAAAAAACCGATTAGAACTAGTTCTGGGGTTACTCCAGTAACGGTTTTAACTAAGCCATTTCCTTGTCCGGGAAAATGTATTTTCTGTCCCAGTGACATTAGAATGCCTAAGAGTTATTTAGCTGATGAGCCAGGAGCTCAGCGAGCTGAAAGAAATTACTTTGATCCTTATCTGCAAACTTATAATCGGCTTCAAGCTTTAAATGAAATTGGACACAACATTGACAAGGCTGAACTGATTGTTTTAGGTGGAACCTGGTCATACTATCCAGAGTCGTATCAGGTTTGGTTTATTAAAGAATGTTTTAGAGCTTTAAATGATTTTGGAAATTTTGATGGTCGTGATGAAGTGTTATTGCGTTATGAGCAGATGAATGAAGAACTTAAAAAAATGAAAGCCCATCCTCTTAGTAGCGACCCCAAAAAGAATGAACAGAGTTTGTTGGAGAAAAAAATTGAAGGTCAGAGTTTAGAAAAAACTTATAACGAGACTATTGCTGAAGTTTACACTGCTCCAGAAAAGTTGGGTGGTTTTGATAAATATCAAACTGCTAATTGGAAAGAATTAGAGAAATTACAGAAAAAAAATGAAACTGCAGCTCAGCGCTGCATAGGTTTAGTTGTAGAAACAAGACCGGATAATATTTCAGAAGCTGAAGTGATTAGAATGCGTCGTTTGGGTGCTACTAAGACTCAGCTGGGATTCCAGAGTCTTAATGATGAGGTGTTAAGAAAAAATAAACGTGGTCATGATGTGGCAGCAATTGAAAAAGCAGTTGGGTTGTTGCGTTTAGCGGGTTTTAAGATTCATGCCCATTGGATGGCTAATCTTTATGGATCAAGTGTTGAAGATGATAAAAAAGATTACGATAAACTATTTAATGATGAAAATTTTAGACCCGATGAATTGAAAGTTTATCCTTGCTCTCTATTATCTAGCGCTGAGCTGATGCAGTACTACCAAGATGGTCGGTGGCAGCCTTATTCTTATGAAGAGTTGCTCGAAGTTTTGAGTTATGCGATGACTAATACCCCAGAATATTGTCGTTTGACTAGGGTTGTCAGAGATATTCCTTCGACCAACATTGTAGAGGGTAATAAGAAAACTAATTTTAGGCAAATTGCTCAACAGCACCTAGATAAGATTGGTGGGCAGATGCTAGACATCCGTGCCCGAGAAATCAGACATCAAAAGTTTGCTGAAGAAGCGGTTCGATTAATTGAAGTGATATATCAGACTAGCGTGGGTGAGGAAAGATTTTTACAGTTTGTAGTTCCACAAATTGACGGTCCCGATAAAATTGTGGCTTTTTTACGTCTGAGCTTGCCAAAAGAAAAATCATTTATTAAAGAATTGGAAGACAGTGCGGTGATTAGAGAAATTCATGTTTATGGTCAGGCAGTAAAGATTGGAAAAAAAGGCAAAAAAAGACCACAGCATTTAGGATTTGGCACCAGGTTAATTCAGAAAGCTAAGGGAATTGCAATCAAAGAAGGTTATGAAAAATTAGCAGTTATTTCTGGAATTGGCACTAGAGAATATTATCGAAAAAAAGGTTTTGAGGATGGCGAGTTATACCAGTTTATGAATCTGAGTTAATCTCAAATCTATCTCGAGTATATTTTATTTTTTTCTTCATCACTTTGTCTAGATCAATATCAAGTTCTGCTGCTAATAAAATCATTGAAGCCATGACATCAGCCACCTCATCTTCCACATTTTCTCTGCTAAATTTAGCAATTTTTGATTCTCGTTGAAGATTCATACTGGTTAGGATTTCATCAGCTAACTCTCCCAGCTCCTCAACCACTTTCATGGTGCGAGCAAAAATTCTTTGCTCTTTGTTCTTAAGTGGCCAGCGATCATTAATAAAACTACCAATTTCCCGGTATTGCTCTGTGAGTTGTTTGAGTGTTATGGACACAAGTATTCCTTTTTCTCGAGTATTTTAGAGATTGGATTATACCATTTTTTTATCCAGCCTCTACCAATGCCTGGAATTTTTAGAAATTCATCTTTTGTTTGAGGACGATGGACACTAAGAAGTTGGATTAGTTTGTTAGTAAAAACTATTTTTTTAAAGTCTTTGTTTATTTGAAAAAGAAATTGAGAATATTGCTGATCATTGATATTTAGCTTGAGTTGATTATGTTGACAGATATCGCATTGATCACAAACTTCTCCTTTTTCGTCAAAATAATTGAGAATAAACTGCTGGCGACAATTACTAGATTTAGCATAAGCCACCATTTGTTGGAGTTGATTTAATTGGTGGATTCGCATTGGGTCATCTTTTTCATGATGAGCATTTTTAATAAATACTTTTTGAATTTCTAGATCTGCGGGGTTGAATAATAAATAACAACTAGCTGGTTGCTGGTCGCGCCCAGCTCGACCTGCTTCTTGGTAATAATTTTCTAAATTGCCTGAAATTTGGTAATGAATAACCCATCTCACATTAGCTTTATCTACACCCATCCCAAAGGCATTGGTAGCAGTAATTATTTGGAGCTGATTGTTTAAAAACTTATCTTGAATGTTGGCGCGAAGACTGGTTTCTAGTCCAGCGTGATAAGTATTGATCGGAAAATTTTTTCCTAGGTAATGCTTAATTAAATTTGTAATATATTCTGCTTTTTTTTGAGTAGTAGTATAGATAATTCCAGCTTGTTGACGATGTTTTTTAAGAATAATAGACAAAGCTAACTCTTGAGAAAAATTATCAGCGCAGGTGGTGGTATGAAATAAAAGATTCTCTCTTTTGAAACTGTTTAGAAAAATCTGTGGACGACTTAGTTCTAAGCTAGTGATAATATCCTTTCTTACTTTTTTAGTGGCGGTGGCGGTAAAAGCGGCCGTGGTGGGACGGGTGGGTAGTAAATTTACAAATTTATTTATTTGAGTATATTGGGGACGAAAGTCATGTCCCCACATTGAAATGCAGTGAGCCTCATCGATTGCAATTAAAGAAATTCTAATTTGTTGACAAATTTTTCTAAACTGAGTTGTTTGTAGACGCTCTGGAGCAACATAAACAAATTTGTATTTTTGTTGTGAAAGTTGTTGTAAGCAAGTTTGAATCTCTGAGCTTTTTAAAGAGCTATTAATATAAGTAGCAGGAATATTTTTTTTATGTAAAGCATCGACTTGGTCTTTCATTAAAGAAATTAGGGGAGAAATTACTAAGGTTGTTCCTGTCATCATTAATCCTGGAATTTGAAAACAAATTGATTTGCCACCACCAGTAGGCAGAATAGCGAGCGTGTCTTTTTTAGTAAGAATCGAGTCAATAATGTCGAGTTGTCCTACCCTAAAATTATCAAAGCCAAAGTATTTTTGTAAGGTTTGAGCAGGAGTCATGGACTAAGCTTAGGAGTTTATGTCTTCACGAAGCGTAACAAATTGTGGATTGGTTAAAATTTGTGTATTATTTAGATAA
>CAYXMW010000017.1:5129-9189 GCA_964466145.1 uncultured Pseudomonadales bacterium
TGTGTATTATTTAGATAAGTAGTATATGTAGAGGTGTTTTTATGAAAAAAATAATTTCATTTTTTGCGATTTTATTTATGATGTTTTTAATGCCACGAAGTGCTAGTGCGGCAGAATTAGCAAAGCGAGTTTATGGTCCTCATTTTTTTACCGGTGAGTCAGTAGTTATCACTGAAGATTTGGTGGGCGATGTTTATGTGGGATCTGGTCAGGTTTTAGTTGAGGGTAAAATTGACGGAGATTTATTAGTGGGAGGTGGGAAAGTGACGCTTAATGGTGAGGTTACCGAAGATGTTCGCGTTGCTGCTGGTGATGTGGTTTTTAACGGTAGGGTTGGTCAAGATGTGACTGCTGGCGCTGGTACTGTTACTTTTGGCCCAAACAGTGAGGTGGCTGGCTCTGTAACTGTGGGAAGTGGAATGGTAGTTTTTAATGGTGAGGTGATAGGAGATGTTTGGGTAGGTGCTGGAGCAACCCAACTTTCCGGTGTTTTTGGTCAAGATGTTAACTTAGAGACTAGTGAGGTACAAGTTTTACCTAATGCAATTATTAGTGGAAACTTAACAGCTAAATATGAAGAAAAAGCTGATGTTTCAGATCAAGCACAAATAATGGGTGAACAGAATCTTGAGAAAAAATATCGCGCTGTTCAAACAGAGCAAGCTAGAGATCGAATGGTTAATTTTAACAAAGGAATGGGTCAGGCTAAATCTGGCATGGCTTTGCTTTTAGGCTTAGTTAGCGGATTAGTTTTAATGTATCTTTTCCCCAAAGCAGCTGATGCAGTTACTAGTGAATTATTGAAGAATCCCCTTTCTAGCTTAGGCTGGGGATTAATTAAGCTGATGGTAGTTCCATTAGGCGCTGTTCTACTGATGGTGACTATAGTTGGTTTACCCTTAGCATTTTTGATGTTGATGGGTTATGCCATGGGAATGATGGTCGCTAGCTGGGTAGCTGGAAAAGCGATAGGTGAGGCAGTTTATAAAAAAAGTAAGGTTAGTTTTCTTAAAAACCGTTATATACAGTTTGCAGTTGGTCTAGTTTTACTAAAATTAGTTGGCTTACTACCTTTGGTGGGTTGGTTGATTAAGCTAATCTCTTTCTTAATGGGATTTGGCGCACTTGGGATATGGTTAAAGAGTCAGATTAAACCATTAAAGAAGAAATAAATTAAATTTCAATCTCAGCTAAGATGGGTAAGTGATCTGAGTACTTAGTTTCTATGATTTGAGAGTTATTCACTTTAATATCATCGCTGGCAAAAACATAATCTAGCCTCCACTCTATGCCCTTCACTTGAAACATACTGCGATAGTCAAAGGGCTGATTGGCAAAAGTTTTTTGATTATATTCTGGCCCAACATTTTTAAGATACTGTTCAAATTCTCTAATTACATAAGAGCTTGGGGCTGCATTGAGATCAGCGCCAAAAATATAATTAGTTTTTTTATTTTTAATAATATTAATTAGATTATCAGCCTCGATTTTCCTTTGCTCAGTAATTTTAAAGTGAGGAGTAAAAGAAAGATGGGTAGTGCCAACTTCAAGTTGTTTCCCTTCAATATCTAAAGTGGTTTCCACATAAACTCTTCCCTCTTCTAAAGCGTTAGTGGGGTTATGTTTAGGAGGACTGATATATATGTGCTGAGTATTTATAATTGGAAATCTACTAAAGATGGCATTGCCCTGAGCCTCTTTTTCTTCTCTGCCGCTCCAAGTATCAGCAGTATGATAAAAATAATTAAAGTTTAGTTTATCAGCAATATACTTGGCTGTATCAAGGCTTGTTTTGGAGTATTGAACAAATTCTTGAGCGGTAATGACATCTGCCTGAGAACGTCTAATTTCTTGGGCAATGTGATCAATATTTTCTTTGTACCAAATATTCCATTGTAAAATTTTAAGCTTCATAATATTTTTTATTTTTTAATTTCTTTGGCAAGAGATTCTTTTTAGTATACATCTCATATCCTTTTCCATAATCTAGACTTTTCATAAGTTTGGTGGGTGCGTTTTTTAGTTCAAGTGGGATAGGTAAATTACCATGTTTTTTTACATCATCTAAAGCTTTAAAGTAGGCATTGTAAGCGCCACGATCTTTTTTAGCTTTGCATAAGTATGCTACTCCGTGAGCTAAGCTTATCTGTGCTTCTGGATAACCAATCTTATGGACTGCATCAAAAACAGCATTGGCAACCACTAGTGCGGTGGGTTGAGCTAAGCCAATATCTTCACTGGCAAAAATGACCATTCTTCGGGCAATAAACTCTGGTTTTTCACCTGCATTTACCATTCTAGCTAAGTAATAAAGGGCTGCATCAGTATTGCTAGCTCGCATTGATTTAATAAAAGCACTAATGGTGTCGTAGTGTTCCTCGCCTTGTTTGTCATAGCGTAAATGCTGTGATTGTAGGGCTTGCTTGAGTGAGTCAATATCTAGGTTTTTGTAGAGTTCAAATGTATTGTCAACAATGGTGAGTAATTTGCGAGCATCGCCATTAGAGTAAGACACCAGCCATTCTTTAGCAGCTTTTTTAAACTTTTTTTTGAAATGTTTTTCTACTTTTTTAATAATCTCTAGCAATTCTTTATTTTCAAGTTGTTTTAAGACAAAAACCCGGGTACGTGATAGGAGTGGTGAGATAATCTCAAAGCTAGGATTTTCAGTAGTAGCGCCAATTAAAATAATAGTGCCATTTTCGGCGTAAGGGAGTAAAAAATCTTGCTGGAGTTTATTGAAGCGATGAATCTCATCTAAAAATAAAATAGGTGTTTTGTAGCTTTGAGTAAGCTGGTGTTGTTGTTTGGTACTTTCTATTACTTGTCGCACATCATTTTTTCCTGCAGAAACAGCTGACATTTCAATAAAATCGCGGTCTTGTTCTTTGGCAATTAAACGGGCTAAAGTAGTCTTTCCTACCCCAGGTGGTCCCCAAAAAATCATCGAGAATATTTTACTTTCTTCAATAACTTTTCGGAGTGGTTTATCTTTACCAACTAGATGTTCTTGGCCAACAAAATCATTTAAGTTTTGTGGTCTGAGGGTGACTGCTAAAGGTTGCATAGTTTTACTTTAGCAGGTTTTGAGTCTTCGTGAAAGATTTGGGTTAGGAGTTTAAGATCTTAAAAAATTGATCTTTTTTTTCTTCGGTGACGGTCATTTCTATCAATCCCTGATTTGGTTGACCGTAATAAATTTTTGAGCCCAGTGGCAAAGTTAACATCAGGGCAACTGCAGCTAAATCCTCTTCTCCATCTACAAAAATTAACCTGTGCGTTTGTAGAGCTTGGGTTAGTTTTAGATTGATTGAGCCGGCGGGATTTTTGATCGTAATTTCTGGTTTTAAATTAGTGAGTATGGATGAGTCTGTGGGCTGCCGTTGTTCTTTAAGATCGTAGACTGCCAAGTCATAATGCCATTTTTGTTGGATGAATTTTTTTAAACTATGGTCTCCCACTACGCAAACTAAAGATGAGCTTGATGGCTCAGGCCGATTAACAATTTCTCCTTGTGGCTGGCTGAATAAATTACGTTGCTTATCAGTTAAAACAAGGTCTTGCTTGAGTATTTCTTGATAAATCTCCCCCATTCTATTAATCTCTCCCAACCTAATTCTTTCCGAGCTAATGATTTCCCCTGTTTGATCTTTGAGTAATGGACAAACTTGAACTGGAAGTTGATACATACTCATTGCTTGACGAGTTTGATTGATTTTTTCAGCTCCGCTTACTGTGTCTTGGGTGACTACTAGGGCTTTGATTTTAGATTTTTTTTCTAGTGTTGGTCCATAAATATCTGTTAATTGAATAATCGATCCAGATATTTGTTGGGATTTACAAAATTTTATGACAGCTCTTTTTCTAGTTTCGTAAGGTTCTATTAATTCAGCTAGAGGCTTGCCTTGTGTTAGCTTGGGGTGAGTAATACCAACGTGAATATGTTGACCAAATTGATTGGCAAATTTAATAAAATGCTCATGTCCAATATGAAATCTATCAAAAGTGCCACCCAGACCTACAATTTCGTAAAGTTTCCTCATAAACGATATTGTATAAT
>CAYXMW010000017.1:9289-11439 GCA_964466145.1 uncultured Pseudomonadales bacterium
AACGGGGAGTGGCGCAGTTGGTAGCGCGCGCGCTTTGGGAGCGTGAGGTCGCAGGTTCGAGTCCTGTCTCCCCGACCAGCGGGTATAGTACAAAGGCTAGTATATCTCCCTTCCAAGGAGAAGATACGGGTTCGATTCCCGTTACCCGCTCCAAAAATGACAGTAATGCATATAGAATAACCACCGTGAAGTATTCTTTTTTTATCGGTCAATATCAGAAATTTCACCTAGGACACGAAACCATTATTAGAAAGGTTCTAGACGAGGGAAATGTTTATTAGCATGCTTATTAATACTAGTACCAGCAGATTTTGGTAAGTGAATGAAAAGGTGAAGAGAATTGGGTGAGCTCATAGAAAAATCTTAACATATTAACTATACTTATCTACATGCCTTATGTTTTATTTATCATTGGTTTGTTGGGTTTATGGGCTGGAGCAGATGTAGTTACTAAAGGATCTTTGGGGATTGCTAGAAAATTAGGTCTCTCAGAAACTTTTATTGGAATGACAATTTTAGCTTTAGGAACTGATTTGCCGGAAGTAATTGTTTCAGTTACAGGTGCAATTGAGCAGAAAGCTGGGATTGAGACTTCGGGGTTAGTAATCGGTAATATTATTGGCTCTACCATGGGTCAAATTGCTCTGGTACTAGGTATAGCTGGGATATTAAAAGTTTTAGAAATAAATAAGCAAGAAATTTTTACTAATGGCTCAATTATGATCGCGAGCGCATTAGCTTTTTTACTTTTTGCTCAAGATGGATTTTTATCCCCCATTGACGGATTATTTTTACTAGCTGGCTTTATATTATATTTGGTGATCTTGGGCAGTAATGAGCGCAAGATGTCTAAATTGGTTAAAAAACATAAAAAGAAACAAAAAATACTTAAAAGAAATCAGCGTCCAATGTGGTATTTTTTGACTGAGCTAGTAGTTGGTCTAGTAGTTATTGCGACCACCTCTCACCTAGTTATTACTGAGGGATTAGTGATTGCGGAGATGCTTAATGTTAGTCAGGTGTTGGTAGGCATTATTATGATTGGAGTGGGTACGAGTTTGCCGGAACTAGTGGTTTCCATTAATGCTGTTTTGAAGGGATCGAGTGGATTATCGGTGGGGAATCTAATTGGGAGTAATATTGTGGACATTCTTTTAGCACTAGGATTGAGTGCGACTATTGGTGGGTGGAAGGTACCACATAGTATTATTACTTTTGATCTGCCATTCTTGATGGTGACCTCAGTGATTATTATTTTATTTTTATTGACTCAAAAAAAATTAGAGCGAAAAGAATCATTTTTAATTCTAGCTCTTTACGGTGGGTATATAATGCTTAAATTACAAGGATTTTAGAGAGAGTTTTCATGAAAGCAGGCAACATTAGAAAAGGTAATTATATTCGTCATAAGGGGCAACCGTTTTTAGTGGTAGATATGGAGTTTTCTTTTCATGGTCGGGGTAGCGCTCATATGAAGGCAAAGATCAAGAGTTTGGACGGTCGTAGCTCTCAGAGTGTGACTTTTAAAACTGGTGATAGTGTGGAAGAATTAGACGTTTCAAGTATTGAGATGCAGTTTTTATATATGGATGGAGATGAAGTGGTGTTTATGAATCCACGCAATTTTGAGCAGTCAGCTGTTCCCATTGGTTTGCTAGATGGCAAAGAAAATATGCTAACCCCAGAAGTTAAGGTTTATGTGCAGCTTTTTGAGGAAAATGCAATTGGAGTAGCTTTACCACCCAAGGTGAAACTTAAAGTCACTGAGGCACCAGAAGCTACGGCGGGAAATAGGTCTAAAGCAGCTAAAAGAGATGTCACACTGGAAACAGGCTTAGTAGTTCCAGCGCCACTATTTATTAAGACAGGCGATGTGTTAATAGTAGATACGGAGAGTGGTCAGTACGTGTCGAGGAGTAATTAAGAGGGGCTATTCAGAAGAACTACTTTTTTCTTCTTCTACTTCTACTTTCTTTTTTTCAAGTTCTCTTCTTCTTGCTATATTTTCCAATATTTTTCTGTAAGATTCTTTAATTCTTTTTTTTGCTTCTTTATCCGTTACGGCAATTTCATCATCCCCAAAACTTCTCTTTAATGTTTCTACCATATCTTTTTATTCTATATATTTTTAGTGGTTAAATCAACTTAAT
>CAYXMW010000018.1:0-5832 GCA_964466145.1 uncultured Pseudomonadales bacterium
TAGTTAGAAGAAAATTTGAGAGATGAATTTATATTGATATATCAAGAAAATGGGTGGCTGACCGGATTTGAACCGGCGACCTTCCCCTCCACAGGGGGACGCTCTAACCAGCTGAGCTACAGCCACCGAGATAACAGAGCGCCATTATAGCTGAAATTAAGTTAATCTGCTACTTTTTACGCTAGTTTTTTAAAGATTGTTTTTAATTCACTCAGCTGAGAAATGGTATGGGTTGCCTTTTCTAATAACTCAGGCTTTGAGTCCTCAAACGTTATTAGGGATATTCCAAGTTGAGTTAGCAATACCCCCAACTCATCATCTAAGAGTAAAATACGATCTCCACCTATTGTTTCTCTCATTCTCTCACTTGCTATAAGTTGAGCAATTTGCGCTGCCTTTAGCATTTCTTCATCAGCTGTATAATTAAGTTCAATTAACTCATCTTTTTCGAAGATCATTTCTGTGTTAAAGCGGAAATGTTCAATATTAAGTTTTCTTGCTAGCATTTCTATAAAGATCTCAAATGAAGAAGATATGATAAACATGGCAATTGAGTATTCGGGGTTCTCTTGTAGCTCATTAATTACTTCAACAGTTGCTTGAGGAAGCATTCGATCAATCATTCGTTTGGTAATTTCTATAATTTCTTTTTTATGAAGCTTATTTCCTTTTAAAGATTCCCACACTCCTTCAATTAGTTCTTTTTGTATTGCTTCAAATGATGCTCTTTTTTCTAAAAAGTTTCTAAAAAGTTTTTCATGAGCCACAGCAGCCTCTTCAGCTTGTTCAGGTTTATCAAAATAACGAGCTATTTCTCTAGTAAATTCTAGCCAAGAACGACCCATGCCTGCCTCGACCAGGACACCATCAACATCAAGAAAAATAGCAAATTCAGGCTTTTCTTTTAAAGACATAAATAATAATTATATAGGATATATTAGTCTGCGGATTATACCACCATTAAATGGATTCGAGAAGCTGTAATACTCGAGACAGATACTTGACTTCTTTCCAGGCAAGCTCTTTTAGGTGTTCAGATTTAGGATTAACCACGATGCCAGGGATTCGGCTAAAAATACTTCGATCATTATCACCATCGCCAATAGCAACACATTCTTCTTCTTTAAAACCAGTTTTCTTGAGGAAATCATCAAATTGTTCTATTTTTAATTGCTCTTCATCTCTACTATAATCAAGATCAATCCAGTACCCATTTTCATCAAAATGAAAAATTGAGTTACCATAATGGTGATCGATTTTGAATTTTTTAGCTATTTCAGTCACAAACATGTCAATAGAGCCAGAAATAAGACATACGGTATATCCTTCTTCTTGAAGTTTGTTGATTAATGAAAAAGCATCTCCTCTGAGAGGAATATCTTTAAAAATTTCAATTAACTTATCTTTGTGAACAGGACCATTGGTGTTCCAAAGTTTGAAGAGGTCTTTCTTAACTTGATAAAAGCTAATTTTTCCTCTGAGGAACTTAGCAAATAAGTCAGCATGCTCGTAAGAAGATCCACCCAGTCTTTCAGTTAATTCATACCAAGTAGTTCGCTCGGTTAAGGTAGAGTCAACATCAGTGATAATGGCTTTTGGTTTTTGTTTTGGAATTAACATAAATCTTGATAATCCTACCCTATTTTTGATCAAAAGGTAAGTAGTTTTGTGCGCCAGGAGAGAGTCGAACTCCCGACCTACTGCTTAGAAGGCAGTTGCTCTATCCGCTGAGCTACTGGCGCTATAAGTCATGAACTTATCAATTATAATTTGGATACACCTTTTATGCAAAAGATACTTGAGAAAGCAATTTTTATCTTAGTAATATTAACCTGGATGTCACATCTGGTGCAAGTTTTTACTCCAGAGGTAGGTTTTGATGCTGTTTGGTATCACTTACCAGTGATTAGGGCTATTCTGGAGCAGAAAAAACTGGTTTTTATACCCGATCTTTATCAATCGGCGAATCCATTACTAAGCGATCTGATATTTGGGATAGGTTTTTTCTTTGTTGGAGAGTTAGGTTCAAAAATTGTAGCCTATCTGTTTGGAGTAGCATTAATTGTTTCTAGCTATATTTTATCCAGGAAATTTTTAAATAAATTTTGGTCGCTAGTAGTTGTGTTAATAATTTCTACTTTTCAAGTAGTGGCTTGGCAGTCTGCTAGTTTTTATGTGGATGTAGCTAAAGCATTTTGGGAGATCAGTTCTTTAGTGTTTTTACTCAAATGGCAAGACGATCAGCAGCAAAAATGGTTTATTATTTCAGTATTATTATTTGGAGCATCTTTAGCTACTAAACTATTTTCTATTTTTTTATTACCAGTGTTTTTGTGTCTAGTTTTTATTTGGAGTCAGCGAAATAAAATTGAGCAATTACTGAGTTTTTTAGTTGGATCATTAATTTTACCGCTTCCCTTCTATCTTTTTGCTTATTTGAAAACCGGCGATGCATTTTTCTCCTTTTCTCAGCATCTGATTAAATTTGGAGAGATAGGTGGTAGTGGTTCTTTAATATTTTATATCTGGCAAAGAACAAAATTACTTCCAACTTTGCCCATGAGATTGATATTTGTGAGAGATTACACCTCATTTTTATTAATTTTATTTTTACCAATCTTATTTTTATTTATTAAAAAAATCAGAAAAAACAAATTATTGTTGGGAATAGCAATCTTCGCAGCCTGGCAAGTTTTACTATGGTGGTATTTGCCACCGCTATCTAGTCGTTACGCACTCTCTGGCTTTATAACTTGGGCAATTATTTCGATTTGGGGTGTAGTTAAACTAATTAAGAAAGATGTCAGGTTCTACAAACCAATTCTAATTACTATTTTTCTAGCCACAATAATAAACTTAGCTCCTAGAATGATGGTGAACTTGAGAAGCTTTAGATATCTTTCTGGAACTCAATTAAAAAATCAATACATTCGTCAATTTTTTGACGGCAACATTGATCAGCACTTAATTAAGTGGCATCAATTAGATTAAAGATTATTTCTTTGCTACTCTTTTAGGAGCAGTCTTTTTTGTTGTAGCTTTTCTTTTAGCAGTTCTAACAGCTTTCTTAGCTGATGTTTTAGCCTTTTTAACTGCTTTAACAGTCTTTGCCCTGTTTTCTTCTTTACTAAGAAATAATGCAGCTGCTCCGGCTGCTGCTCCAGCTATTAATGCAAATAGCCCTTTCCCTTTTTTACTCATGATAGATCTCCTTCTATTTTATTAATAATTTCTCTAGTTATATCGATGGCATCTGGTGATACCGAAACACTAGTTATTCCCCATTTTACTAGTTTTTTTGATAAATCGGGATAAGTAGATGGAGCTTGGCCACAGATTGAACAAGAAATGCTGTATTTTTTACAGGTTTTAATGGTTTTTTCCAGAGCCCACAAAACCGCCTCATTTCTTTCATCATAGACATTAGCTACTCGACTATTGTCTCTATCAACACCTAGTACAAGCATAGTTAGGTCGTTGGAGCCAATGGAAACACCATCAATACCAACTTCAATAAACTTATCTAGTAAGATGACATTTGAAGGGATTTCAACCATCATCCATAGTTGAAAGCTTGGTCCACGTCTCAAGCCATATTTGGCCACAATGTGTTTTACATCTTCAAGTTGTTTGACAGTCCTCACAAAAGGAATCATCATCCATAGGTTTTTAAAACCATGTTTCTCACGAACTTCTTTGATTGCTTGTAGTTCTAGTTTAAAAACCTGGTCATCTTCAATGTATCTTGAAGCTCCACGATAGCCAATCATAGGATTTGGTTCTGATGTTTCAAATTCCTGTCCTCCTTTGAGGTTGGCATACTCATTGGTTTTAAAATCTGTAGCTCGATAAATTACTGGTCTGGGGCTAAATTCTTTAGTGAATTTTAACAAACCATTAACTAATCCCTGCACAAATTCATCCTCTCTTTTTTCCTTAATTAATTTTCGAGGATGAACTCCCATTTCAGCAATCATAAATTCGGCTCGTAATAAGCCAACCCCATCAACATTTCTTTGAGCAATTGAAGCAGCTAATTCTGGTTCAGCCAAATTAACGTAGATTTTTGTTCTAGTTATTTTTAGATCTGGCTTAAGTTTTTTATAAGGGATACTAGTCACATGCTTTGGTTTTTTAATTTCTTTTTTAATTTCTAGTTTTCCACCTTTATAAACACTACCTTCTTTTCCATCGACAGTTATAATTTGTCCATTTTTTAGGTCAACCGTGGCAGTTTGTGTTCCTACTATGCAAGGAATACCTAGCTCTCGAGAAACAATGGCCGCATGAGAGGTTTGTCCACCTTGGTTAGTAACGATGGCAGCCGCTTTTTTCATGGCTGGTACAAAATCTGGGGTGGTCATGTCAGTTACTAGAATTTCACCATCTTCTAATTTATTAATCTCTTTTGCTGATTTAAGAATTTTAATTTTTCCGGTGGCGACCCCAGGACTAGCTGGCTCTCCTTTTAAAATGAGCTTTAAACCTTCAACAGATATTTCTTTTTTATTTTTTTCAAAGCTTTCTAGGGTAATAGTAGTAACTGGTCTTGATTGGACAATATATAATTCTCCATCCTCCATCGCCCACTCAATATCTTGAGGAAAACGATAGTGTTGCTGAATTTTATCTCCCAGCTTAGCTAACTCAATAATTTGTTCATCAGTGAGTTTAATTTTATTTTGTTTTGATTCAGGCAATTCTAGTTCTTGATTCTCACCATCTTTTAAAGTCATTTCTAGTTTTTGTGGTGTGACTTTTTTTTGTAAGATTTTCCAACTATTTTTCTGAACTAAATAATGATCGGGGGTGTAAGCACCTTGGACAATTTTTTCTCCCAATCCATAGATGGCTTCAATGACAATTTGGTTTTTATCATTACTGACAGGATTAATGGTGAACATAATTCCAGCCACTTCAGATTGGATCATGCGCTGAACAGGGACTGCGATACCCACTTCGAAGTGATCAAAGCCTTTTTCTTCACGATAGAAGATGGCTCTGGGCTCAAAAAGCGAAGCCCAACACTGTTTAACTTTTTCTAGTAAATTTTTTTCTCCCCTGACATTTAAGTAGGTTTCTTGTTGACCAGCAAAAGAAGCATCTGGTAAATCTTCAGCAGTAGCTGAAGATCTGGCAGCAACTAAAGCTGGCTGCGATCCCGAGCTTAGTTTTTGGTAGTGTTTAGTTATTTGTTGGTTAATTTCATCGGGAACCTCTGTTTTTAAAATTAGTTTTTTTATTTTTTTAGAAATTTCATTGAGCTGAGTTGAGTCTTGAGGGTCGAGTTGACCGATGAGTTCTTTGATTTGTGGCTGCAAGTTATTTTTTTCTATTAGCAGATAATAAGCTTCTGCAGTGACAATGAATCCTGGAGGAACAGGAAACCCCCTATTTATCATTTCGCCTAGATTAGCTCCTTTTCCACCTACTAAAGGAATATCAGACTTATTAACTTCTGAGAAATTAACCACAAAAGATTTTTGATGCATAGTTTAATCAGAATACCAGAGTTTAGGTATTGATTAAAGCTAGAGTGTTGGTTAGTCCAGGTTTTTTCCAAACCGTGCCATGGATGAAAAGGACAGTTTCACCTTTTTGAGTGATGCCTTCTTTTTCAAATTTTTCAATTAATTTATCATTAACTTCAATTTTTCCGTCTGGAAAATCGATTAAATATGGTTTGACCCCATAGGTTAATGAGAGCTGATGATAAGTTTTAGGTAGGTGAGTAACGGTGTAAATTGGCTGAACTGGGCGAAACCTAGAGATTAGTCTCGCAGTACGACCAGTTTCTGTTAAACAAATAATTTTATCTATTTGCTGGTCACT
>CAYXMW010000018.1:5932-8172 GCA_964466145.1 uncultured Pseudomonadales bacterium
AAAGTAACCTCTTCTCCATTTTTAACAAAAAATGATTTTTCTGCTGGTAGATCAATTCTAACTTCAGGGCCTTGAAGATCAACTAAAATCCCAATAGAAACATCTAGTTCTTGAGAAATTTTTCTAACTCGCTTCATTTTTTCGTTATGCCACTCCGGATCAGAGTGTTTGGTGTTGAAACGAGCTACATTCATCCCAGCTTTAATTAGTTGGGTTAGAGTCTCAGTTGATTCTGTGGCTGGGCCAATGGTGGCTACAATTTTAGTTGATTTCTGATTGTTCATATATTTGATCTTAACTATTAATAATATATTATAAGTGATTGCAGCCTATCATTAAATAAGGAACTGTAAGTAACTATTGCCAGGATATTTATTAATCTGTAAAGTGAGAGTATGAATAATCAAAACAAACCCCAAAATAGCCAAGATTTAGTTACTCAAGCTTTAGATGAGTCACAACAGTCTGATCAATTTGCCGAGACGCTTCAGTCTTTAGAGAAAGTTATCGAGCGCAATGCTAATAAACTTAGTGAAATGAAAGATGAGTTGAAAAAGCGTCGTCAAATGTTGAAGAATTATTTTGAAAATGATACTCAGTTGGCAGAGGCAGAAGAGCAAGCAATTGAGTTTAAAAATCAAGTTAAAGAGAGGAAGACTGGGCTACAGTTGGAGCCTCAAGTTGTTGATCTTCAGGTTAAAATTAAAGAATTAAGAGAGAGAAAAAAAGAAACCCAAGAAACTTTAAGCAATCATTTGGTTAATCACTATCGAATGACAAACTCAACTAGCTTTGATACTAGTGATGGTGATCAATGGGAATACCAAGTACAAGCAAAAATTAAAGCTAAACCAAAAAGAAGTTAAGATTCTATTTTTTTTCGGTAAGTCTTTCAGTTAAATACTCGATAACTCGAGGAGAAATGTTTTTCATCTTTTTAAGACTACGAATCTTATTTTTAAGACGTCTTTTTTGACTTTTAAGCACATTCATTTCCTGGGCACGCTTAACATAAAAACGACGGTCTTTGACTTTGTTTACAATATCAGTTGCAGCGGTTGCTTTTTTAAACTGACGAATTATATCTCTGGTTGAGTCACCTCTTTGTGTTTTGATTACGATTGGCATAATAGGTTTTGAATTATACATCAATCCTGAAAAAATGTCAGTCTTGATATGACTTTCTAATTTTTTGTGCTAAAATTATTAATTGTTGATTGTCTGCTTTTTCAGAGTTATTCGAGGATAAATAGCCTGGGTAAAGTTTGAAGAATTTATTCATTTTTTTACTTTCAATATTAGCCCATTTCTTCATATCTCCTGTGCCGTGCATGGGAAATAATTTGCTGTGAAGGTGATCTACATCAAAACCTTCAAAAAACATGCCAGTTCTAGCAGTGTCTTCAAAATAATTATCGAGAATATTAGCTACTTTTTTAGTGGCAATAATTAGGTCAGATAGAACCTGGTCTTCTTGAGCAAAGGCATAGCTTCCGTAGTGTTTTTTGGGGATAACGACAGTAAAACCATCAGTATTGGGAAATATGGATAAGAAAGCTAAGTGAGTCTCACTTTCCCAAATAATATGAGCGGGCATTTCTTGAGTAACAATTTGACAGAAAATGCAGTTTTTAGTTGTCATAAACTTTTTTTACTAACTCAATTACTTGTGCTAATGAAAGTGAGCTTGGTTTTTGATTATGATGTTTTCTAGAGCCGTTGATGAGCATTTTTCCTCCAGGATGGTAGTACCAAGTTCCGGTTGGGTCAACCAAAGTTATTTCATCAGCAAGTTCTTTTAAGTCTAGTTTTGCATCGGGACGAGCTTTAATGCGGATGTGTCCAGCAGAAGAATCTTTTCTAATTGCTATAATAGCCCCATATTTTTGAGCTAGTTTCAGGGTATCGTCATTTCTAGTTTCTACTGCCATGCACTTACCTAATTTTATTTGGAAATATTCTGCTTTGTCTCTTAAGATATCTTTAGCTTTGACATGTTGTTTTAGAGATGAGTAAATCCCATCTAAGCAGGTGAAGCCAAAGTGGAGCTGAGAGTCATCATCGTGAAGCTCGACAAACTCTAAACCTCTGATGATTTCATGAAGCATGAAGTTGTAGCGATAGTGATCAGCCTCTGGCCAGTAAATCTCTTCAAAGTGATCAATTTCAGTAATAAAATCAACTAGTATTTCAAGGGCTTGGTCTTCTTCAAGTGTTGGGTGAAGTTGACAAAGGTATTC
>CAYXMW010000018.1:8272-11431 GCA_964466145.1 uncultured Pseudomonadales bacterium
GCATGGTGAGTTACAATTAGTTTTCTGTTCATAATTTGAAGTATACAACAAAGGCAACTCACCACAAAAGCCTTCATCTATGAATAGTTGAGATCAGTTGTAGTGAGTTATCTCCCCACCGGGTTATATATAGTAATATATGTTATGTTATACAAAATTCACAGTATTAAAAAGGATTGAGCAAGCCGTTTATAATTTCTTTTTCTCAAGTACAAATCTTTTTATATAGGACAAAATAATACTTGCAATTTTTGCAATAATTTTAAATGGAAGGGTAATAATTTTCCACATAAGTGGGGTTGGATCCTCTTCTCCTCTCACCCACACAGAGACAATCAACCATTTGTTTTGGTCAGAAAGATATTTGGCGACCAAATGGATGTTGCGGTTATCAATTAGGCGAATAAATTTAACTTGTTGTAGTTTATTACTAGGATTTTTTTTATCTGGATAGGAGATAACTTGTTGAACTTGGTCTTGAGAAATTGATCGTAGCTTCAATCTTTCCAAGGCGTGGTTGGTGAAAACTAAATTTTTATAGTTTTTATCCATTAGTAGCTAATCTTTTAATTACTGTATCTAGATCTAGTAATTCTGTCTCTTTATCAGCTCTTTTTTTCCATTCGATTTGATCTTTAGTGCGAGTGGAAACAACTAGTCTAACTGGATTACCAATTAAATCTGCATCAGCGAATTTAACACCAGCACTCTCATCTCGATCATCCCACAGTACTTCTACGCCGGATTTTAGGAGTTGATCATAAACTTCTCTAGCTTTTTCTTCTGCTCCCGCTAATGAGACTAGATGAGCTTGAAAAGGAGCGATTGCTTCTGGCCAAATAATGCCCTTGTCATCATGATGTTTTTCGATAATTGATGCCATGGTGCGTCCTAGGCCAATTCCATAGCAACCCATGTAATAAGGTTTGTCTTTTCCCTCTTTATTAGTGAAAGTAGCCCCAGACATTAGGTTGGTGTAATGAAGGCCAAGCTGGAAGATATTTCCCACCTCAATGCCTCGTTTTTCAATTAGTTTACTCTTACCATCTGGAGCTAAAAATCCATCTTGCGCCATGGCCACGTCACCCTCAATATCATGCTTGAAATCTCGACCGTAATTTACATTAAAACTGTCGGTGGTTTTTTCTTTTTGACCACCAGTAAAATTGATGACAGTTTTTAAAGAATCATCTGCTACATAAGTGACATTTTTATGTCCCCATGAGTGCACATATCCAGTTTTTGTGCCTATTTTTACTAAGTCTTCATTAGTTGCGTCTTCTAATTGATAGACAGTTATATTTGGTTGCTTATTTAAAAGATGTTGCAGCTTAATAGTATTAACATCTAAGTCACCTCTGATGCTAACGATAATT
Source organism: uncultured Pseudomonadales bacterium (assembly GCA_964466145.1). GTDB lineage: Bacteria > Patescibacteriota > Microgenomatia > UBA1400 > PJMF01 > JABBGTR01. Next base: position 9,649 of record CAYXMW010000018.1, read on the forward strand.
AAATCACCTTGTTCTGTTTTATAAACGACATTTTTTAAGAAATATCGTTTGTCCTTACCATAGTGTTTAATGTTGTCAGTCATTGTTTGAACCCACTCAGGTTGATCAATGATTTTAAAGTCTTTAATTTTTTCACCTGGATTAACTACTTCTAGTTTAAACTCAGCCACATCTTCATGAGCCATATAGCTGCCATCTTCTGAGACGAAGAATCTGTCCTCTCCTAGCTCGCACTCTACTTGGAATTCATGGCAGTACTCGCCACCGATATAGCCATTGTCAGCATCTACCTTGAGAGTTTTTAGTCCCAAGCGATCAAAAATCTTAGTGTATGTTTTAGCCATGACTTCATATTCTTTTTTAAAATCATTTTCATCTACGTGGAAAGAATAGGCGTCTTTCATGGTGAACTCTCTCACCCTAAGCAAACCACCTCTAGCACGTAATTCATCGCGAAATTTAGTCGAGAATTGATAGACATTGAAAGGTAAATCTTTATAGCTTAATTGGAACTTGCGGATTAAATCAACAAACATTTCTTCGGCAGTTCCGCCTAGGGCAAACTTAGCACCACGCCTATCTTCTAGGGTAGTAAGTTCAAATCCAGCTGAATTAGTACGGTTAGTTTCTTGCCAAAGCTCTAAGGGATGTAGAACTGGAGTGATCATTTCTTGAGCACCAGTAGCATCCATTTCTTCTTTAATAATTTGTCTAATTTTACGATGAACGCGCCAACCTAATGGTAGAAAGTAGTATCTACCAGCAGTAGACTCGCGAATGAACCCGCCCTTGGTAAGATAATAGTGGCTCTTAAATTTTGTATCTTTATTTTTATCTTTAGTGGCTTTACCCAATAATTTTGAATATTTCATAATTTTTCCCCTTTTTACATCCAATTTTCAAGTTGATTTGCAAAGAGCTTAGAACAGTCAATTATTTGAATGTTGTTTGGTAGTTGTTGATGATGAATTGAGTTTGTAACCACGATAGTATCTATGGTCGACGCATTTAGTTTGGATTTGGCATCATCAGCAAATAGGCCGTGTGTGACTAGAAAATGAACTTCTTTTGCTCCAGATTCTTTGAGTACTTTGGCTGCTTGAACGACTGTACCGCCAGAGATGCAGACATCATCAAATACTAAAACAGTTTTATTTTTTACATCTCCATGAAGCTTCATTTCAATAATCTCTCCAGTTTTTAAATTGCGATTTTTATCAATATTCACCCAGTCAATATCTAAGGATTTAGCTAGTTGTCCTGCTCTTTTTAATCCTCCAAAATCAGGACTGGCAACTACAGTCTGTTGAAGATCATAATTGTCTTGAGCATATTCAATAAATAGTGGTAAAGCTGATAGGTGGTGGGTTGGTGTGGAGAAAAATCCAGCAATGCTCGTATTATGTACATCTAGTAGAAAGACTCTTTTTGCATAGCTAGCTGAAACTAGATTTGCTACTACTTTAGCAGAGAGAGGTTCTCCCTCCTCAAACACCTTGTCTTGAAGCGAGTAACCATACCAGGGGATGACTACATTTACGTTTCTGGCACCCATTCTTTCTAGCGCATCTATTATCAGTAAAAACTCCACAATATGTTCATCAACTGGTTTAGAAAAAGTTTGGACTAGGGTAATATTCTCTCCTTGAACATTATCTAAAATCCTAATTCTTTTTTCATCATTTGCATATTTATTTATTTCTATTTCCACTAGATCAATTTGAAGCAAATTAGCAAGGCTTTGAGCTAATGGTAAATTAGAAGAACCAGAGATTAGTTTCAT
>CAYXMW010000019.1:0-2284 GCA_964466145.1 uncultured Pseudomonadales bacterium
TGGTTCAGGGTAGTGCTGTTCGAATTGGCTTAATTCGTTTGGAGCGTTCAATTAGAGAAAAAATGTCATTGACTAAAACTGATGAGGTTTTAACTCCAGCTGCTTTAGTAAATGCCAGGCCTTTAATTGCTACTATTTCAGAATTTTTTCGTCGCAATCGTCTTTCAACTATTTTAGATCAAACTAATCCTTTAGCTGAAATTGACAACCTACGTCGTTTATCAGTCATGGGTAGTGGTGGAGTAACTAGAGAGAGAGCTTCATTTTCGATGCGTGATATCAATGCTTCACAATACTCTAGGATTGATCCAGTTCGTTCGCCAGAGGGACCAAATATTGGTTTAGTGACATACTTAGCTCTTTTTGCTCGGGTGAATAATTTTGGTTTCTTAGAAGCGCCTTATTTAAAAGTTAAGAATGTTAAGGGCAAGATGAAGGTGACTGATGAAATTGTTTACATGGATGCCGCAGATGAAGAAGATCATAAGATTACTCATGCCGGGGTCGAGATTGATGATAAAGGATACATTGTTGAAGAGTGGGTCCCAATTCGTTACATGAATAATTTTATTGAAGGCTCAGTTGATGAGGTTGAGTATATTGATGTTGTTCCATCTCAAGTTATCGGTACTTCTGCTTCATTGATTCCATTCATTGATCATGATGAGGCTAACCGTGCTCTAATGGGTACGCATATGCAGTGTCAGGCTGTGCCTTTGATCAAGACTGAGGCCCCAGTAGTTGGTACGGGTATGGAGGGAGTTGTGGCCAGTGCTATGGGCAGAACTGTTAAAGCTTGGCACGGCGGTGAAGTAGATTATGTGGACGGTAATAAAGTAGTGATTAAAGTTGATAAAAAAGAACTTAAGAAAGTTGATAAAGAAGCTTATCTTTATGTTGAAGAAGTTTCTTTTAATAAGGGTAAAGATACTTATAGTTTATCTACCTTTAAGAGAACTGCTCAAAGCACTTCTTACTCTCAGAAAGCAATTGTTAAAATTGGCGATAAGATTAAAAAAGGTGACGTTATCATTGATGGTCCAGCTTCAGATAAAGGAGAGCTGGCCTTAGGAGCTAATTTATTAATTGCTTATAGTTCTTTTGAGGGTTTAGGTTATGAGGACGCAATTGTTATCTCTGATAGATTAGTTCGAGAAGATTCACTTACATCAATTCATATTAGTGAGTATCGATCTCGAGTGATGGATACAAAGCTTGGATCTGAAGAGTTAACAAATGATATTCCCAATGTTTCAGAAACATATTTATCTAATTTAACTGAGGACGGCATTGTCAGAACTGGAAGTGTAGTTGCTTCTGGAGATATTTTAGTCGGTAAAATTGCTCCCAAAGGCGAAACAGAGCTTTCTCCTGAGGAAAGATTGCTAAGAGCTATTTTTGGTGAAAAATCTAGAGAAGTTAGAGATACATCACTGCGCTTACCTCATGGTTCAACCGGAACAGTAATTGATGTTCAGGTTTTAGATAGAGAAAAAGGCGATGAGCTTGATCCCGGAACACTTAAAGAAGTGACGGTAAGAGTTGCTGAAACTCGTAAAATTACTGCGGGTGATAAATTAGCTGGTCGTCATGGTAATAAAGGTGTAATCTCTAAGATTGTGCCACAAGCAGATATGCCTCATTTAGAAGATGGCACTCCGATTGATATTATTATTTCTCCACTTTCAGTTTTAGCTCGTATGAATTTAGGTCAATTGCTGGAAGCTAACTTAGGTTGGGCAGCTAAGACTTTGGGTTACAATGTTGCTATTCCTCCATTTGAACAGATTGATGAAGATAAAATTTGGGATTCTTTAGAAGAAGCTGGCTTACCTAGATCTGGTAAAGCTCAGCTATTTGATGGTCGAACTGGTGAAAAATTTAGAGAATCAACCGTAGTTGGTATTGGCTACATTTTAAAGTTAGCTCATATGGTGGAAGATAAAGTTCATGCTCGTTCTACTGGTCCATATTCTTTAGTTACTCAACAGCCTTTGGGTGGAAAAGCTCAAATGGGTGGTCAGAGAATGGGAGAAATGGAAGTTTGGGCATTAGAAGCTCATCGAGCAGCCTACACTTTACAGGAAATGTTAACTATTAAGTCTGATGATGTGAAAGGTAGAGGTAGAGCTTTTGAAGCGATGGTTAAGGGGGAAGAAATTCCTGCACCAACCGTTCCTGAGTCATTTAAGGTTTTAGTTAGAGAATTAAATTCATTAGGAATAAATGTTATTCCTCATGAAGTTGAAGAAATAATTGAGGAAAAGAAACCAAGCACGGATGA
>CAYXMW010000019.1:2384-11332 GCA_964466145.1 uncultured Pseudomonadales bacterium
AATTAGAACAATTAGCTGAAATATATGCCACCATTAAAAAAATGGTGAAGAAGATTAAAAAAGGGACTATCCTCAGCGAGGATGAGTATATTAAGTTGATGGATTACGATGCTGATACTCATATTCGAGTCGGTATGGGTGCTGAAAGTATTTTAGAATTAGTTAAAGAACTAGATCTAGATTCCTTAGTGGTACTTTTACGAGAAGAGATAATTAATTCTAAAGGTGCTCGTAAAGTTAAAATGATTAAGCGTTTAAGAGTAGTTGAGGGTTTACGTAAGGCTGAAATAGATCCAACTTGGATGTTTTTAACCATCTTACCAGTTATTCCTCCAGATTTAAGACCAATGGTTCAGCTTTCTGGTGGTAGGTTTGCTACTTCAGATTTGAATGATCTTTATCGTCGAGTTATTAATCGTAATAATCGTTTAAAGCACCTAATTGATTTAGGAGCTCCTGATATTATTTTGCGCAATGAAAAACGAATGCTTCAAGAAGCTGTCGATTCTTTGATTGATCAAAGTAATACTAAACGTCGTCGACAACGACAACTAAAGTCACTTTCTGACATGCTTAAAGGAAAGCAAGGTCGATTCCGTCGTAATCTTTTAGGGAAACGAGTTGATTATTCAGGACGAAGTGTAATTGTGGTTGGTCCAGAATTAAAACTAAATCAGTGTGGATTACCTAAGGATATGGCTTTAGAAATGTTTAAGCCCTATGTACTTAGAGAATTAATTTTAAATGGTGTGGCCCCAAATGTGAAAAGTGCTCGTCATTTAATTGACCGTCGTGAGCCTGAAGTTTATGATATTTTGGAAAAAGTAACTAAAAACCACCCCGTTATTTTAAATAGAGCACCAACCTTACATAAGTTGGGTATGCAAGCTTTTTATCCGATTTTAGTTGAGGGAAAGGCTATTCGTCTTCATCCTTGTGTGTGTTCTGGTTACAATGCTGACTTTGATGGTGATCAAATGGCAGTTCACGTACCGTTGACTAAGCAAGCTCAACAAGAACAAGTTGATTTATTAATGTCAACTCAGAACTTATTGAAGCCAGCTAACAGCGAGCCAGTCACAATGCCTAATAAAGAAATGGCAATGGGAGTTTATTATCAAACGATTATGAATGAAGATTTTCCAGATTATTCATCAATATTTACCAGTGTAGATGAAGCATTCCATGCTCAGCAAATAGGATTAATTGATCTTCACCAGCCGATCAAAGTTCGCTTAGTCTTAAATGAAAAGACAGAGATTGTTAGAACTACAATCGGCAGAATTCAATTCAATCAGCTTTTAGGAAGTAATGTTGATTACATTAATGAGGCTGTGACTGCTAAAAAGATTAAGGAGTTAGTAACTTTAGCAATTGAAACTCAACCTAGAGATGAGGTTACTCAGTTAATTGATAACATTAAAGATCTTGGTTTTGATGCAGCCACCTTATCTGGGATTTCTGTTTCAGTAGTTGATTGTGAAATGATTGATGAGAAAGATCAGATTATTGATCAAGCCAATAGGAAAGTAGAAAAAATTCAAGATAGTTATCAAGAGGGTTTGGTCACAAATGAAGAGCGCAAAAAACTCAACAATCAGATTTGGATGGATACAACTGAAGAAGTAGCTGACAAGACTTGGGATTCTTATGATAAAGATAACGCAGTTAAGATAATTATTGACTCTGGTGGCACTCGTGCTTCTAGAGATCAAGTCAAGCAATTAGCTGCTATGAGAGGTTTGGTGGTAGATCCTTTGGGAAATATTGTGGAGATGCCAACTAAGTCTAACTTTAGACAAGGATTGTCGATTTTTGAGTATGTGACTTCAGCTCGTGGTTCTAGAAAAGGCCTAACTGATTCAGCTCTTAAAACAGCTGATGCTGGTTATTTAACTAGAAGATTGGTTGATGTATCCCATGATGTTATTATTCGTCAAGATGATTGTGGTACTAGTGAAGGGATTGAGATTTCTAAAGAGGGTACTAGATCAGATAGTTTTTCTGGCCGTATTCTTGGTCGAGTTTCTCTTCAAGATATCAAGATTGGTTCCAAAACTGTGCTTAAAACTGGAGAAGTAATTACTCCAGATTTAGCTGAAAAACTAGGTGCTGATGAAAAAACCACTGTTATCAAAGTCAGATCTCCTTTAACTTGTGAGTCTACTCATGGTATGTGTGCTCAATGCTACGGTTGGGATTTTTCCACTCGTAAAATTGTTGAAATAGGTGTGCCGGTAGGAGTAATTGCAGCTCAGTCAATTGGAGAGCCAGGAACACAGCTAACCATGCGTGTTAAGCACTCTGGAGGTATTGTTGGCTTAGATGTGACTCAAGGATTACCTAGAGTTGAAGAAATTTTTGAAGCCCGGAATCCTAAGAGTAAGGCACTGATTTCTGAGCTAACTGGAAAAGTTAAGATTAGTGAAGATGATAAGGAAATAGTAATTACTGTCACTACGACTTCTTCACCAAAAGAAGAGGTTTCATACAAAGTAAGTTTAAATACAGCTTTGACAGTAGAAGATGGAGATTTAATTGCTGCGGGTGAAGGATTAACAGCAGGTAGTGTTAATTTGGGTGAGTTGATGCAGATCAGAGGCTTACTTCACACTCAACTATATGTGGTGGACGGAGTTCAGTATGTATATGAATCTCAAGGCATAACTATTCATGATAAGCACTTTGAAGTTATTGCTAGAAAAATGGGCGATAAGGTTAAGATTGAGAAAACAGGTGACACTGAGTTCTTAACTGGAGAGGTGATTGAGAGAAGCCAATTGGTTCAAGGTAATGATGACATCATGGTAGCCGGTGGAGAGCCAGCTAGTGCCAAGGTGATGATACTCGGTATTACTCGAAGTGCTCTTTATACTCACTCCTGGTTGTCAGCAGCTTCATTCCAACATACGAAGAGTGTTTTGACAAATGCCTCTTCTAAAGGAGCAATTGACTACCTCGATGGTCTAAAAGAGAATGTTATTATCGGGCGCTTGATTCCAACCACACCAGAGAGAGCCCAGATAGAAGTATAAGTTAGTTTATGTTACAATCACCATCTCATGCCAACAATTAATCAACTAGTCAGAAAAGGTCGTAAGCAAAAACCAAAGCGAATTAAGTCGACTGCGTTTAGACGTAGCTTTAACATGCTTAAGAATAAGCCGGTAAAGACCAATAACCCTCAAAAAAGAGGAGTTTGTACAGTAGTTAAAACCATGACTCCTAAAAAACCAAACTCTGCATTGCGTAAAGTAGCTCGTGTTAGATTATCTAACAAGATAGAAGTTACTGCTTATATTCCAGGTGAGGGACACAATCTTGCAGAGCACAGTATTGTTCTGGTTAGAGGTGGTAGGGTTAAAGATCTACCCGGTGTTAAGTATCACATTGTTCGTGGTGTTTATGATAGTGAGGGTGTGGCTGATCGTAAGAGTAGTCGCAGTAAGTACGGTGTTAAAAAGAGTTAATTATGAGAACAAAGAGATTCCCCCCACGTGATATTAATCCAGATCTTAAGTATGGTTCTGTGAAAGTTTCGCAGTTGATCAATCGAGTCATGAAGAGTGGTAAAAAAACTATTGCTCAAAAACAAGTTTACAATGCTTTTAAAATCATTAAAGAGAAAACTAAAAGAAAACCTCTTGAAGTTTATGAGGAAGTTTTGCAAAAAATTCAACCTCAGATTGAGGTGAGAACACGCCGAGTTGGTGGTGCATCCTATCAGGTGCCAATGCCAGTTAAATCTCGTCGAGCTTATTCATTAGCTCTGAGATGGTTGGTAAATGAATCTAATAAGAGATCTAATCGAGACTATCATTCTTTTGCAGAGAAACTAGCCGCAGAAATGCTCGATGTTTTGAATGAACAAGGTGGAACTATTAATCGTCGCAACACTAGTCACAAAATGGCTGATGCCAATAAGGCTTTTGCTCACTTTAGATGGTAAAAAAAATATGCCCAAAAACCAAAGTAAGAAAATCCCCTTAGATAGAATTCGTAATATTGGTATTATTGCTCATATTGATGCTGGTAAAACTACCACCACCGAAAGAATATTATTTTACACTGGTCGTACTTATAAAATTGGTGAGGTTCATGAGGGTGAAGCTACTATGGACTGGATGCCTCAAGAGCAAGAGCGAGGCATTACTATTGTGTCTGCTGCTACCACTACTTTTTGGAAGCCTTACTTTGACTCACATTTGCCTCAAGAAAATTATCGTTTAAATATCATTGACACTCCAGGACACGTTGATTTCACTGCCGAAGTTGAACGTTCTTTGCGAGTCTTAGATGGTGGAGTGACAGTTTTAGATGCTTCTGAAGGAGTCCAATCTCAGTCAGAAACTGTTTGGCGTCAAGCTGATAAATATAATGTGCCTCGAGTTTGTTTTGTAAATAAGATGGATAAATTAGGTGCAGATTATTTTGAAACTATTCAAGACATTAGAAATAAGTTTGGTGTTAAACCAGCGATCTTAAACATACCAATGGGAGCAGAAGATAATTTCCAGGGAGTAATTCAGTTACTAGATGAAAAAGCTTATTTTTGGGAAGACAAGACGACCGCTACCGAACCAGACATAAAAAATATTCCCGATGAATACAAAAATGAAGTCAAAAAATTACGAGCTGAGCTGGTAGAGGCAATCGCTGAGACAGATGATGTTTTAATGGAAAAGTTTTTAATGGAAGAGGAAATCGCAGTCAATGATCTTAAAGCAGCTTTACGAAAGGCTGTCATTGATTACAAATTGGTGCCAGTTATGGCTGGGTCCTCACTTAAGAATACTGGAGTTCAACCTTTACTAGATGCAGTCATAGAATACTTACCATCTCCAATGGATATTGATCATATCACTGGAATTAATCCTAAAACTGAAGAAGAGGTAGATAGAAGACTTAATCCAGAAGAACCTTTTGCTGGATTGGCTTTTAAAATTCAAACCGATCCTCACGTCGGTCGTTTGACCTATGTGAGAGTTTATTCTGGAAAAATTGAGTCAGGAAGTTATATTTATAACTCCTCAACCAATAAAAAAGAGCGTGTTGGTCGATTATTGCTTATGCATGCCAATGATCGTGAAGAGATTGCTCGAGCACAAGCAGGTGAGATTGTAGCCTTAATTGGTCTTAAAAATACTACCACTGGTGATACTTTGTGTGATGAAAATCACCCCATTGAGTTGGAAAGAATTACTTTTTCTGATCCAGTCATTTCGCTCGCTATTGAGCCTAAGACTAAGCAAGATCAAGAGAGAATGGGAATGGCGTTGAATAAATTATCTGAAGAAGACCCAACTTTTAGTATTGAAGTAGATCACGAAACAGGTCAAACCATTATTGGTGGTATGGGAGAGCTACATTTAGAGATTATTGTCGATCGCATGAAGCGTGAATTTAATGTTGATGCTAGTGTGGGTAAGCCTCAAGTAGCATATAAAGAAACTATTAAGAAATACGCTGAAGGTGAAGGTAAGTATATTAAACAAACTGGTGGTCGAGGTCAGTATGGTCACTGTTTAATTAAAATTGAGCCTCAAGATCGTGGTACTGAATATGAATTTATTAATGAAGTCACTGGTGGGACTATCCCTCGTGAGTTTATTAAGCCAATTAATAAAGGTATTATTGAATCGATGGAGCGCGGTTATCTAGCCAAGTATCCAATGGTTGATTTTTCAGTTACAGTTTATGATGGTTCTTTCCATGATGTTGACTCAAGTGAAGTTGCTTTTAAAATGGCTGGTTCACTTGCCTTGCGAGATGCTTTAAGTAAAGCTGATGTGATTTTACTAGAGCCAATCATGAAAGTCGAAGTTACCGCTCCAGATAATTTTATGGGAGATGTGATTGGAGATTTGAGTAGTCGTCGAGGTCAGATCCAAGGCACTACTAACCGTGGCCAGATGGTGATTATTACTGGTTTAGTCCCGTTGGCAGAGATGCAGGGCTATGTTACAATTTTGAGGAGTATGACTCAGGGTCGTGCTTCTAGTGTATTATTGCCAAGTCACTATCAAGAAGTGCCAGCAAACATTACTGAAGAAATCGTTAAACAGAGAACTAAATCATAATAATATAGTAAAAAGTAAAAAAATAGTATTTAGCTATCATTAAAGACAAAAGGAGAAAATATGTCAGACGACAGCAAGAAATTTAAGCGCGATAAGATCCACGTTAATGTGGGTACCATTGGTCACGTTGATCATGGTAAAACTACTCTTACCGCTGCCATTACCCAAACCTTGGCCAAAAAAGTTCCAAGTGATATTAATAAGCCACTCGGATATTTAGATATCGATAATGCTCCTGAAGAAGCAGCTCGAGGTGTGACTATTAATATTTCACACATTGAGTATGAAACTGAGAAGCGTCACTACGCTCATATTGATGCTCCAGGACATGCTGATTATATTAAAAACATGATCACTGGCGCAGCTCAAATGGATGGAGCAATCTTAGTGGTGGCCGCCAACGATGGTCCGATGCCTCAAACTAGAGAACACATTCTTTTAGCTAAGCAAGTGAACGTACCAAGAATCATTGTCGCTTTGAACAAAGTTGATATGGTTGATGACCCTGAACTTTTAGATTTAGTTGAGATGGAAGTTAGAGAACTTCTTACTAAATATAAATTTGATGGTGATAACGCTCCAATAGTTCGTGTTAGTGCACTCAAAGCCTTAGAGGGTGATGCAGATGCTCAAGATAAAGTGATGGAGTTAATGAACGCTGTTGATGAGTACATTCCAGATCCGGTTCGAGATCTCGATAAACCATTTTTAATGCCAATTGAAGATGTTTTTTCAATCAAAGGACGCGGCACAGTTGTAACTGGCCGTATTGCTTCTGGTAAAGTCAAAATCGGTGAAGAAATTGAGATGGTTGGTATTAGAAAAACTTCTAAAACTACTGTTACTGGTGTTGAGATGTTCCGCAAGTTACTTGATGATGCTCAAGCAGGAGATAATGTCGGAATCTTACTTAGAGGTATCGGTAAAGACGACGTTGAACGTGGTCAAGTTTTAGCTAAGCCAGGTATTGCTACTCCTCATACTGAATTTGAAGCTGAGGTGTATATCTTAACTAAAGAAGAGGGTGGTCGTCACAAGCCATTTTTCACTGGTTACAGACCTCAGTTTTATGTCAGAACCACTGACGTAACAGGAGAGATCTCTCTTCCTGATGGAGTTGAGATGGTCATGCCAGGTGATAACGCCAAAATGACAGTGAAACTGATTGTGCCTGTAGCTCTGGATGAAGGATTACGCTTTGCTATTCGAGAAGGTGGTCACACTATCGGTGCCGGAGCAATTAGTAAAATTATAAAATAATATAATTGAAAATATAAGGAAAGTCCCGCCGAGGCGGGACTTTTCATTTATCAATAGCTCTGTTACAATAACTGCCTGTCTTATAAAACAAAATAACTCTGTACAACCAGGCGAAGACCAGATATAATCACGCTTTGTTTTAAGATAAATGGAAACTAATAAAACATTAACAAATTATGGCAACAAGTTCTAATAAAAACGACGCCTACAAAATTAGAGTGAGACTTAAATCTTACGATCATCGCGTAGTTGATGAAGCCGGTCGCAAGATTTTAGAAACTGCTCTTTCAACTGGTGCTAAGGTTAAAGGACCAATTCCTTTACCTACTCACCGCAAATGGTTTACGGTGTTGATTTCTCCACACACGGATAAAGATTCGCAGGAGAAATACGTAATTAGAACTCACAAGCGGTTGATTGATATTGTCAACCCAACGAGCAAGACAATTGACTCGTTAATGCATCTGGAACTACCTGCGGGGGTTGATATTCAGATCAAAATGTAACAAGAAGTTTGTAAGGGCTTCTTAAAAAAAGAATGACAAATTTAAATTTGCTGATTAAAGAAAAAGAGAACCATGCTAGACAGTATTTTTGCCACCAAACTAGATATGACCCAAGCCTGGTCAAAACAAGGTAAGAGGCTGGCTGTAACCCGTTGTAAAGCTGACGATAATTTAGTAGTTGATCAAAAATCAACTAGTATTTTTGAAGTTGGATATGGTCAGAAAAAATTAAAAAACATGCCCAAACCACTCCGTAGCAAAATGCAAAAGAGTGGTTTTTCTATAGGTGTCACAACTCTCCAAGGAGTTAAACATTCCGAAAAAACTGAAGCAGAAAATGATAGCGCTGATCAAACTAAGATCGGCGATGTTGTTAAAGTGGGTCAAGTTTTGGAAGTAGGTGATGTGGTTAAAGTTCAAGGTACAACCAAAGGTCGAGGTTTTACTGGTGTCATAAAACGATGGGGTTTTCATGGTGGACCACGCACTCATGGTCAATCAGACCGAGAGCGTGCTCCAGGATCGATCGGTGCTGGTACAGATCCAGGTCGTGTTTGGCCAGGAAAAAAGATGCCTGGTCACTATGGTGTTGATACAAAAACCATTAGTGGCTTAGTAGTGGTTTATTTAGACAAAGAGACTGGTGAAGTTTGGATCAATGGGCCAGTGCCAGGATTCTACTCATCTACTGTTAAAATCACCAAAACTGGTGAGAAAAAAATGATTGAGTTAGATAATAATGCCTCTGGCATCAAAGTGAAAGATGAAGTGCCAGAGTCAAAACAAGCGGAGTCTAAAGAAGAAGAGGCTAAATCATGAAATTAACTACTTATACAAAAACTGGTAATAAAAGCAAAACTGCTGTCACAGCTAGCGAAGCTGTTTTTAATGCAGAGATAAATAAGACTTTATTGTCTCAGGGCATCCGAGTTTACTTGGCTAATCAACGTCAGGGAACTAGTAAAGTCAAAAATAGATCAGCAGTTAATCGCACTAAAAAGAAATTGCATGCCCAAAAAGGAACTGGTAATGCTCGTCATGGTTCTAGAAACGCTCCAATTTTTGTAGGTGGTGGTATAGCTCATGGTCCAACTGGTTTAGC
>CAYXMW010000020.1:0-10059 GCA_964466145.1 uncultured Pseudomonadales bacterium
CAATGTAACTGCGAGCAACTTCGCTACCAAAACCAACAATGACATCTCGCTCAATCATTGATTGTCTGACTAGGACATGATTGCCAATAATGGTATTGGGACCAATGTAAGTTGGTCCTTTAATGACTGCTCCAGCTTCAACTTTAACGTTTTTGGCGATAAAAACTTGCCCCTCAATCGTAGCTTGGTCTGAGATTCTAGCTGAAGGATCAATTTTATTTTGCAGACGGTGATCTAAAAATAACCGCATGATATCTAGCACATAATGAGGGTACTTAAGCTTATTCCAATAGCCATCGTAGCTAACAAACCCAAAATTCTGTTGCTGCATTAATTCTGTTAAAGCTTGTTCATAAACATCATCTATTTGATCAGTAGTTTGTTTTAAGAGCTCGATAAATTTTTGAGGCTGACTAAAATAATGAAAAACTAGATTAACCAAATCACTAGGCTCATCACCTGGCTTTGGCTTCTCAATGACACCAGTCACTTGGGAGTCTTTGAGCTGTAAATATCCTCCAGGAAAGTAATTACTGACTTTAATTCCAGTTATCAATCCCTGGGTTTTTTTAGTTTTAATTTCTTGAAGCAATGTTTTGAATAGGTCATCACTAACTACATCAACTGCATTCATGACCACTATCGGTTGATCACCAATCTCTGTGGCTAAATTGAGGACGGCACTAGCCATTCCTAGGGGTTTGGCTTGACGTTTAATCTTAATATTTAAACCTTCAATCTTTAGTTTCTCAAGATAGGAGTGGTTTTCTGAGTTAGTAGCTATTAAAACTCTCTCCACTCCAACTTGTTGTAGTTGCTCCAACTGATGTAGCAACAATGGTTTATCCATAAATGGAAAGATAGTTTTATTGGTCACTAGTGGAGCAAAACGCTCGCCTTGTCCACCAGCTAAAATTACAAATAAAGGGGTTGAATTAGACATAAATTACTTTTTAAGTAATTTCATAATAACATTAGCGAGACGATCGGGGTCGTGGCGGATCATGCTTCTTTTGAGATCATCGCCTTTGGTTTTGTTGGGAATAAATCTAGATAGCACATCAGCTCTAACTAATTTAACGTGATTGTTTAAATCACTTGGTTTGAGATCGTCTTTAACTGGAATGGACTCTTCCTCTTTATAAAGTGGTAAAACTCCCTTTGGGAAATCAGTGTTGTTATTAATTAATACATAATCTATTGACTCTAGTGGTAAGTATTTAATTAAGTCTTTGAAAAAATCTTTAGCAGTAAAGTTATAAGTTTCTCCATATTTAGTCATTAAATTAGAAATAAATAAAATTTTGGCCTTGCTCTTTTTAAGAGTTTCTACCAGGCCATCAATAATTAAATTGGCAATGGTATTGGTATAAAAATCACCTGGTCCTAAAATTATTAAATCTGCTGTTAATAATGCTTGTTTGGCTTCTGGGCTTAATTTTGCTGCTGGCTTAGTTTCAAGATTAGTAATTCTTAACTTACCATCGTGGCTAGGTTCATCAATGTGATGCTCACCAACTACTTGACTACCATCTTCGTAGGTTGCTACTAAGCGAACATCATCATAACTAACAGGGATAATATCTCCTTTGACTTGTAATAAACGACAAGTTTCTTCAATCCCTTTTTTTTGGGAGCCCATGATATCTGCCATCGCAGCCATAAAAAGATTACCAAAAGTCATTCCTTTAAGATGTTTACCACCTTGGTGAAAACGATAGGTAAAAAGTTCTCTAAGAATAGTCTGGTTCTCTGACAACGCAACTATAGATTGTCTAATACCAGAGGTGGGAAGTAAGCCGAATTCATCACGGAGAGTTTGATTGGAGCCACCATCATCAACCATCGTCAGTAACATACTAATTTTAACTGGCATGTTATTTAAACCTGAAGCAACTACGTAAGAGCCAGTGCCGCCACCCAGAATGACGATGTGTGGTATTTTTTGCATGGGGATATTATAATACGATCCACTTCATGATTGATATGAGTCTTAAAAAACAACCACATTTCTTCCAAGGTCCAATTTTAATTGTCTTAGCTGCTTCTCTCTGGGCTCTTGATGGGATTATTCGTCGCAGTCTTTACCATCTGTCACCAGTAATTATTGTTTTTTATGAGCATTTGATTGGTTCACTGATTTTATTACCAATTGTGGTGCCGACACTCAAGAAAGAAAAATTAACTGGAAAAGTTTTATTTAATGCTAGCGTGGTCGCTCTACTCGGGGGATTGCTGGGTACATTGTTTATTACTACTGCTTTACTAAAAGTTCATTTTATTGCTTTCAGTGTGGTCTTTTTGCTTCAGAAACTACAGCCTTTGTTTGCGGCTGGTTCCGCCCATTTTTTACTGGGTGAGAAGATTACCCGTAAATATATTAAATGGGCTGTTTTAGCCCTAGTAGCTGCCTTTTTCGTTACTTTTCCCAATGGAAACGTCAATCTAGATTCTGGATCTGGAACACTGACTGCAGCTCTCTTTGCTCTAGGAGCAGCAGTTTGTTGGGGGATTTCTACTACTTTGTCTAAATCACTACTAAATACTGTTTCCCACCAAGGTGGAACTATTCTCAGGTTTTATTTATCTACTTTTTGGGCATTGATTGCTGTTTATGTGTTGAAGTCACAGGCTGGCTTGATGACAGTAGGTACTTTTGAATTGTCCAGATTGGTTTACATTGCGCTAACGACTGGCTTGTTGGCGATGTGGATTTATTATAAAGGCTTGAAGAAGACTGAGGCTAAGGTTTCAGCTATCTTGGAGTTAACTTTTCCTTTATTAGCGGTTTTTATAGATATGGTTTTGTACAAAACATTTTTGAAGCCGACTCAATATTTAGCAGCAACAGTGCTTATGTTTGCGATTTACCGGGTAGGAAAACTTCAAAACTCTCATTCTTAACTCAGGACGGACAAAAGTAATTAATGCTTGGTATAATGAGGCACTTAACAAGGAAGCGTCGCATAGTGGCCAATTGCACAAGATTGCTAATCTTGAGTCCTAACGGGCTTCGTGGGTTCGAATCCCACCGCTTCCGCACTTGACGAAAACTGAGCTGAAAGCTTAGTTTTTGACAAGTATGGTTGTGGGATGAGAAGTAAGATGCCCGATCAAGCACGTAGTGCATGACTAGGGTAAATCCCACCGCTTCCGCAATAACGGGATTTTTTTGTATAATAATTATATGACTATTATTTACCTCATTAGACATGGACAAAAACACACACATGTTGGTGATCCTAGTTTAACTGAAGTTGGGATAAAACAAGCTAAGCAGACTGGTCAGTATTTGAGTCAATTTCCTATATCAAAAATTATTTCTAGTCCTACAAAAAGAACAATTGAAACAGCAAAAAATATTGCTGAAACTATGGATCTAGAATATAGCTCAGATAATGATTTAATTGAGAGAATGAATTGGACAGACCCCAATGTTACTCGTAATGAATTTTTTCAAGAATGGATTAAATCTACAAACAATCGAGATTATGTTCCAAAGTATGGAGATTCTTCAAAATCTACTGGTAAAAGAGTCAGTCAATTGATAAACAAAATAGCTGATGAACACATCGTATTAGTCACTCATGGTGGTGCTATTTTAGATTACTTAAGAAATATCTTTGGTGATGAAAAAATTTCCAAACTAAGAAAACAATATGATGAGGGAGAAGATTATCAAATGCAAAACTGTGCCATTAATAAAATAATAATTGATGATCAGCCAACCTTAGAACTCCTTAATTTTGTTGAGCACCTGTCTGAGTTTTCAGAGTAGTTTTATTTTTAAGGTTCCAAAAATGTCACCTTAGAAAGAAGAGTTGATTAAAATTCAGCTACCTTTAGCCCACGAGCAAGTCATCTATCATCAAAACAAAAACTTATAAAATCCTGTAGACTTTAACATTATGTCCAAACCAAAAAAAATTAAAGTCGGTCTAGCTCTTGGGAGCGGTGGTTGGCGAGGTTTAGCCCATATTGGAGTCATCAGAACTTTACTCGAAAACAACATTCCCATCGACATAATTACCGGCAGTAGCACCGGTGCTATCATGGGTGGTTTCTTTGCCGCCACCAACGACATTGACAAAGTCGAACAAGTCATGACTGAGATTCAGTCAAGTCAAGTTTGGAGCGTGTTTAGAGATATGAGTCTGAGGAGAAGTGGTTTAATCAAAGGTCAGCGATACAAAGACATGATCGAGAAGCATGTGGGTAGAGTTAAGATAGAAGATCTTGATCAAAAATTTGCTGCTCTCGCTGTTGATTTTAAAAGTGGCAAAAGAGTTATTTTAGATTCTGGTAATTTAGCAACCGCGATTCATGCTAGTACTGCAGTACCATTTATTTTTGAGCCAGTTAAAATTAGGGGCAAACAGCTGATTGATGGTGCAGTTAAAACTCCAGTTCCAGTTTTATTGGCCAAAAACATGGGGGCAGATATAGTCATTGCAGTCAACCTATATAAGAATATTTTTCCCTTAAAAAATGAAAAGCACAATCCTGTTCAAGTAGCACTCAGGACCACTCAAATATTTATCTATCAGCTAGCCAAACAAAACTGTGCTTTGGCTGATCTAACTATTTGGCCGGATATTATTGAGCCTAAAAAATATAGTATTTTTGGGAATATTGTGGGGAATAAAGAAGTGACCGGCGTGGGTGAGGCAGCTGCTGATGAGCAGATAGAAAAAATTAAAAAATTGATTAAAGCCAAACAGCATGTCTAAAAATTGGTCTGTTTACATGGTGAAATGTAAAGACAACACTTTCTATACTGGTGTCAGTAATAATATTAAACATCGTATTGAGCAACACAATTTAGGAAAAGGAGCTAAGTACACCCGTGCTCGCAGGCCAATTGAGTTGGTTTACTCAGAGCAGTGTCAGGATCACTCAATAGCGTTAAAAAGAGAATGTGCCATAAAAAAACTGACTAGAAGTCAAAAAAAAGAACTAGCTAAGTAAATCTATCTTTTCTCTACCTCTATCCAACTCTGATTTTCAAGTTCATCTAATGAGTAGGGCCCAAACTTAGTTCTAATTAATCTAATAGTTTCATAGCCGACTCGCTCCATCATTCGTCTCACCTGCCTATTTTTACCCTCTTTAATAGTCATGTTTAGCCAAGTGCCATGATCAGTGTCAGTCTCAGTCTCAACCTCGGCCGGTTCAGTCATCCCTTCTTTCAGACGGACTCCTCTGCGTAAATGTTGAAGAGCTTTGTAGGTGGGTTTGCGGTCAATAAAGATCCGGTAAGTTTTGGTAATCAAGTGACTGGGGTGAGTCAATAAATGAGTAAAAGCCCCATCGTTAGTTACTAGTAATAACCCTTCACTATCTTTATCGAGTCTACCCACGGGATAAAGTCGAGTTGCTTTAGTAACATTTTCAGGCAAAATACTAAGGACTGTTTTTCTGCCCAACTCATCTTTAGTAGTCGTTAAAATTCCGACTGGTTTATTAATTAAGTAGTACTTTAATTCAACATCAGAGATTGGTTCACCTCTATATAGTACTTTGTCATGTAAGGGATCAACTCGCTGCCCAATAGTGGCTATTTTGCCATTAACAGATACTTTGCCAGCAGCAATTAATTTTTCTGCAGCCCTTCTTGAAGAAATACCAGCATTAGAGAGAAATTTTTGAATTTTAATGGTGTCCATATTGAAAGTTACTTTTTAGGTGCTTTTTTACGCTTTTCAATTTTTTTCAAAGAGTACATTAATCTTTCATCAAGATTGATTTTTTTGACTCTGGCAAAACGTAAAATTGTCAGCAAAATATCGCCCAATTCTTGTTCATAAGACTCATCATCTTGAGCAGCAATATTAGTTTTCTTGCGTCCATGCTCAGCTAAATAAGCTCTTACCATTTCACCCACCTCTTCTACAATAGATAAAATCATGATTGAGCCATACTCTTCAGAGTAACGCTGTCCGCGGTCAATCCTATCTAAATAGCGAAAATACTTGCCAAATGGAGTCGCAAATTTATTTCTTTTATAGTTGTTGTCTGCTTGTTTTTTCATAACTCTATTATACTCTTAGATAGAAAAGACTGCCAAACTATATAAAAACAGCTATATAAAGTAAAATAGAGCCACATGTCACAAGTTCAACAAATAAAAGAAGCCATCGATATTGTGGAATTGATTGGTGAGCGAATCGAGTTAAAACGTGGCGGTCGTAACTGGCGAGGACTATGTCCTTTCCATGGAGAAAAAACCCCTTCATTTTTTGTGAGTGAAGAGTTGCAACGCTACAAATGTTTTGGCTGTGGTGAAACTGGTGATGTTTATAATTTTTTAGAAAAATATGAAGGCATGACTTTCAATGAGGCCTTGCAACATTTAGCAGAAAAAGCGGGCGTTATTTTAAAAGAATACAAGCCTTCCTTGGATGATGAAAAGCGTATTCAGCATTTAGAAATTTTAAACTTAGCCAAAGAGTATTATCACTATTTGCTGACTGAGCATAAAGCTGGACAAAAGGCCCGCGACTACCTCAAAGATCGTGGGACTAGTAAAGAATCACTTAAATTATTTCAAATTGGTTATTCACTAGCAGCTTGGGATGGGCTAGTCAAATACTTACATCACAAGAAGAACTACTCTTTAGAAAATTTAGTTGAGGCTGGCTTGGTAATTAACCGTAAGGGTCGTTACTACGATCGGTTTCGAGATCGAGTCATGTTTCCGCTTAAAAATCATCGTGGTCAGGTGGTGGGTTTTTCTGGCAGAAGTCTTGAGGTAGATGTTAAACAGGCGAAGTATATTAATACTCCAGAAACCAAGCTTTATCATAAAGCCGAGCTACTTTATGGTTATAGTGAGTTACTACAATCTATCCGTAAAAAGAGTGAAGTAATCGTCACTGAAGGTGAGTTTGATGTCATTTCTTCTACTCAGGCTCATGTGAATAATATTGTGGCCATTAAGGGTTCTGCTTTTACCTTGGCACATGCGAAGTACATTAAGCGAGTGGCTAGCAAAATTTTATTTGCGCTCGATATGGATAGCGCTGGAATTGAGGCTACTAAAAGATCAATTCCCATTGCTCAAGAAGTTGATTTGGAGCTGCGAGTAATTAAGCTGGGTGATCTTTCTGAAAAAATAAAAAGAGATCCGGATGATGTGGCTAGAGCAGATGCAAAAACTTGGCGAGATTTAGTGAAAAATTCAGTTTCTGTTTATCAGTTTTTAATTGAGGTAGCAGTTAACGAACACGATCCCAAAACCCCTGAAGGCAAGAGAATGATTGTCAAAGATTTGGCGACAGTTATTAATGATATTAGTCATGAAGTGGAGAAAGACTATTATCTTAAGGAGCTGGCTAAGTTATTGGGTGTTAAACAAAGCGTAGTAGCTCAAGATATCAAACAAATTGTGGCTCGAAAATCAACTAAGTTTAGTAAGAAAAAACGAACTTCAAAATCAGACGAGGTAGAATCCACTCCAGTTTTAACTAGGCAGCAAAATCTAGAAAAATATGCCTGGTTTTTACTACTTAGAAGTCAACCAGACAAAATTAAAAAAAGAGCAACACAGTTGAGTGAAATTATCTTTCAAAATAAAACTCATCAACTGCTTTTAAAAAAGGTCCATGATTTCCAACCAACTTACTCTTTAGAGTCTTTTGGTAAGTTTTTACCTGAAGATCTTCAACAGCTAGTTTTTGATCTTTATTTACAACCTAAATATGCGCGTAACATTGAAGAGGTGGATCTAGATAAAGAGTGGCAAAAAGTTTTTACAGATTTAAAAAGACTTTCTATTCAGGGGCAGGTTTCACAGATAACTCAGGAGTTAGACAAACTAGATGCTAAGCAGACAAAAACCGATGAAGAAGAAAAAAAACAAGTAGAATTATTAGAGAAAATAGTTGTTTTGGGATCAAAGCTCAAGTAGCTAATTTAAGTTTAGTGATCATTGAGAATGGTACCACTTTGGTACCATTTTAAAGAGCCTTTAAAATTATACAAAAATTGTATGAATTTCAATTGTTATGAAGATGGACTTGGTTGTTGACATACCCCCAGGGGGTATATATACTGACCACTATTGTGACTAAAACAACTCAAGATCCAGTCTTAACTCAACTCAAAAGAATTTGTGGTCAGCTTGATGGAGTGACTAAAATGTATGATGATGAAAGGGCGTGCGTTGATATCGTGCGTCAGATTATTGCGGTCAGAAATTCTTTGGGCAGAGTTGCTCGAGATCTACTCACTAACGAAGCTGTTTGTTGCAGGAAAGACGATCGGGTGGAAGATTTAGATGAAGTCTTAAAAGAAGTTTTTAGATATTAATATTAATTAAAAAAGGAATAAACCTATGTCGGAAGACAACCAAAAGCAGACCGGCGCTGTTCACTTAACCACTGATGATTTTAAAACCACCCTCAATAATGAGGAAGGATTACCAGTATTTGTTGATTTTTTTGCAGAGTGGTGTGGCCCCTGTAAGATGGCTGCTCCAATCGTAGATAAATTAGCCGGTGAGTATGAGGATAAAATGATTATTGCTAAGCTAGATGTTGATGGACACAATCAAATTGCAGCCGAGTATGGAGTAATGAGTATTCCGACAGCAATTATCTTCAAAGATGGCGAAGAAGTTGATCGTACCATTGGTTTCCCTGGAGAAGATGGTTTTCGTAAGATGATTGATGGAAATTTATAGATTTAAATAAAACAAAAGGAGTTTGTGATGGTCCACGCTAAAATAATTATCATTGGTTCTGGTCCGGCTGGATATACCGCCGGCATTTATGCTGCTCGAGCTAATCTAAAGCCAGTATTATTTGCTGGGGATAAACCAGGTGGTCAGCTAATGAATACTACTTTGGTAGAAAATTGGCCAGGCACAGAAGCTGGAGTCATGGGTCCAGAGTTGATGATGGAGATGAGACAACAAGCAGCTAAGTTTGGAGCAGAGATAATAGATAAGAAAGTAACTAAGATAGATTTTTCTGGAGAGTTAAAAAAAGTTTGGGTAGATGATGAGCTTTATGAAGCAGAAACAATAATTGTAGCTACTGGAGCAGCTAGCATTATGTTGGGTGTTCCGGGAGAAAAAGAATTTTTTGGTAAAGGAGTAGCTACCTGTGCTGTTTGCGATGCTCCATTTTATCGAGACAAAATAGCGATGGTGATTGGTGGTGGAGATGCTGCTATCGAAGATGCCATGGCTTTGACCAAATTTGCTAGTAAAATCTATTTAGTTCATCGCCGAGATGAGCTGCGTGCATCTAAATTTATGGTCGATCGAGTCATGAACGCAGAAAAGGTAGAGATTCTATGGGATAGCGAGCTCAAAAAAGTTTTGGGAGATAAGCTAGTTGAAAAAGTAGAAATCTACAACAATAAAACTGATAAAACTCAAGAAATAGAAACTAGCGGGGTATTTCTGGCCGTTGGACACAAGCCAGCCACCGAAATTTTTAAAGATTATCTAGAGTTAGATAAAAAAGGATTTATTCAAACAAAATTAACCTATCCAGGCGCAACTACCACATCAGTCGATGGTGTATTTGCAGCTGGAGACGTCGTTGATTATCGGTACAAGCAAGCAATTACCTCCGCTGGGATGGGTTGCCAAGCTGCCTTAGATGCAGAGCGATGGCTTGATCAAAAATAATTGTATTTTTTTAATAATTATTAATAAGAAAGCAAGGAAAACATGAATCCACATCAACAATCAGTCCGACAGTTAGAGCAGGTAGCAGATCTTCTTCGAGATCAGTATCAAGATTCAACTAGCTTTGATAAAGCGATTGAGCAGTTAAAATCACCTAATAAAATTATTGAGGGTGAGATTGAAGTTGAGATGGATGATGGGAGTACTAAAAAATTGAAGGCTTTTCGCTCTCAGCACAATAATGCACGTGGACCATATAAAGGTGGAATTCGTTTTCATCACCATGTCAGTAAAGAAGAAATAATGGCGCTTTCTACGTGGATGACTTGGAAGTGTGCTGTGATCGGTATTCCTTATGGTGGTGGTAAGGGTGGAGTAATTGTTGATCCTAAAAAACTTTCTCCAAAAGAACTCCAAAA
>CAYXMW010000021.1:0-1214 GCA_964466145.1 uncultured Pseudomonadales bacterium
AGCTCACCTCGATTTGTTAACGGAGTGCTGGGTCAAATATTGGCTCAACCAGCATCAGAATAAAAGGAAACCATGAATCAAAATATTAGTATTATCACTGATGAAATTAAAAATATTATTGAAGAAAAACTCTTAGTTGATGTCTCTCAATTAGATAATGATGGTAATCTAAAAAATACTCTTGGAATTGATCCTGAGATAGACATACCTTTACTAATTTCCGATATAGAACAAAAATATAACATCTCAATTGAAACTAAAGAGTTTTTGCACCAAGATACTACTCTCAACCAACTAGTTGGTGTTGTCATAGAAGAAACAGAGCTGGGATAATACACTTATGCTACCTAAATTTAATAACTCGCTCTTACTAGAAACAGCCCTAACTCATCGCAGTGCACTTAATGAGCGCATCTCTCCATCATCAGAATCAAATGAGAGACTTGAATTTCTGGGTGATGCCATCCTAGAACTAATTACCACTGAATTTCTATTTAACAAATTTCCCAATGAACCAGAAGGAGTTTTAACCGCTTATCGAAGTTCATTGGTAAAAACAACTACTTTAGCGGAGGTAGCAATAGAACTAAGCTTAGGAGAAAAACTTTACATGAGTAGAGGCGAAGAAGCTACTGGTGGTAGAAATAATCCTGGTTTATTAGCAGATACTACCGAAGCAATCATTGGAGCTATTTACTTAGATCAAGACTATGAAACTACTAAACAATTCTTAGAAAAAAATCTATTTAACAGGTTTGAGCAAATAAAAAAAGAAAAACTATACCAAGATTCTAAAAGTGTCTTGCAAGAGATAGTTCAAGCTAAAGGCTTTGAAGCACCAATTTATAAAGTAACAAAAGAAGATGGTCCAGACCACGACAAGCAGTTTACTATCGAGGTTTTAGTCAACTCTCAGCCCACAGGAATAGGTGTGGGAAAGAGCAAACAACTCGCTCAACAGGCAGCAGCAGAAGAAGCTTTAAAAGTCCTGGCTAATACTTGAGTAAATGGAACAAAACCCTTATAATCGCAACCTATGTTAAAAATAAAACTAGTTAGATTCGGTAAAAGAAACCAACCCCACTATCGTATAGTGATTCAAGAAGCTCGTACAAAAAGAGACGGCAAGTACACTGCTAAAATAGGGCACTACGCACCTACTCAAAATCCAAAAATTTTAGAGATTAATTTAGAGGAATATAAAAAATGGTTGG
>CAYXMW010000021.1:1314-2934 GCA_964466145.1 uncultured Pseudomonadales bacterium
GTCGATAACCCAGAAGAAGTTAAAATTGAAATTACCGAAGACGAGCGTGGCACCACTTACTTAATACACGTTCACCCAGATGATATGGGCAAAGTCATTGGTAAAAAAGGCTCAGTAATCAATTCCATTAGAAATATCGCAAAAATTCGGGCTATAAAAGAAGGAATTCGCCCTTACATTACATTGGCGGAGCCAGTGGAAAAAGAAGAGGCGACAAAAGAAGAAGTAACAGAAGAAGTAATAGATTAACTCCACTAAAACGGCTGAGTTTATTCAATTCCCTGAAGATTTAATCCAAAAAGATCATTGAGACCTCCACCCTCTATCTGTTTTTGAACACTGAAGGCAGGAAGTGCATAGCTTCCAACTTCATTAATTATTTCTTGCTCCTTAATACCGATATTTGGCAAAGAAGAACTTAAATTTGCTGTTACAGATTGAGTAAAGAAATAACTACTAAGCACCAATTCAGCCTGAACTTCATCGGATGGTCTAATAATGTCATCGCTTTTAATATCAAGTGATAAGCTGGTAATAGTTGTGAGTGGAGCTACTTTTTCAATATCCAGAAAGAAATTCTGAACATCACTAAATAAACCAGATATCTCTACCTCTACTACCAAAGTATCATATCCTTCTAGATTTACTTTCAGCTGAGTTTTTTTTCTTTGAGAACTAGACTTGGCTTCACCTAAAAATTCAGCGCTCTCAGAAGCAATTTTACCAGGGGAAAGACTTAAGTCTACAAAAATCACATTATTTTGACTCGCAACTGTATTAAGTGATGTCAATAGTTCTAATAATGGTTTTTTTGAAGGTAAAATTTTATTAACTAAGTCTTGAGACTTATATGCTTCTCTAGCTTCAATATTTTCCAAATCAATAGTTTTTTGACGCAAAACAGCTACTTTTTCCTGACCAACTCTAATCTCTCGACGTAAATCAAATATGTTGTTTATTTGAGAAGTAATACCAGAAAAAATAACTATTAATGCCACCAAAGCACTCACCATAGAAAACAATAAATAGCGACGATTAATAATTAAAGATTTAAAATTTATTTCTGATTTCTTTTTCATTGTTCTTCTTTTCCTACTACCACCGTAATCTGCATTTGATAAACACCACTGGCTGTTCTTTGAAGATTGCTCTTTGCCAAAGACGTAAACCTTTCAGTAGACTGCTTGGTAGATAATAACTCGAAAACTTTCTCTAAAGTAAAAATATCTGCTGCCATAAGACGAAAAGTAAGTAGTTGTGAATCTGCGTCGTAAACAATTTTTTCAATAGTAACATCGGGTCCAAATATTTGAGAAAAATAATTAATTGCTTCTTGCTTATCTTTTCTTTTTTGAAAAATACTACTCAAAACTCTCAATTTATTTACAAACAGAACAAATGTTTTCTCTTTTTCTTCTTGTTTTTTAATACGGCTTAAAAAAATATCTTGAGAACTCTTAACTTGATTTAACTGCGAGGTTAAATAAAGCTTATATCCCAAAATAGCAGCTAATATCAATAATAAAACTAAAGTGATTGTGGATGCAATTTTAAAAGTCTCTTTATCTTTTTTTTCAAGCTTGGTCAGTTTTTTAAGACGCTGCTGAACAAAATTAATAT
>CAYXMW010000021.1:3034-5596 GCA_964466145.1 uncultured Pseudomonadales bacterium
ACCAAGCTTTTATGTACTCCAACTAATAGCACTCGCATTTTTTCATCGCTTTGGTTTTGCTTAGTAGGTCGATGCAAAACTTGATACTGCAAAGATAGTTGATCTGGAGGAATAGGGATGTGCTGCTCTGCTTGCCAACCAATTGCAGAAGCCAGCTCAGCATCACTCAAAGATGGTAACTCAATAATATTGGTAGAAACAACTGATTCCGGCAAACTCAACCTAACATCACTACGAGGTAGCTTATTATCAGCTATTACTGATTCAATTAAATCAACAAATTTCTGCATTAAGGCCTCATCACTAGGAATTGAAATTCCCAGTGGATTGAAAACCTCAACAAATCTTTCAACCTCAATTTTCTTTCCAGGCTTACCACTGATGGCTTTAATAGTATAAGTACCAATGTCTAAAGAAAGGGCAGGCATATTTATAGTTTAAAAGGAAATGACTAAAAGGGGAAGGAGATCTATTCCAAAATAACCTATTTTGATAGAGAACCACCGCTATAAACTGCGTAATCTAAAATCGATGGAGCTGACTTAATAGTTCTATTAACCTCTACAATTCTAGTCTCATTGCTTTCCTCATTAGCTGCTGCCGATCTAATTGAGTAATATTGAACAGGCATCGTAAAATCACTACTAGAAACTTTAACAAAGGAGTCATTATAAACCGCTTTAACCCTAACTAAAAAATCATCTGTTTGGAGTGGTAAATTGTAGCGTCTTTTATATCCATTAATATCAATCACGGATCCAAGACTAAAACCATCACCTCTATCACAAGCACCAAGGGCTTCATGCCTAACTCGAGTTACACCAGTGTCATCATAATAAATAGAAACAATCAAAGAGGCGGGTGTTTCAGCATCGCAATCTGATAATTTTGACCAATCAATTTGAAGCTCATTAGTATCACTTACACCAGTCACATCAACTCCAACTGAGATGCCTTCAAACAATCTAGTTTCTAATATATTCACTTTTTCAACTGAAAAATTTACTCCAACTCCAGATATAGATTCCACAGTACCTTCATAAGACTCGCCTTCAAAATCTAGATCTCCAGAAAGAGCCTCCTCAATACCTTGCTCAGCTGCATTAAAAACTCGAGTTGTTTCAGCTTCCTGACCAGATAATAAAGCCTCTTGGGTAGTTCTAGAAGCTAGTGATAACCCTAAAGTTAACATCCCAGTCATAATTAATAAAATAATCACACCTACCTGACCAGATTGACGACTAGAATTAAATATCATGTGCTTATCTATCATAAGAAACTTCTTGCTCTACTGCAACTGCGATCGTGCTAAACTCATTCATATGGGCATCATTCGAAACAACAGCGGATTTACTCTTATAGAATTACTGATAGTAATCTCAATTACAGTTATTTTGATGTTAGCAGCCTCAGTTTTATTTATGACTTTTTTGATTAGTAATAGCAAAGTTAGCAGTGAACAGTTAATTAAACAAGAAGGGCAGTATGCTCTAAACCAAATGGAATTTTTACTTAGAAATGCTCTTGAAATTATACCTAATAGTTCATATCAAGAATGCGAATCTGGTATGTCTGAAATTAAATTTCTTTCTATTGATGGGGGAATTACTTCATTAACAAAAGAAGAAGTCGATGGTAAAAATAAAATTGCCTCTAATTCCGGTATATATCTCACATCAAACGCAGTTGAAATTACCAATGGCCCAACATTTAATTGTGTTCAAGATAATAATCAAAGTCATCCCTATGTAGACATCACCTTTACTCTTAGAAAAGGCACACCAGGACTAGATAAAGATCGAGATATAGTTGAGGAAACATTCACTGGCAGCACTACAATACGTAGTTTATAAAAATCTACTTAATCTATTTCTTTAAAAGTTTGTTCAGCATTAACTTGTTTTTCCTGATCACCATCTGTCCAAGTAACTATAGATTCTACTTTTACCTCATCAGCTAAAATGGTTAATATTACTTCGCGCTGATGAACTGTATCGACTATGACTTCCCCCTCACCACACTCTCCCAAACTAGAATTAACAAAATCAGTTGAATCGGTGGGTAACTCATTAAAGCAATAGGTTCCATTTGAAAGAGCAGACTGGAATGTATCCCAACCTAAGGTAAATCTTTCTCGATGAAATACTTCAAGTATTTCTTGAACAAAACTAGCTGCCATGACTCGTTTTTTATTCTCACTAGTATTTTTAGCTGACATACTCACACTTGCTGCCAATGCAGTTAAAACAGTCGCAACCACTACCGTTACTAAAATAACCTCAATTAAGCTCGAGCCAGATTGATATTTTTTCATAAGTATTTAAATAAATTCTCCTTGAGTAATCTCTCCTCCCTGAGTAACTTCAAAACTATAAACTCTATCAGAGGGCCCAAGCACCTCAATTGTAGTCGCTCCAATTACTCCGCCATGTAGACCTAAAAAAGTTATGTTTATGTTACTACTTAATGTGGTTGTCTCTGGAAGTAAAAAGCTAGCTTTTTCAATATCCCCACTAAAACAAACAGCCACCACTCTAATTTCTTTAGTAACACCAGCATCTA
>CAYXMW010000021.1:5696-6824 GCA_964466145.1 uncultured Pseudomonadales bacterium
CATAGTTAAGGATTATCAATGCAGTATGGATCAGTTCCAGAACTTGTTTCTAAAGTAGCGCACAAGGTAAAATCAGACCCAGTAGCAGAACTATAGGTGTAATCATAAGTTGGCGATTTGGGATCAGTTAAAGAGCCAAAACTAATATAGTCAACAATCACCACTAACATTGCTTCAAAATTACTACCGACTGGATACAGATCTTCATCATTTCTATACAAAACTAAAGCTTGTCTAACTGATTCGAGATCAGATTTCCTTTTTGCATTACGACCGTTGCGACTTGACTGACTATAACTAACCAAACCAATTGTCATTAAAACTATGATGATAGTTGAGACCACTAATAACTCAATTAAAGTAAATCCCAGTTGTTTTTTCATAGCTATCCTTTTACTAACACTATCATGTTCATAATTGGTAAATCTATGGCCGAAACCCCTTCATCATTTTCTACTGATAATTTAGCTTGATACGAGCACTTCTGCCCTGAACATTGATAGGTGTGGGTAAATATTTGATTATCAACATAGAAAACATCGGTTTTCCCATCACCATAATCAAACTTCACACTCACTGAATTATCAAATCCAGCATCAATCACAAAACTAAAAGTGATGCTCTCTCCATTGACAATGGTTACTGATCTTTCTTCTAAATCTAGAAATGGTTGGGTGTTAAGAGAAAGTACAATTGGTCTACTTGCACAACTACTGAAACATGTTTTGGGGCAATCCATAGAGCCAGCAAATTGCTCCCCTAGTCCTTGCTCAGACTCATATTTGCAACAAGAAAAACCATAACCAGTACATGATGTAACTGGCCCAATTCCTAGCTCACTATCAGCAGAAAAGGTAGTAATAATTCTGTCTTCAACACCTACTATTTTTTGTCTATTAAAAATCTCTAAAGCTATTCCACTTCTAGTATCACCCCAAATAATACCGGAACTACCAACAACTTTATTTACAAACATTGGTAATTGTTCTTGTTCAAGTAAAATTGGATCAATGCTAAATTGACTGCACAACACTTCTAAAACATATTCATTTGCAGAAATAAACCTGAGTTGCATCATTGCCGGATCATCTCCATCAATAAAAACCGAGCCTTTTTCTCTACATTTTG
>CAYXMW010000021.1:6924-8040 GCA_964466145.1 uncultured Pseudomonadales bacterium
AAAAGCCATAAATAAACCCACTAATATTTTTGGCCAACCCAATAATAACGCTATTGGAGCTATTAATTTTACGTCACCAAAACCCATTCCCTTGCCCTTAGTTAATATCCACAAACCTCCTAAAAATAACACAGACGCAACCATGCCTAAAGCCGCAAAATATAAATCTTGCACTTGCATAATTGAAACAGCTGTTAGGTACAAACGATAGGCGAGAGTAAGTAAAAACAATGCCCCCACCACTAAATCTGGAATAATCATGTGCATCAAATCAGCAAAAAAAATAGTGAGTAGTAAAACTCCGACTAACAACCAAAAAAACGGCTGCAAAACTTGAAATGGAGTAGTGGTCAACCTAAAAAATACAAAACCAATTCCATACCACCACACGAATAATGAACCAGTTATTAGCTCTACAAATGGATACGAAATAGGAATCTGTTTTTTACAACACCTAGATTTTCCACCAAGTAATAAAAATGATAAAACTGGAATATTATCATACCAAGAGATTTTTTTCTGACAATGATCACATCTAGAACGACCAGTCAACCATGATTCTCCTTGAATAGTTCTGTAAATTAATACATTTAAAAAACTACCTATAACGGCCCCTAAAACAAACAAACAAAATAAAGTTAAAATGAAAAAACCAGACATTAATTTATCATACCAAAAAAACAAGTTAATAAGTTAATGCCTCTTTGCAATAAACTACGGGAGACAAATTAGATTAAGTGCGTCTATATCAGTATCATCAGCACAAACAGTAATGCTATTTATGGTAGTCGGAGTACTTCCGTCAGCACAATTTTGCATAGCTTCTTGTTTAAAAGCATTAGAGGTTGGCTGAAAACAGACATACATAGTCTCATTGTAACCTGCAGCTTTTGCAATAAAATGCAAGTTCTCATCAGTCACACGAGTCACAAATCCTTCTTTAACCTCAGCGGTAGAAACTAGTGAATCTATCCAGTCCCAATCACTCTCTCCTGCACCAGCTAAACCAGCATCAAGTAGGGGAGAACCAACTCCAATAAAATCAAACTCAGCAGAAGCAATAAGGTCAGTTGCTGTATAACCATCGCCAACAGGACCAGTATTGGTCACATTCCA
>CAYXMW010000021.1:8140-10013 GCA_964466145.1 uncultured Pseudomonadales bacterium
GTCAAGCTATAGATTGGCATAATAATTGCCACCACCATCACACCCACACTCAAACCAAGGATAATCATGATCATTGGCTCAAGAGCGGTAGTTAAATTTTTAACAGCCTGTTCACTTTCAGTCTCAAAATAAATAGAAAGCTTTAGTAAAATTTCATCAAGCTTACCCGTCTCTTCACCCACCGAAGCCATCTGGTATAAAATTGGTGGAAAAATTTCACTAGCACTTAAAGCTTGAGACATAGGAATGCCTTTTTCTACTTTTTTCGCCACCACCTCTAAAGAATCTCTATAATTAATACTCTCAATTGCTTCAGAAACAATTCGCAAGGCATTAATCAATGATACTCCGGCACTTAAAAGTAAAGACAAAGTTCGGGCAAATTCAGTAATAATTACCTTCTCTTTTAATTCTCCAAAAATTGGTATCCTGAGTAAAAGACGATCAACAGTATGATTTCCGGCATCTGTTTCTCTCCACTTTTTAAATAAAAACCCTCCGCCAAAAATAAAAGAAACCATTAGCCACCAGTACTTTACAAATACATTTGAGATATCAATTAATAATTGAGTAACAAATGGCAAATCAGCTCCAAAATCTTGATACATCTCAGTCAGCTTAGGAATAACCACAATCATCATCACAAAACCAACAGCCACCATTGCCGTCACAATAATGGCTGGATAAATTAAAGCTCCTTTAGTTTTACCCTTAAATTCTTTTTGTTTTTCTAAAGTATCAGCCAGTCGAGATAAGATCTCGTCAATTACACCAGCGGCCTCACCAGCTCTAATCAACTGGATGTAAACTCTAGAAAAAACCTTTGGTTTTTTTTCTAGAGCCTGAGAAAAAGTTTTTCCACCCTCAATATCTCGCAAAAGATCATTTATTAACACCGATATCTCAGCACGACCTTGTTCAGCCAATATAGAAAGAGACGTACTAAGCGGCAATCCCGCAGTAATCATAGTTGAAAGTTGTCGAGTTAAATTAACCACATCATTGGTTTTAATACCAGACGTCATGTTTTTAATAAAAGCGAACGAGCTTTTCTCAAGTGGAGAAATATTAATGACTAACAAACCACGACTAATTAAAATTGAGGCAGCTGCCCCTTTATTTCTAGCTTCAACTTTACCATTCACATTTTCGTTGTGCTCATTTTTAGCGGTGTACTTAAAAAAAGGCATTAATGACCTTCCATTAGTTGATCAAAAACATCAGTTCGAAAAGCAAAATCTCTAGCTACTTCCTTACTAATAATTCCTTGTCTAACTTTAGCTATCAATGAACTCTCCATTAAGATCATTCCATCTGCGCTAGAAGTCTGGATAACATTTTCCATCAAATGAGTTTTAGATTCTCTAATCAAATTTTTAATCGCCGAGTTAGCAATTAAAACCTCAACTGCAACCGTTTGAGCTCCATCTATTGTGGGGATCAATCGCTGAGAAATAACTGCTTTAATTGATCCAGCTAACTGTTGTCTAATTTGACCTTGTTGATTGGCTGGAAATACATCGATCATTCTATCCATGGTTTGAGAGGCAGTATTTGTGTGAAGAGTTGTAAAAACCAAATGACCGGTCTCAGCCACAGTAATGGCTGCAGCAATAGTTTCATAGTCTCTAATTTCACCCACGAACACTACGTCTGGATCTTCTCTCATCGCACTCCGTAAAGCTAAGTCCCAATCTTGAGTATCTTGATTCATCTCACGTTGAGAAATAATGCTTTTTTTTGATTCAAAAATAAACTCGACTGGATCTTCAATCGTTAAAATATGTTCCGCTCGCTGCTGATTAATTTCCTCAATAACAGCAGCTAGGGTAGTAGACTTACCCTCACCAGTAGGTCCAGTCACTAAAACCAA
>CAYXMW010000022.1:0-9833 GCA_964466145.1 uncultured Pseudomonadales bacterium
CCAATGATAAAGGAGAGTGATCCACCTGTGCCGCTTCCAAAAAGATAGGGAGGCTGAAATCCACCACTTTCTATGCCCACAGTATTCCCAGAAATACCACCCGTAAGTTCATCAAAAATAATTAAAACCAACATGACTACTGGAAAAGCAGCTAAGTTTCCTACCAAATCAGTAATCCATTGTTTAAAAGTATTTTTACCAGGAAGTGCTCCCATTGCTAAGATAATTGGTGAAAAGGCAATGCTGAGAATTATGGTTACATACGTTTTTAGTAGCTCAAAGAAAAGCTCAAAAACCTTTAGGGCAATGGCGAGTGAAACAACCACAGCCAAAGCCAGGCCACCAAAAAAATCTAAGGCTTCCTTTCCAATTTGACCCAATGTCCTTGTTGCTTCTGTACTAAAGTTCTGAACTGCGTCAAAGGCGGAGGTAAAACCACCAACAACCATTGTTACACCTAATCCCAGAAAGTTTTTATTTAGAAAATCTGCCTCACTCCTACCGAATAAAGCCAATAATAAATACATCACTAAGTACATCATGTCTATTAATAAGCCAGCAATAGCATAAGAAAACGTTACTAAAACTAGGGTAATAATAATTTGTGGGATAGCTTGCTGAGCTGTGATCACGGTTTGACCACCCACTTTTTGTCTCATCATGATCAAGAAACCAATCACCATAAACACCACTACAAATAATAAATAAGCTATATTGCGAAAAGTTTTCCAAGTACTAAGAATTGGGTCAAGCGCAGCAAAGCCTAATCCCTGAGCATAGGCTGGTGAAGCAATTTTAAAACCAGCTGAATCTAAGACATCGGCCACATAGCGCTCTGTGGTAGCAGCTGGATTATTGAACATCCAGGCTATGGCTTGAGAGGTGTCGCCAACTAGGCCTCCAGTTTCTTTAATTTCACCAGTTTCAGGATCTATGTATGGCTTCCCACCAGCAGCCATCCAGCCAATATTAACTGCAACCTGATCTAATGAAAACGAGTTCCAAAACTCACCCGTTTGTTGGTCTGTGGCGAGGGTGTACTCAATCGCGTTTTTAGCGCTTTCAACTTCTGCTATTTTTGCCGACACGCTCTTAGCCATGAATGGCAAAAACACTAACCCGACTAGTAGTGTGGTGAGCAGCTTTTTCATCTTATATAGAATATATTGTACTTTATACTTCCCAAGCGTAAAAGTAGCGATTCTAGTTGATTTTTGTTGTTTTCTGCGAGATATTCAAGGTAGTCATTGCCTGCCTTAAGATATACTATAATATAGTTAGGTAGATATAATGATTTCTCAACCACACATTTCTCAAATTAAAGATTTTTTAGAGACCGCTCAAAATATTTTAGTGTTAGTTGATTCCAATGCAGAGATAGATGTCTTGGCCGCCAGTAGCGCTCTCTTCTTGAGTTTGGAGATGTCTGGTAAAAATGTTGTTTTTGCTAGCCCAAATCCACTCGTTAACTTTAATAAAAATTTAGCCGGCTTAGATAAGGTACAAACTGAAATTAGTAATAAAAATCTTATTGTTGGTTTTGATTATGATGAGGCAGCAGTAGAGAAGGTAAGCTATCATATTGGTGAGAAAACAAATCGTTTTTATTTGACTGTACAGCCTAAAAAAGGATATAAACCTCTCAACAAAGACTCCGTGGAGGTGGGCTATGTGGGCGCTGAGGCGGATTTAATTTTTGTAGTTGGTGTTCATAACTATGAATCGCTAGAACACCTATATATTGGTAATGAGCAATTTTTTACAAACACAACCGTAGTATCAATAAATAACTTTGACGCCCAAGTAGGGGATATTAGACTAAATACTTCTAAAAATATAAATATTAGTAGTGCGGTGACTGAGTTAGTGCGTCAAGCCAATCTAGAAATACCAGAAGGTGCAGCCACAAATTTACTGCTTAGCATCGAGACAACAACAGATAATTTTAAGTCTTTATCAATTACTCCAGAATTATTGGAGGCAGCAGCTTGGTTAATGAGAAAAGGAGCCAGGCGAATCAGACAAGATAAAACCAATACTCGCTCTAAGCCAGCAGAAGTTGCAAAAATGAAGTCTAAATCAAAGGTGGTTGAGCTGAATTAATTGAATCTTGGTGTGTAGTAAATGGGCGTTATTTTTAAGAGCTTTGATACCCATTTACTGTCATCTTCGCCCCCGCCATCTCAATTCGCATCTCCCTTCAAAAACCTCTCTATATTTGAATCTTTATCAGGACTGGCTGGATCTCCCAGAGTGTTGTTGGCATGTTTCCAAGTTAGGCTTCCCATAGGGGTGAGACTCAATATGGGACGAGCATTACTGCGAATAATGTCAGAGGTTTGTGAGCTGAATTGTTGCCCTAGATCCTTGCCGGTTACACAGAAGTTTTTTGTTTTACAGACTTCCACCTCCCAACAACTATATTCATCACACTTTGTTTCTATACTGCAATCCTCATAGTCTGTATATGGCTCACACTCCTCATCAGTATCACTACTGACTAGAAAATTATTAAACTCAACGTGAGTGGGCCAAGATTCCTCAGCCACAGCCTTAACTTGATCGTAGTTTATTTTTGGTGCAAAAAATTCTTCTAGAGATACCTTTTCGCTGTTGTTACTATATGGAGCAACAATGAAGCTTTCGACGGTGACAACTCTACCTTCAAAGTCTTTCTCAACTCTTTTACCAGTGAATAAGGTTGTTTTTAGTTTAGTTATTAGTCTGGCTAATATGCCATCATTACTCCAAGTGTTGTAAGCATCTCTCTCGCTGGATTTATATTTAGCACCACCTTTATCTAAAGTACTTTTACTACCAATTGTAGGTGCCTCCTCCTGGCGAACAGAATTAACATCACATGGTGGGGCAGTGCCATTAACCATAAAGGCGAGGGCTTTTTTTATTTCGTCGTCACCTTTTTTTAAATTTACTCGCTTACTATTGTCAAAGCCGTCCTCCATCTCTCCAAGAGAAAGTTCTTTTCTGGCGCTACGAGCACTTTTGAATGTCTCTTCTTCGACTATTTGATTAGATAGAGACATAAAACTTTTTTTAGGCAAGTCATGAGCTTCAAGTGGGTAGCTTTCTAAGTACGGATTTTGTTCTGTTAGAGCCACGTCAACTAGAATAGCTCTGATAGAGCATTCATCTTTTTTACCCAAGACGTTGTTGTTTATCCAGCTCCAGATAGAGTTTTTGTAAAATTTTCTATTGTCCACTAGGGTTTCATCAAACCACACTCCCGTGCTTTCTTGTTGATGAAAGCAAATCATTAGATAGGCTGGTTTTTTATTGGTGCTAATAACTGATGCATTTGGAGTGTTGGCCATGCCACGCAACATGGTTTTATCTATTTGGGCAAACTTCTCTGAATCTTTTAAATCATCGCAGTCAATATTAATATCGGCTATTTGAATGCCGGCCATGCCAGGAATATCGATGTTTAGCGGACAATCCTTTAGTTTCGTATCTTCGAGCTCTTGGCAGCGAGCAATTACGTCTCTGCGAGTAGCTTTTTGAACCTCACACTGTTGGAAAAGAGATAGTTGTCTGTTTGATGAGGAGGTAGTGATGTTTGAGTTAACTGCATCGGCATTAGTTTTACTTCTATATTGATAGTTAACTACGCTCTCTCCTTTAAAGCCATCGCCGCTATCATCTAGTATGTCTGGATTGGTGATAGAACTAGGATCAGAGACAGATGTCTCTAACTCTTTCTCTTTTTCACCCTCTTTTCCAAAATAAAGCTCTAAATAACGCTCATATTCACCCAGTACTTCAGGGCCTATTTTTTGAGATGGAGAAGCGCAGTAAGCCTGATAATTATCATCGGTCAGGGCCTCAATAAATGTTTGAGTGCTAATGCCAAATAAGCCAGCTTTAAGGCCAGGAATTGGTTGTACATAAATTTCTTCTGCAGTTTTTGTTTGTGCTAAAATTATTGGTGGAGTTATAAAAAAATTGATCCAGCTTAATCCAAGAAAGAAAAATACTACTAAAACGAGTTTAAATATAGAAAAATTTTGCAGTTGATGCATACCTAGCTTTTATTATAAACCACTTGGAGTTCGATAAAATATGACAAAGACTTAGGGAGTGATACTAGTACTAGCCTCAGGGATAACAAAGTTTAAGATAGTCTTTACACCAGTAAACTCAGCAATTAAGTTTAAGATCACAAATGATGAAAGTGCTACTACCAATCCTATGACTGCAAAAGTAATAGTATTTTTAGCTGTTTCAGCGCCTTTGCTATTTCCACCAGAAGTAAGATAGCGAAACCCACCAATGATGAGCATGATAAATCCCGCTAGCCCAATCCCAGTAATAGCCACCGAAAGAACATTAGCGATCATGCATCTCAAGCCTTGAATTGTGGCCGCTTTAATAATGACTGTTTCTCCATTGACTGTTTTTTCAATCACTTCAACGCAATCACCACTCCATGTTTGAGGTCCAACCATATATTAAATTTATTTATAAACCCTTAACGTTTGAGAACACAGCGCCTAGGTCACTAAAACCAAGGAAGTTAAGGATGATTATTAAAATAGCGTACGAAGCAGCTAGAATAATTAAACCAATTACTGCGGCAGTAATTTTATTACGAGCGCCTTCAGTTTTGGTTTTATCGCCACCTGAAGTAATCCACTCAATACCGCCCATAATTAAGTATCCAAATACTAATAATGCGCCAATGACCATTACAAAGCTAAGAGCACCGTTGATTAGTTGACCAATATCAGTTGCAAAGCCTTTTCCAGGGTCAATTGTTTGACCAGTATCAATTGCTCCAGCCATGGCTTGCATGGGAAAAGCGGCGCTAGCAACTAAAGAGCTGGCGGCTAAACTTAATTTTGTGAAACTCTTTTTCATTTTAGAAAACTCCTTTTTATACTTATATTGTTTACTATTTATTATAGATCTACATTATACCTGTGTCTTTTCCTGGTAGTCAAGCTAGTTTTAGGGGAAAAGAGGCTGAAATGTCAGCTTAATCCCTAAAAAGTTTTTGACTAGCAACCACAGGGCAAAACTAGCAGAAAGTAGTAATAAGCCAAGGATTGAGTTGGTAATTCTACTTCGAGCAGATTCAAGCTTAGCGCTATCTCCACCACTACCAATCCATTCAATTCCAGATTGCAATAAATTTATCAATACGATTAGGGCTCCCAAGAGCATCATGAACTGCAAAATTCCACTAATAATCTCAAAGAAAAGAGATCCTGATTTTGCACCTGCTTCATCAGCTCCAGCACTACCTGATAAGATTGGGTTGGTAATTGCAGCCAATTGTTGTATTTTTGTCATATTAATTTGTTATGGAGCTAGCTCCAGTAGTAGTTTTCCAGGATTAAGAATGTCTATTCCCAACATTGTGCTAACAACACCAATAATGGCGTAGGCAGCTATTATAACAACTAAGCCAATCAATCCATTTGTCATAGTGTCTCGAGCTTTTTGAACTTTACTTTGGTCTCCCGCAGCACTCATCCAGCTAAAAGCTGCTACTAATAATGTAAATAGAAAATAAATAGCAGCAACAAGAGTAAAGCCACCTATGGCAATAGAGAGAATTCTTTCAAAAGTTGTGGCGGCTTCAGCGCCAGTAGTGGGGGCAAAAGCACTTGAGGGAGCTTTAAATGTT
This sequence comes from uncultured Pseudomonadales bacterium, assembly GCA_964466145.1. Classification (GTDB taxonomy): domain Bacteria; phylum Patescibacteriota; class Microgenomatia; order UBA1400; family PJMF01; genus JABBGTR01. The sequence goes on from CAYXMW010000022.1 coordinate 5,651, forward strand.
CCTAGGCTTTCAGAAATTAAAGTTTTAGTAGTCATAACTAGCATCCCTCTGGTCCACAGATAGTAGGGTTAAGAATAAAATTGGCATCACCAAAGAAAATAGCACCAGCTAAAGCAGCCGCTGCATAGGAACCAACAATAATTGCTAGGCCAACAACACTATAAGTAACAGTATTGGTAACTTTTTCATGAGCACTAACATCTCCAGATGAAGAAATGTAAATCCAACCAGCATAGAGAATATTACCCATCACAAAAATTCCGCCGGCAACAGTGATTATTTTGATTAAATTTGATAAAAATAATACCAATCCAATTCCACCGGCTGCAGTATCATAATCAGTTACTCCTGGAGGAGGAGAAACTTCGCCAAAAACTGAAGTGGTAGCTGCAATTGCTTTAGGAATAAAAGACATAAGTTTATTGTATCATTTTTAAATAATGTTCTCGATTCCAGTCAATATTTCTAAAATTTGGATAATCCAATAAGCGCTAAACATAATTAAAAAACCAATTCCTGCCCCCTGAATTATATTTTTAGCATCTTCCTTACCTTTGCTTTGTGGAGACATGGCAAATTTAAATCCAGCTAGAATAATCATGAAGAATAAAACCATTCCTCCAAAAACAAATAGGTTACGGACAATTACATTAACTATCACTGCTGGAGTGTCGTAAACTCCAGCCACAGTGGTAGCCACACCATCTCCATCGCCATCTGGATTTAAAATTAAGCAATCAACCAAATTTAAGTTTCCTGATGAAGGGTCACAACTCATATTAATGCTATTATATGTCATAAAGATGTTAGATAAAACAAGACTTAGTTCTGATAAGAAACTAATTAGTAGATTGCGTCAAGGAAAACCAGCTGCTAGTAGAGAATGGTTTGAAAAATATCATCCTCAACTACTTAGGTTTGTCTTGTTCAAAATCTCAAATCATAATGATGCCGAAGAAATTGTTCAAGAGATTTTTATTAATTGCCTAAAACACCTACCTGTTTTTAATGAGACCTCATCTATTTTAACTTGGATGAAAAGTATTGCTCGTCATGAAATCGCTGATTATTATCGTAAAAAATATGCTAAAAAAGCAGTCTGTACATTGCCGCTATTTGAATCTTTAAGTGACGAATTACTTAGTGATTCGCAAGAGGTGGCTCAAAAAGTAAGTTTAGTATTGAAGAAAATGAGAAAAGATTATCGAGAGCTATTATTGCTCAAGTATGTGGATGGTAAGCGAATAAAGACAATCGCTCGAGAACTCAAAAGAAGTTTTAAATCTGTTGAAGCAGATCTATTTAGAGCTAGAAAAGATTTTAAGGAGATTTATGTCTCTATCTAATCAAGAAGATTTTATGAAAAAATTGCAGTCAGAAGTATTATTTCAGTCACGACTAGAGAAGAAGCAATTACTACCTAAAAAATTAGGTGGCCTAGGTAGATTTATTGCTGGTTATTCTTGGCAGGTTATTCTAGTAATGTCTGGCGTTACTGCTCTAATTAAAGTTTTAATAATGTTATGAAAAAAAGATTTGCAATTTTATCAATCTTTTATATTTTAGGGAAAATTAGCCAAGGATTATTACTTCATCCTTATCAAACCACCCAATCTTTAGTTAGGGATAGGGTTTTTATCTGGATGAGCTTTTTGCCTTTAATAATTTTAGGAATAGGATTGTTGTTGGGAATGGTGATAAGTAGCTTAGTTTTACCCACATTTTTAATTTATTGGTTTATTTTTTTCTGTTTTTACTGGCAATGTTTATTGTTTTATCTTTTAGTCAGGTTTTCTGTTGGATTTCGTTCTTAAGTTTTTGAGAGAGTTGCATGATTTTTCACTAAATTTACGACTAGTAAAATATCTATGGACATTCCTCGTCACTGGCGGTTAAGAGAGCAACGCTATCGTTTAATTGGAGAAGTTTGCCTTCACTGTAACGAAAAGATTTTCTCACCTCGAGCTGTATGTCCGGCTTGTGGGGGCAAAGGTGAGCCAGAACCAGGTCCACCTGCTGATGAAACTAATATTTTTGAAGAGGAAACTGATATTTTGGCGGATGCGCTTGTGACGCGGGTGCTTTTATTAGAAAACGCTTAGAAAGAGGTATAATACTTTCTTTATGAAACGAGATAATAATTTAGATCAAGTTATTTTGGTTGATGCAGATGATCATCAAATTGGAGTGATGGATAAGATTGAAGCTCATCGTCATCCAGCACAACTACATCGGGCTAGCTCTGTATTACTTCGTAATTCTAGAGGTGAGTGGTTAATCCAACAGCGCAGTGATTATAAAATTGTTGGTGCTGATCAATGGGCTAATACTTGTTGTGGAAATTTAAGACCAGGAGAAAACTATGAGCAATGTGCGCGTCGTCGCTTAGGTGAAGAATTGGGCATAGTTAATGTGGAGTTGGAAAAACTTAAAAAATTTACCTATCAGGTTAGATGTAATGATAAGTTTGGTGAGTTTGAGATAGATACAGTTTTTGTGGGTCAATATGACGATTTGGTGAAGCCAAACCCTGAAGAAGTTAAAAATATTAAATGGGTTTCTACCCAAGAATTACTAAATGAACTGAAAAAAAATATTTCAGTTTTTGCTCCTTGGACAAAATTAGTTTTATTAACCCATCCAGATTTTATAAAGGAAAAATAATGTCTCAAGAAATTGTTTTAATTAAACTAGGTGGCTCAATTATTACTAATAAAGAAGTCCCAATGATGGTCAGAGAAAGATCATTGCGAATACTCATTGGAGAGATTGCTCGTGCTAGAAAAGAAACTAAGAGCCTTTTTATTTTAGGTCATGGTCAGGGCAGCTTTGCTCATGTGCCAGCTCTTCGCTACAAAACCATTGATGGCTTTGTGAATGGAGATAGTTTAATTGGGATGGCTATTACTCAAGATAGCGCCGCTCAAATAAATAGAATAGTGGTTGAAGAGTGTTTAGCTCAAGAATTACCAGCAGCCTCTTTTTCTTTTAGTAGTACGTTGGTAACCAAAAATAGGCAGAAAAAAAGTTGGGGTGGTCAAGTACTGGAGCAATATTTGGTAAAAGGTTTATTACCAGTGACTTATGGAGATGTAATTGTAGATAGTGAGCAAGGATGTACTATTTGGTCAACAGAAACAATTTTTGTTTTTTTAGCACAGTGGCTTCAGCAAGAAACAAGCTATCGAGTTAAAAAAGTAATTCATATTAATGAAGTAGCTGGAGTTTTGGATAATAAAGGTCATGTAGTCTCTGAAATTTCTAATGACAATGCTGGGGAAATTAAAAAAATGATAACCAAAACTAAGGGTTTTGATGTCACCGGAGGAATGTGGCATAAGATTGAAGAGTCTTTGAAGTTGGCAGAAAAGAAAATAGAAACCCTTATCATTTCAGGATTAAAAAAAGACAATCTCTATAATGCGTTAATAGATAAAGAATGTGAGGGCACTCATGTCATCGTCAAATAATCTTCCCAACCACATCGCAATTATCATGGATGGGAATCGTCGCTGGGCTAAAAAAAGAGGCCTGGAGATTATTAAAGGACATCGTCAGGTATCGGAGAAGTTGATTGAAGAATTAGCTGATCGTTGTATTAAAAGAGGAGTCAAGTATTTAACTTTGTGGGCTTTTAGCACCGAAAACTGGAATCGGGATCCGATGGAGGTGAAATTGGTCATGGGTCTTTTTAGAGAAATGTTAGAAAAAAATATTGACCAGTTGCATCAAAAAGGCATTAGAATTACTACGATTGGCAATCTGAGTCGATTTGACCAAGATATTAGAGAAAAAATGGAGCGAGGAGTAGAAAAAACTACTCAAAATAAGAATTTAACGCTCACTTTTGCATTAAATTATGGGGGTCGAGATGAGCTACTGCGAACGGTTAATAAATTAGTTGCTGAGAACAAAACAGAAATCACCCCAGAGATAATTGATAAAAATCTAGATACAGCTAATTTACCAGATCCTGATTTAATTATTCGTCCCGGTGGGGAAAAAAGACTTTCTGGGTTTTTATTATGGCAAGCTGAGTATAGCGAGCTATATTTTTCTGATATTTTGATGCCAGATTTTGGTGCAGAAGAGCTAGATAAAGCAATAAAAAATTATCAAGATAGACAAAGACGTTTTGGTAAGTAGCTTGTTAGAGAATTTTAATTCCAAACATCATTTCTAG
>CAYXMW010000023.1:0-1917 GCA_964466145.1 uncultured Pseudomonadales bacterium
CTGAGAAGTCATCAAAAATTTTATTACCAATTTTAGCTTGACATAGGTCTTGGTAAAGTTGAGTTGCTTTGAGTAGAGTTGATTCTGCTAAATGCGGATCAACATTTTTTTCCATTAGTTGTGCCGCCACAGTCCTAATGGCATGAGTCATGCTGGCAAATCTGACTTTGTCAGCCTTGATTGATTCGGCCAATAAAAGTATGTTTTGAGTACTTTCATCAATTGAAGTATTAGCTGTACCTTTAATAGAAGGTAAATCAATAATTTGTCCCTCACCATTTTTAAAAACCACTTCTCCACCAACAGTTTCAAAGTCTTCGCCATCTAGAGTAGTAAATTTTTCACCTTTTTTTGCTTCGAGAATATGAATTTCTCCACCAGTATTCATCAGCTTGTCATAATCAAAAGCATGGATGGGATGGCCGATTTCATGAGTAACATAATTGGTAATATCAATCGCCGCATCGTGAATATTCATTTCAGTCTGGGTTAATCTTTTAGCCATCCATTTTGGGGTAGGTGCACGCTTGATATTTTTAAGAACTATAAAAATAGTTCGTTTGTTAATTTCAGGATTATTAAAAACTTTTGGTAATGGTAGTTCTTCAGTCAATTGAAGAGAGTTTTTATTAATAATTTGTAGTGGTTTTAGAGTAGCCTTAATTCCAGCTTGATTTAGAATTACTGCTGCCTCACGAGCAATACCGCGAACATTCATTGAGTCAACTCTATTAGTGGTGATCTCAATATCATAGACATCTTCGCCTTCAGTTTGATAAATATGTTCTACAGATGGTCCTGATAAAGATAGATATTTTTGAATTTCTTTTGAAGTAGCTTCAGTCTCAAGATGTTCTAGTAGCCATTGATGAGGGATCAGAATATTCATTTTAAAATTGCTCCAAAAATTTAAGATCTCCTGAATAAATAAGGCGAATGTCATCGATGTTTAAGCCTTCTTTAAGAGTATAGGTGCGCTCTATTCCCCAACCAAAAGCAAAGCCAGTATATTTTTCTGGATCGATTCCACCTGCTTTTAAAACATTAGGATGGACCATGCCAGCACCACCAGCTTCATGCCAGCCTGATTTGCAGAATTTACATTTAGTTTTACCTTTTTTGCCAGTACCATGGCAGATATGACAGCTAAAATCGACTTCAAAAGATGGTTCAGTAAATTGAAAATGAAAAGGGCGAATTCGACTCTTGGTGCCAGGACCATAAAATTGTTCAGCGAAGTGGTCTAGTGTGCCTTTAAGATGTTGGATATTAATACCTTCATCTACTACCAATCCTTCAAACTGATGAAACATTTGAGTGTGTGTCGCATCTTGTTGACGACGATAACAACGGGCAATATTAATCATTCGTATTGGCGGCTTACCTTTAAGTCGCTTCATTTCTCTAACTTGTCCGTTGGAAGTATGAGTGGTCAAAACCATTTTTCCCATTTGGTCATGCTGAGGTGAGTCTACAAAAAATGTCTCCCATTCGTCGCGAGCCGGATGGTTTGGTGGCATATTAAGTGATTCAAACACATAATAGTCCCAGTCAACTTCTGGATAACGAACTCTAGTAAAGCCAATTTTTTCAAAGATGTGGGTAATTTCTTTTATTGCTTGAGAAACAGGATGCACGTGACCAATATTAGGTTTTATTCCAGGTATGGTTAGATCAATTTTGTTAGCTGGAGTTTTGTTGGTGTTTTTACCTAGTAATTCTAGTTGATGCTCTAAATTTTGCTTGAGCTCATTTAATAGCTTACCAGCTAAGGGTCTCATCTCATTAGGGATATTTTTTAAACCCTTCATCAAATCGTTAGTTAAGCCTTTTTTACCTAAATATTTATTGTGTAAGTTTTTAGTATCAGTTTTAGACTCAATATCAAATTGTCGCTTGAGTTCATCAATGGCTTTC
>CAYXMW010000023.1:2017-9600 GCA_964466145.1 uncultured Pseudomonadales bacterium
TTTTTTTATCCAAAAACTCTCCCCTTTAGCAGTGGCTAAAAAAGAAAAAGCTTGTTGAGATAATCTTAATTGTCATTATTTTGATCTTATTTTCCTAAACCACTTTTGTCAACGATAGCTTTAAATGCGGTGGGATTATTTACGGCTAACTCAGCCAACATTTTGCGATTTACTTTGATGTTAGATTTATTTAAAGCAGCGATGAAGTGAGAGTACTTGAAGCTTTCATCAATTTGTCTGACTCCAGCATTAATTCTTATGATCCAAAGTTTTCTAAAGTTTCTCTTTCGTAGCTTACGGCCAATATAGGAATATTGATCAGCGTGAAGCAAAGCTTCTGTAGCTCTTTTAATCAGACGATTATATGTTCCTCGATAACCTTTAGTAAGTTTGAGGACTTTTTTGTGACGACGACGACGAGTGAATCCAGTTTTTGTTCTTGGCATAATTTAAATTCCTTTTAGGCGATACCTAACATTTGCTTAACCTTTTTAGAGTACTTGCCAGTAACTTCGGTGAGTAATCTATATTTACGAATAGTTTTTTTACTTTTCTTTCTGCGCAGATGTCGAGAATTTTGACGACGACGCATTACTTTGCCGGTACCAGTAATTTTAAACCTGGCGGCGGCGCTTTTTCTTGTTTTCTGTTTGTATTTTTTCATGCTTGCTTTCCTTTTGGTCTTAACTGCATCATCACTTTTGTGCCGATTGACTTAGGTGCGATTTCGACTTCGGCTAACTCTTGAGTTTCCTCAATAATTCGTTCAAAGTTTTTAAATCCGAACTCTTTTTTAGTTCGTTGTCTACCTCGACGAAAGTCTACTTCTACTCTGACCTTGTCTCCATCTTCTAGGAATCTTTCGACTCTTCTTAGTCTAGTTTGAAAGTCACCCTCATCAATAAATGGTGTGAGTCTGACTCCCTTAATTTCTTGTTGCCGAGCGCTTTTTCTTTGCTCTGCTCTTTTTTGTTGTAACCAATATTTATGTTTAGAAAGCTCAATTATTTTAACTACTGGAGGTTTTGAATTGCCAGTGATTAAGATCAGGTCTTTGTTTTGCTGTTTAGCTTCAGTCAAGGCTTCATCAGCTGACATGACGCCAACTTGACTTCCTTGATGGTCGATTACTCTTACCTCAGGGAATCGAATTGCTCTATTAACAACAATTCTGTCTTTCTTTTTGTATTTGCTGTATTTGCGTCTGCCCACTCTGGTTTTGTTTACTTTCTGATTATAAATATTTTATACAGTAAGGCATGCATTATACCAGGAGTTTTTTGATTGTGAAACTGGAAATAGTCGGTTATAATATTGACTCTTTTAATATTGAAAGATTTAGAACTCGTAGCTCAGCTGGTTAGAGCGCTACGTTGACATCGTAGAGGTCAGTGGTTCGAGTCCACTCGAGTTCACCAAGTTTTTTTAAGATCCACTATAAGCTGTACTTCGCTCATGATGCATCATGTCAAAAACGGTTTTGCTTTGCTCTGCTCCCCCACCACTAATTGGCATTCCGCCCTTTATTTTGCGACTCTTCATTCGTTGCTGCTTAGATTTTTGAGCTCTCATCCAGGTGCGAGCGCTTTTAACTTTTTGAGTCAAAAGGATGATGAAAGATTTTAGTTTTTGGAAATATGATTTAAGCCCTGTTCCAGAAATACCTTGAGTAGTAATGCCTTGAGTAGTTTGAATATCAACTTCTTTATAGAATTTACCAATTTCTTTGGCTAAAATTTTGAGTTCTTTTCTGACTTCTTCTAATTCTTTTTTAGTTCGCTCTTTACTGGCGCTAAAAATATCTTTTTGATCCACTGGATTTACTTGATCATGAAGTTTTTTATGTAGTTCAGCTTTTTTTTGTTCTTTTTTAAGTTCAGCTTGTTTTTTTTCAAGTTCTTCAGGGCTATTTTCTTGAGGAATTTGCCCGCCTGTCCTAGCTAAAGCTTCACCAAATAAATCATTTTTTTCATCCTGAGGTTTTTTACCAGCAAAAGTACTCTTTTCGGACTCAGCTAATGCTCGAGCAAAAGGATTTGCAGTGCTCTTAGATTGTTTCTTAGAGCTCCCTGGTGGAGTTAAACTTCCTGGATTGTTCATTTATGATACGTTATTATAGCATGTAAATATATTATAGGACAACAAGCAATTATTTTAATTTAAGTAGTTGGTCGATTAATTTTCGACGACTAATTTGTTTAGAAAAATGTTCTAGATAATGAGGATCTTTTTCGATTTGTTGTTTCATTTTTTTGTCTTTAATTTTATCTAGTTCTGCTTTTTTATCCTTATCAGTTACTTCAATCTTCTCAGTCGTCTCAATTTCTCTAAGAATAAGCTCTAATTGAAGCTGTCCTAGTGTTTGCGCAGCTATTTGAGATGACATGTCTTCAAATTTTTGACCTCTTCTAGCTAGATAATCATCTAAAGATAAGCCCATTTTCTCGAGTTCTTTGGCCATTCGTTGGATTTCACGCTTAGTTTCATCTTTAAGTAATAGTTCTGGAATTTGAGGCTGAATATCTTCAACTAGTATTTTAAATACTTGATGTAGTTTAACTTCTCTCTCCTGAGCAGCAGTTTGTTTTGGAGAAGATTTTTTAGTTTCTTTCTTTTTGTCTTTTGTTTTATGACCCAGGTCACCTTCTCTAGCTTCGCTATTCACCTTGTCTTTAGCAGCTGTTTTTTCTTGTTCCTCAAGCTGTTTTAGTGCTGCTTTTAGGCCTTTTTTGACAGATTTCTTATAGTTGCCTACTTTAATCAAAGGTTTCTCAGCAATTTGTATCTCAAGTTCCCAGTCTTTACCCCATTCCATGCTAATTGGATTGATTTGTGGTTGAGTAAGTGGTTGTTTTTTTTCTTTTTCAATTAACTTTTCATATCTGGGAGGAATGAGTGTCTCCAGTACTTTATTTATTAGTCGTTCTTTACCAATTTTTTCTTCAGCAACTTTAAGAGGAGCCTTACCTTTTCTAAAACCTTGGGCTTTAACATTCTTAGCCGAGATCTTAAGCACTCGGTCATATTCTGTTTTAATATCATTCCAAACTAGTTTTAGTTTAAGTTTGGTGTTGTCAGAAACAATATTTGGTTGCTCTGTTTTTTTACTTTTTTTAGTGGTTTTTTTAGCTGGTTCTTTTTTTGTCATAGGCAGGTATTATACAGGATAAATAAAGCAGGTATAATATAACCTCTTGGCACGGTACCAGAGTGGTTAATGGCAAGGTCTGCAAAACCTTCGTTCGCGGGTTCGAATCCCGCCCGTGCCTCAATAAATTTATGTCTTCATTTTTTATTCATACTTTTGGTTGTCAAGCTAATAAATCTGATTCAGAGCGAATTGCTGGCGATTATCAAGCGCGTGGGTTTGTTGAGGCTAAATCTTGGCAAGAGTGTGATGAGTTAGTGATCAACACTTGCGCAGTGCGACAGCGAGCCGAAGACAGAGCTCAGGGATTTTTATATAACGTCACCGAGTATTTTAAAGAGTCATCTAAACCTAAGCCCAAGATTATTATGACTGGCTGCATGGTCCATCATGGGCATCAAAAATTACTAGAAAAATTACCAGCCGTTGATGAGATCTTGCCCATTAATGAAGTTGGCTTTAACCAAGCTGCTATTCGCAAAGATAAAAAACACGCTTGGGTTCCAATTTCTACTGGTTGCAACTCTTTTTGCACCTACTGTATTGTGCCCTACTCTCGAGGGCGGGAGAAATCTCGAAGTAAAGAAGAAATTATGCAAGAGGTCCAAGATTTAGTGGAGCGAGGCTATGAGGAGATTACTTTATTGGGAATGAATGTTAATTCTTGGGGATTAGAAAAAGTAGGAATCGGTTTCCGGAAAATGATGATGGAAAACAAAAATTATAAACGAGCCGACTTACCAGATAATCAGTCACAATATTTAAAACCCCAGGGCACACCTCCTTTTGTGAAATTACTACAAGACCTTTCTGAATTTAAGCAGATTAAGATGATTAGATTTATGAGCAGCAATCCTTGGGATTTTCATGATGAGTTAATCGAGGAAATTGGTCGTAACAAGAAGATTGATCGTTATGTCCACTTACCTATTCAATCTGGTAGCAATGCGGTTCTTTATCGGATGAACAGGGGTTATACCCGCGAGAGATACATTGAGGTGGTGGAGAAACTTAAACAAGTAGATTCTGAGATTGTGATTGGCACCGATATTGTGGTTGGCTTCGCCGGAGAAACAGAGGCAGAATTTCAAGAAACTGTGGATTTGGCTAAACAAATGAACTGGAAAGTGGGTTTTGTGGCCATCTACTCTCCTCGTCCTGGCACCGCTGGTTGGAAAATTTATCCTGATAACATTCCTCATCATGTCAAAAAAAAGCGCTGGGAAATTTTAGATCAAATAATTAATAAAGATAATTTAAAAGAAAGACCAAAGGTAATCTGATAATATTTTCAATCGTTGGCTCGACCGCAGTGGGCAAAACTTCATTTACTTTGGAGTTAGCTGAGGAAATTTTAAAAAATAAAAATTACTCAGGCATTGATTTGATTTCAGCCGATTCAAGACAAATTTATCAAGGTTTAGAAATAATTTCAGGTGTAGATGTTCCCGCTGATTTTAGTTTGAGTCAAAATCAAAAATTAACTTATCCATTTTTTACTAAAGGTAAAGTTAACTTGCATGGAGTTTCCATTATTTCTCCAGACTTAGAATGGTCACTCACTCACTTTCAAGATTTAGCTTGGGAAGTTATGAAATTAGCTAAGCAAGAAAATCGATTAATCATGATTGTGGGTGGAACAGGTTTATATCATGATCAATTGCTAAATTTAGATGCTACTTTAAGAGTTAAGCCCGATGATGAGGTGAGGAAAAAAGCTGAGCAGATGGATTTGGAAGATTTACAGAGTTGGGCGCAGGAAGTTAATCCAACGCGTTTCTCTAAAATGAATAACTCAGATCTCAATAACCCCAGAAGACTGATTAGATTAATTGAGATCGGATTGGCTACAACTCAGCAGAAAAATAACCATTCAGTCCTAAATTTAGAGCAGATCTATATTGGATTAAATCAAGAGTTAGCTAAAATTGAACAAAAAATAAAACAACGAGTTCAAGAAAGATTTTTAGCAGAAGCTGTGGGTGAGGTAAAAAAACTTCAAGAAAAATATGATGATTGGTCACTACCGGCATTCAGTGCTTTAGGAGTAAGTGAAATTAGCCAATATTTAAATAGTTTTTTTACCAAAGAAGAGTGTTTATCTCAATGGACATTACATGAGCTGCAGTATGCCAGGCGTCAGCTAACGTGGTGGAAGCATCGAGACGTGGTTTGGTTTGAGACTAATGAGTCTGGGTGGAAACCACAGGCGTTTACTTATATACTAAATTTATGCTGAAACTTTTCCAAAATGAAAAAAATACTTCAATCTCTCCATCAATAGTTATTTTTACTATTTTTTTTCTATTATTTTTATATTTTCTTTATCAAATTAGTAATATTTTAGTATTGTTTTTCTTGGGTTTTATTGTCATGGTGGCTTTAAACCCCTTTGTTTATAAGCTGGAGGCGAAATTAAAGTTCCCTCGATTTTTAGCTATAATTACGACTTATATTTTAGTGTTTGTGGGTATTTCAACTATAATAGGATTGTTGGTTCCTCCCCTGGCTAGAGAGCTATATCAATTTGTGAGAGTATTTAACTTACCTTGGTTGCAAGAAGAAATCGTTAATTTTAGTTTTAACTTAACTGAGTTAAGTGGCATTATTGATCAGTTAGGTAACTCAGTTAATACTATTTATTCAATTATTATTTCTACTTTTTCAAGTATATTTACATTTACAACCGTGTTGGTAATTTCACTTTTTTTGATGATAGATCGCAAACGAATTCATTTAAGAGTTGCTTGGTTTACTAAGAATAAGCAGCATCTTAAAAATGCCAAGGAGTTTATTGATTCTTTGGAGTATCAATTGGGTGGTTGGGTGCGAGGGCAATTGATTCTAATGTTGGTAATCGGGTTAGTTACATACATAGGCTTAAGCTTACTTTCAGTTCCCTACGCAGCTCCACTGGCACTATTGGCTGCTTTTCTAGAAATATTGCCTAATTTAGGTCCAACTCTATCTGCTGTTCCTTCAATTATTATTGCCATAATTACTGGAGGCCCAGCAATGGGATTAGTAGTATTGGTTTTTTATATTTTAGTTCAGCAATTAGAGAATAACTTATTAGTGCCCAAAGTGATGAAGGATAATGTTGATGTGAGTCCACTTATCTCAATTATGAGTATCTTGATTGGTTTGGAAATAGCTGGGGTGATTGGAGCCTTGTTAGCTATTCCAGTTTATATTGTGATTCGGTCAATTTATTCAACCTGGTTTAAAGACCTAATTCTTTCTTAATTTTTTAAAAGTGTGTTACACTTGGGGTGAGCAACCGGACAATGGCCTCATCTGTGCCTGCACTTGATGGGGAGGAAAGTCCGGACAGCTGAACAAAAGGTGAGCACAGAGCCTCAGTGACGATCCGAGTGGCGTCGGGTGAAACGATCAAGCTTCTGGGTATTCTCCGCCTTGGCGGAGGAAGGCATTCCTCACTTGCTGCGACTGGCGATCTTCACCTCAATGGAGTTGTTCCCTATCATGGTGATAATGTCCCAGGCTTAGATAGATCATTGTCTAAAACAGAATCCGGCTTACAGGTTGCTCAAATTTGTGGGTATAATGAATGAATATAGATAAAAGGAAGTAACTATGTCACAACTTTATGCGTCGCTTTCTGTCCTAGCAACAGAAACTCTAACAGGAATTTCAGTTTTCCTACCTAGATTAGCTGCTGCTATTTTAATTTTAATAATTGGAGCTGGTGTTGCTAAGGGATTGAAGAAGTTAGTCGTTAAGTTATTAGAAACATTAAAGGTTTCTAGTTGGGTTAAAAACACTCCAGTAGAGCATTTCTTTAAAAACGCTGAGTTTGGTGAAAAAATAGAAGGTGTTTTAGGAAGTATTGTTTATTGGATTTTAATGTTGGTGGTAATTCACTCCACAGTTTCAGTTTTAGGTTTGTCTTCTCTAACTCATGTATTGGATAGAGTGCTGACTTATGTGCCACGAATAATTTCATCTATTTTAGTGCTTTTCTTTGGTCTTCTCATAGCTGGAGTAGTTGAGAGTTTAGTTAAAGGTTCAATTATGAGTGTGGATGGGAAAAGCGCCAGGCTTTTAGGTAAGGTTTCTAGCTACTTAGTATTAATCATTGTAGTCTTGGCTGCTATTAACGAGCTAGGGATCGCCAGTGAGTTTATCATGGTCATGTTTGTCGGTTTCATTGTGATGCTTTCTCTTGGCCTTGGTTTAGCTATTGGCTTAGGTGGACAGCATTTGGTGAAAGATATATTTTCCAAGTGGTATAAGCAAACTTCTAAAGAAGTTAGAAAAAAATAGAGCTTAATCCATGACTAGTTTTGAGGCAATTTTATTGGGTGTAGTGCAAGGGGCAACTGAATTCTTACCGGTTTCTAGTTCTGGTCATTTAGTGTTAGCTCAAGACTTATTGGGTTGGAGCCAGCCAGATTTAACTTTTGATGTTTGG
>CAYXMW010000024.1:0-8884 GCA_964466145.1 uncultured Pseudomonadales bacterium
GTGGCGGAATTGGTAGACGCGCACGTTTCAGGTACGTGTGAGCGCAAGCTCATGGAGGTTCAAGTCCTCTCTTCGGCACTTCATGATGTTTAACAATTTAGCCCAGGTGGCGGAATCGGTAGACGCGTACGCTTGAGGGGCGTATGGAGCAATCCGTGGAGGTTCAAGTCCTCTCCTGGGCACAAATAGACGGACTCATAGCTCAGTTGGTTAGAGCGCTTCGTTTACATCGAAGAGGTCAGAGGTTCGAGTCCTCTTGAGTCCACGTTAAAAACAACATAGAATAGGTAAGTTCAAGCCAAGCTAGCCAAGGTGGTCAAGGCACGTGTCTGAAAAACATGGGATTGAGGTTCGACTCCTCAGCTTGGCACAAATTAATTTGTGCATTAGATATTTATCGTTTACCAAATGCCATTTTAACTAGACTTTTTAAAAAATTGAAAAAGCCAATTACTGCCCAGGCACCCCAATTGGAGACTAATTTACTAGCATTAGTTCTTGTTTTTAAAAGTGACATATGGGGGTAAGTATAGCTGCTCTTATCGGTGTTCACAAATTATTGATTTTTTGTACCAATGATTATATCCTAGTATAGGAATGACTGAGACAAACATTTTAAAATCAAAAGCAATAGAATTAAGAAAATCCGGTAAGAGTTATTCAGAAATATACAAGGAAATTGGGGTTTCAAAAAGTACTTTAAGTTCGTGGTTTTCTGGCCAGAAATGGTCTCGAGCAATTGGTGAGCAATTAAAGCAAAAATGGGCTAAAGTTCACACCAACAGATTGATAGAAATTAATAAATCTCGCAAATTAGAGACTATTGGGCGGCATAACAGATATAAAAAAGAGGCAAAACAAGAATTTGAAAAATTGATTCATGATCCATTATTTCTCATTGGCTTATCACTTTATTGGGGTGAAGGAAGCAAACAAAATAATGGTCGAGTTGGATTGATAAATACCGACGTTGATATGTTAAAAATAGTTGTAAGTTTTTTTAAAATCTCACTTAAAATTCCCAGCTCCAAATTACGGGGAGAAATGTTTATTTATGAAGATCATAATAAAGAAAAATCTCTAGATTTTTGGTCAAAACAATTAAAAATACCCAAGAATCAATTTATTAAGACTCAAGAATTAGAGAGTAGATCTAAAATGACTAAAAGGAGGGTTAAATATGGTATGTGCAATGTTTATTTTTCTAGTACGGAAATGAATATTAAGATTATGAAATGGATAGAGTTGCTAGCAAATAACACTCACGCTTTGATATAAAACTGTTATAATATTTTTTTACAACTGAAAAGTTGTAAGGCATGCGGAAGTAGCTCAGTTGGCTAGAGCATCTCGTTGCCAACGAGAAGGTCGCGGGTTCGAGTCCCGTCTTCCGCTCACGTTTTTATCCCTAAAAAAATCTTTTTAATAAAGCATAGGCTTTGCTTGCTAGTGTTTGCTTTTTTCTAGAATAGAATCTTCAAAGACAACTTTGTTTTTACCCTGTCCTTTAACCTCATATAATCGAGCATCTGCCCTCTCCTTAGCTTCTTCATAGTGAGAATTCTCAGTTATTATTGCTACTCCAATAGATACTCTGAGATAAATTCTTTTACCGCCAATCTCAATGAAAAGATTTTCTTTAATTTTTTCATGAATTTTAATTATTCTTTCCCTCATTCTTTCTTCATCAGCTTTTGGAAAAGTAAAAATCATTGTAAATTCATCACCACCAATTTTTGATGTAAAGTCAGTCATTGACTTTGTATTATCCTTGAGCAATAAAGCCAACTTCTTTAATAAATCATCTCCAGCTTTGTGTCCATAAGTATCATTAATTTCTTTAAAATGATCGGCATCAACAAAACATATAAAACCTTTTTGAGGGTGATCTGTCTCTTCGCTTTTATTAATCAGTTTTACAACCTCTTCGAATCTGTCTTCTGTGGCTCGGACGTTCCATAATTGAGTTAGTTTATCAACGCTAGCTTTGGTATTGAAATTGTATAATAATTCAACTCCTAAAAAAGCTTTTCTTATTGCTTGTTGCCACTCTATATTAAGAGTCCTACTTAAAAGATAATCATGGAGTAGTAGGTATAAAAAATAATCGCTATCTTTTTCCCCATCATCAAATTCTAGATTAAGTAGTTTAGCTATTTGTTTAACTACTTTAGTAGAGTTTTCAGCAATACTATTTCTATCAAATGAAAGTTGAGAAGAGTCATCGATTTTTTTTTGAATTTCTTTTTCTTCTTCACTCATATCTATTCACTTATCTTGGGTAAATCCCAGGGGGTGATGATGCCTTGGATTTTTTCATTTTTATTGCCAGTTTGAGTAAGAAAGATGGCGCCGAGGCGCATTTTTTCTTTAGTAAATGAGACGAAGGCTTGTCTAACTGTAAAAACATCAATTTTAGCATTCATAAATTTATAGCTATTAAATTTATTATCTGCTTTATCAATATAGTCCTGAGCTTGGCTTACTAAAATATTTTTTAAGTCTAATGGTTTATTTATATGAGCCAACCATCTAGTGAGTGAGTTGTCAGAGAAAACCCCAATGAATTGATCTTGATGGTAAACAGGAATAGAGGTGTAAAAGTTGCTATTCATTTCTTTAATTATTTCCACAATTGGTGTTTTTGTAGTACAAAAATATACTGGTTTAGTAGCAATCTTCATTGCTTTAGGTGGGTTTGACAGGGCGTCGTAGATTTGCTCCATTTTTTTAATTACTTCTGGATATGGTTCAGCAATTGGCTTGCCAGTAGATTTATGAACAATGGCATTGCGTAGTTCTAAATAATCAACTAGTTCTAGTTTGTAGTTAGCAACTAAATCATTATCTTTGCTTAAGTTATCCACTAGCCGGCGAAATCCATAATGCTCCGTTGACTGATTGAGCTGGTCTAGAAAATGTTCAATTTTATTAAATAAAGTGAGGAAGGTTTGTGCGTTAGACATATACACATCAGTTTAGCGTTGTTTTTGATAGATGTACATGGTGTGACGATCTTTAATTTGGTGAATTAGTTTAAATTTTGAGCTATTAAAAGGATATCTCCAGGCAACTAAAATAGTTTCTAATTTAAGTTCTTGTTCAAATTTTGGCTGAGCTTTTTTGTAGGCGCGAGGTGAAAAATAAGTATAGATGGTATTAGCGTCTGAAAGATTTATTCCGAACAAGTCTTGGTTAATAAATTTAATTTTGAGCTGAGGATAAAGAAGGTTTTTAAATTTTGAAATTAAATAAAGTGGTTTGTTCTTCTCTACTCCAATAATATTTGCAGCGGTATTTTGAGCTAAGAAAAACGCAACTTGTCCACTCCCGCTACCTAAGTCATAGATTTTTTGGTTGGGTTTTATTTTTAAGTATTTAGTTAATTTTTTGAGGACAGATTTTTTAGTAGATTGAAAAGGAACGTCAGATTGAGTCCCAGTCCACCACGCAATCAATACAATAATTATTTGGCGGGTAAAAAGAATGAGAAAGACAAGCTGGATGACAGTTAAAAACATAGGTGATGGCAATAATCAACGAAATACGAACTTTCTTTATAGAAAATGAAGATTTCTTTATTTATTCTCCAACAGTTAATTATTTATGATTTATTTAGGATACCCTATTTATAAAATATTTTATTCGACAAGTTATAAAAAAAGCCTAGAATCATATTAAATACTTAATAATTTAGAGAAAAATATGAAAAAAATTATCACTCCTTCTATCCTTTTATTAGTTATCGTCATCATTGTTCTTGCTTTAGTTTTCCCCCAAATTGCTCTTTAAAAGTAAGTGTTGGATGATCTGAAAAAATAATATTTTCGAATGAAAGCTGATTGTATCTTTAGAAGTTGAGTGATTATTGGCAAGTATTCTTTTATAGCTAGATTTTTATCAGACCAGAAATTTCCAGGTCTTTCATTGAGGTTTGTTTTTGCTGTTGCTTTAAGAGTAATAGTTTTTTTTAGTTGGTTTTTAAGAAATGTAACTATAATTAAGCTTTAGATCCTTGACAATATCAATTTTTTTTTAAAGAATGCTGTCATGGATAGCTTAAATAAATCTGAAATTTGTAAGAGATGCGTTTTGCCTGAGTCAGGAGAAAGCATTTTTTTGGATTCTGAGGGTGTTTGTAACATATGTCACCGACATGATGAAAAAGTTGATCAAAAAGATAATTATCTAGAAACAGATTTTGAAAAAATTTTACAAAGTAATAAAGGCAAGGGAGACTACGACTGCATGGTGATGTGTAGTGGAGGGAAAGATAGCATCTTAGCTCTTTATTATATGGTTAAGAAATTTAAGTTAAGGGTGTTGGTTTTTACTTTTGATCATGGTTTTGAAAATGGTCAGGCTATAGAAAATGTCAGAAATGCCACAAAAAAGTTAGGAGCTGATTGGTTATATTTTAAAACCAGTTTCATGAAGGATGCTTTTCGTGCAGTTATTGAAAGCAAGACAAAGACAACTATTTGTCAGATTTGCTCGCTGTGGTATTTCAAGCTAAGTTATGACACTGCTGCTAGTTATAAAATTCCCATTATCATAGGTGGTTGGAGAAAAGAACAATCTAGCTCTGAAAACAGTTTGTTCAATGAATATGAATATTTATCAAGTGAAACTAAAGAGTTTATTCGAAATAATTTACGTAAAATTCCAAAATATAAAGACTTTCCACTGAATATAAAAGAAGCGATTAAAAAAGCTTTAAAAAAACAGAAAATTACTTCTCTATCACCTCATTGGTTTATTGATGATAAGCCTGAAGATAATTTAAATCTTTTAAAAAAAGAGCTGGATTGGAAACAAATTAATCAAAGCTATCCACTGGGTACAACTAATTGTCAGCTCAACTTTCCTAATGTTTTTCTATCAATGAAAAATTTTGGTTTTTCTCATTACACCATAGAAATAAGTAAGATGATTAGGAGTGGTGAAATTTCTAGAGAAGAAGCCTTGCAAAAATTAAAAATTGATTTTGATAAAAATTATGTAAACTCTATTTTAAAAGAAATTGACTGTAAAATATGAAGAAAAAAATAAAAAAAATTGTAGAAGCTTATGTTAGTTTAGTGCAAAAAGTTTTACTTTTTGTATTGCTTATACTACTATATATTTTTGCTTTTGGTTTAACTAAAATATTTGCTTTTATTTTTAAAATGCAATTTTTTGATAAAAAATTTATTTCAAAATATAGCTTTTGGGAAAAAATGGAACTCAATCCAACTAAGGAATCTTTTTTTCATCAAATATAGAATTACTTAATAATGTCAAAGACTAAAAAAAAATTCTCATTAAAATTCAAAAGCAAAAAGAAATTTTCTTTAATTATATCTAAGATAAAAAAAGTTTCTCCATCTTTAGCAAAGAACTTGTCAGTTTTTCTTTTAGGAATAGTTTTTATTTGGCTTTTTTTTGAATTAGCCTTATTTGTTTATGGAAAAACTCAAAGATTGATCCAGCTAAGAAGAAATACGGTTAAAAACGGTGATGAATTTGTTATTTTATGTATTGGAGAGTCAACTACGGCTTCGCTAATTATTGGTAACAAAGATCTGTCATGGCCGGGTTTTTTAGATGATTTATTGAATAAGGCACATTTGAGTAAAAATTTTAAAGTTGTTAATGAGGGCATAATTGGTATCAATTCAACCAGGATCCTAGATAGCTTAGAGGCAAATTTAGAAAAATATCATCCTGATTTAGTAATATCAATGATGGGAATTAATGACATAGGAGTGGTCGTGTATGAAGAAACGGCTGGTATTGAAAGTAATAGTCTTCTATCTAAATCAAGAGTTTATAGATTAATCAAATTTTTGATCACGGATATTAAAGACAAAATTAAACGGCAAAATGAAAAAATTAAAGAAGAGACATGTGACTCAGACAAATCGTGTATGGAGTTGGCTGAAAAACAAGATCTAGACGTTAAATCTCAAAGAGATTTAGCTGTTAAATATTACAATAAAGCACTTGAATACAATCCGTTTAACGCGTTTGTCTTTGCAGATTTGAGCATTGTGTACTCCCTGGGAAATCCAGATGTTGCAAAAGTTTTGGCTTATTCAAAAAAAGCATTAGATCTTGATAAGACAGCTCATAAGGCATATATGGCCTTGATAAGAGTTGCTCCAAAGCTACCCTACGGAGCAAAAATAGTCGCAGAAATAGAAAAAGATATTGATCGCTATCAAGTACAAAATGGAGGGGTATTTATAGATTTATCATTATTTTATGAATTTCAAAGAAACGAAGTCAAAAAAGATAGGCTAATTTATCTAGAAAAAGCTTTGGCTCTGATGCCTGATGAATCAGCTCCAGCTATGTTCATAGCTAGGTATTACAGGGAAAAAGGCGATCTTAAAGAAGCAGAAAAATTTTATTTAAAAATTCTAGAGAATTTAAAAGTTCTAGAGAAATGGCGTAGAGACAGTGTTGTTTTAGTCGAAGTAGCCCAACTTTATCATGACATGGGCCAAGAAACATTAGCTGATTCTTATTGGCAGGAGGCTTATAGCCTCAAATTTGAGGAAAGGAAATATAATTATAACTATAGTAAGATCTATGAAATATTAAATGAAAGAAATATTCCACTAATAGCCGTGCAATATCCATTACGTAACGCTAGACCTTTAGAGCTATCTTTTAAAGATAAGCCAGACGTTTTCATTGTTGATAATGAGCAAAATTTTAAAGATCTTGTGAAAGAAAAAGGTTACGATGTCGTTTTTGCTGATTCTTTTGCTGGTGATTTTGGTCATCTTAACAAAGAATACAATGAATTCTTAGCGAAAAATATTAAGTCAACTATAATCAAAAATTGGGGTTTTATTAATGAAAATTCTATTAAAAATTAGCGAAGGATAAAAATGAAAAAAATTAAATTTATTTTTAAAGAAATGTTGCATTTAATTAGACAAAGAAAATTGCTCTTTTTAAGTCCAATTTTAATATGCTTGGCAGTTTTGGCAATTTTAGTTTATCAAATAGGACCGGCAGTTATTATTTCTTTTCTTTATGCAGGAGTTTAAATGTATATTTTAGGGATTTCTTGTTTTTATCATGATAGTTCAGCTACTCTTTTATTTGATGGTGTGGTATTGGCGGCGGTTCAGGAAGAACGCTTCAATAGGATTAAAGCTTCTTCAGATTTCCCAATTTTGGCTATTAACTTTTGTCTTAAACAGGCAAAAATTACAGTTCAAGATATAGATCTAATAGTTTTTTATGAAAAACCATATTTAAAATTTGAAAGAGTCATCAAAGATCATTTAAAAAACTATCCTTTTTCACTTAATAATTTTTTAAGAGTTATGCCCCATTGGTTACAAGAACGCTTATCTTTACCGATTGAGATAGAAAAACAAATTGGTTACAAGGGAAAAGTTCTATATGCTCCTCATCATTATTCGCACGCAAGTAGTGCCTTCTATCCATCTTCTTTTAAAGAGGCGGCGATTATTACTTCTGACGCAGTAGGTGAATATGACACCCTAACAATAGGTGTTGGAAAAAATAATAAAATAGAACTTGTTAAAAAATTAAGTTATCCAAATTCACTCGGCCTTCTTTATACGGCAGTCTCTACCTATTTAGGTTTTAAAGCCAATAGTGGAGAGGGTAAAGTAATGGCTTTTGCGGCGCTTGGTGAACCAAAATATCTAAATGAATTTAAAAAAATAGTTCGTATAAAAGTAGATGGCAGTTTTCAGCTAGATGAAAAATATTTTCGTTTCAATAAGGGTAAGAGAATGTTTAGCAAAAATCTGGAAGAATTATTGGGATCAGCGAGAGAAATGGGTAAAACTTATGAGGAAGATATAGAGCAGAGGTATTTTGATATTGCTGCTAGTTTACAAAAAATAGTGGAAGAAATTATTTTAAAAATTGCTAATTATATTTATAAGGAAACCAAACTGAAAAAATTATGTCTAGCTGGCGGGACATTTTTAAATTGTGTTGCTAATACTAGAATTTCGGAAGAAACTCCATTCGAAGAAATTTTTATTCAGCCAGCTGCTGGAGATACCGGAGGATCATTGGGAGCTGCTTTATATGCTTATCATCACTTTTTAGATAAGCCCAGATCATCTTTTAAAATGGAACATGCTTTTCTTGGACCAGAATTTTCAGAAAAAGAAATTCTGCAAGTATTAAGAAAAAATCGTGTGATTTTTAGAAAAATGTCAGATAAGAAACTTGCAATATTTGTAGCAAAGAAAATCAATGAAAATAAGATAGTTGCTTGGTTTCAAGGAAGAATGGAATTTGGGCCAAGAGCACTTAGTCACCGATCTATTCTGGCCAATGTTTGCAATAAAGATATCAAAAAGCTGCTTAATCAAAAAGTTAAGCATCGAGAATGGTTTAGGCCATACGGTATTTTAATTCCAGAAGATGAAGTTGGAAATTACTTCCGAGAGAATATTAGAAATCCTTTCATGCTGATGATTGGAACGGTTAAGAATAAAAAAAAGAAATTAATTCCTTCAGCTATTCATTATGATGGAAGTTCTCGTTTGCAAACAATTACTAAGGATGTCCATGATTTGGTTTTTGACGTAGTTAAAGAATTTGAGAAACTGTCAGGCATACCAATAGTGATTAATACCTCTTTTAACGATAATAATGAGCCGATTGTTTGCACTCCGCAAGATGCTTATAATTGTTTTATTAAAACAGAAATGGATTTTCTAGTGATGGGGAATCTTGTAATAAGTCGCAAATAGAAAATTACAAATTTATATAGATAAGACATTATTGATAAGGGATCACCAGAGGAGAAAAGAAAGCTTGTTTTAGAGGTTGGTCAGAACTTTATTTTGATGGATGGAAAGCTTACTTTCCAGATGAAACAACCCTATGATGTGCT
>CAYXMW010000025.1:0-3893 GCA_964466145.1 uncultured Pseudomonadales bacterium
GATCGGGCTGCTGCCTGGTTGGAAAGATGGCTGGGTAGTCGTGAAGATGAGTGGCGACCGGTGTTTATTCGTTTTTCTGGGAGTAAACCGGAGCTTTTTGAAGATGGTGAGTCAATGAGATTAACTACTAGAAGTATACAGCGTATTGTAGATAAATATGTGCGGCAGGCAAAATTGCCAGTTAAGATTAGCCCTCATGGTATTAGGCATACTTTCGCTACAGACTTACTTTCAAACGGAGCTGGTCTTCGAGATGTGCAAGAAATGTTGGGTCATAAGAATATTGCTACTACTCAAATCTATACTCATGTAACTCGACCAAAGTTAAGAAAAATGCATAAAGAATACCATTCAAATTTATAGTTTTAGCTGCTTTGAATGGATTTTTTGTTATTGGTCATTAGCAGATAGTTAATATGACTGCTAATAGGGGGTATAAAAATATTAATATTGATATATCGGTGTAATTTATGGGTATTTTTTAAGTACTTCTCTATTCTGTAAAAATAGGAATGCTTAAAACTTAGTTGATCTATTTAATTATATTAATAAATAGATAAATATAATTAGATGATTAATGATTCATTAATTAATACAAAAGAACGATTTTGATATAAAAGAGAGGGTTAATTTTCTCTACTCTACTGTAAAATTTTAATCCATGCTAAAATACAAACTCAATAAATTTAAGGGGCCTGTGGCGCAGTTGGCTAGCGCGCCTGTATGGCATACAGGAGGTCAGGGGTTCGAATCCCCTCAGGTCCACAAATTTTTATTTTTCCCCTTTTTCTTCAATCTCTTCGGTAAGAGTAACGGCTACAACTTTATCACCCTTTTTAAGTCTCATCAGAATAACTCCCTGAGTGGGGCGAGTCAAAGTAGGAATAGATTTTTTAGTAATTGGCATTTTAATAGTCTGTCCAGACTTAGTACCGATCACCAATTGCTTATGAGTAGGTTTAACTAGTCGTACTGAAGAGATGAGACCAGTCTTTTTGGTGACATCAGCTACCTTGACACCCATCCCAGAACGTTTTTGAACTGGGTAAGCCTTTAGCTTGGTACGTTTCCCCAAACCATTCTCAGTCACAACTAAAAGTTGCCTGTCGACAGTTTTATTATCAATGGTTTCTTTTTCATCAGAAAAAACTTCCATACCGATGACATAATCATCTTTTTTAAGAGTAATACCTTTAACACCCTTAGTGTCACGACTAGAGCTTTTGACTTCTTTTTCTAAGAAGCGGATGGATTTACCTTGTTTGGTAGTGAGTAGAATATGATCTTGACCGCCAGCAAGCTGTCCTCTAACAACTTCATCATTGCTATTAAGAGTAATGGCGATGATACCTGTTTGACGAATATTTTCGTATAACTTGACTGAGCTTTTTTTAACCAATCCATTTTTAGTTGCTAAGATAATAGATTTATCTTGATCTTTTTTTAGATCTACAACTAAAATTGATTGGACATTTTCTTCTGGTTTTAGGTTAATCAAATTAACCATAGCGGTGCCTCTAGCTTGACGGCTGGACTCTGGCACTTGGAATGATTTAAGCTCGAAAACTCTTCCTTGGTTGGTAAACATGAGTAAATTGTCATGAGTTTCCGTAAAGACAATTGATTTTACTAAGTCTTCATCTTTCATGTTTAGACCTTTGGCACCCTTACCACCTCTAGATTGAGATCTCAGAGCGGAGGGACTCATTCTTTTAATGTAACCAGATTCAGTCATGGTAATCACCGCTGCTTCGTTGGCCACCAGGTCTTCTTCATTAAACTCACCTACTTTACCTTTAATTAGTTTAGTGCGACGCTCATCTCCATAATCAGTAATTAATTGTTGAGTCTCTTTGGTAATAACTTTTAAGATAGCTTTAGGGTCATTGATTAAAGTTAGGAGGTCATCAATAGTTTTCTTGATGGCTTTATACTCATCTTCAATTTTTTGTCGTTCTAGAGCAGCCAGTCGTTTGAGTTGCATATCTAGGATCGCAATAGACTGGATTTCAGTCAGCTCAAATTCTGTCATTAATGATTTTTTAGCGGTATCAGTATCCTTAGATTTACGAATGGTGGCAATAACTTCATCCAAGTTATTGAGAGCAATTAGCAATCCTTCTAGGATATGGGCTCTATCTTTGGCTTCAGCTAGGTCATACTGACTACGCCTAACAACCACTAGCTGGCGATGATTAATGAATTCTCTCAAAATTTGTTTCACATTCATTAATTGTGGAGTGCCATTACTAGACAAAGCCACCATGTTAACTGGGAAACTAGTTTGAAGCTGGGAGTATTTAAAGAGTTTGTTTAGAACTACTTTTGGTCGGGAGTTTTTTTTAAGGTCGATCGTGATCTGCATTCCAGTTCTATCAGAGTCATCATTAAGATCACGAATACCTTCGATACGACCATTTTTAACTAGGTCGGCAATCTTCATTAATAATCTGGCTTTGTTGACCTGGTATGGCAGCTCAGTTACTAAAATTTTAAATCGGCCTGGTTTTCCTTCTTCAATTCTAGCTTGAGCCCGAATAACTACTTTGCCTTTACCCGTTTGGTAAGCTTCTTTAATACTGTTAAAGTCGTAAATAATACCTCCAGTGGGAAAATCTGGACCTTGGATATGATCCATGATCTGATCAAAAGTAATTTCAGCCTGGAATTCTCCAGCTAATTTAGCAGCATCTTCTTTAAGATATAAATCAATTAGTTTGGAGCTGGTTATTTTATGTTTATCAGCTTTTGATTGTTCTTCAATTTGAGTTTTAAGTTTATCGACACGAGCAGCAACTTCTTCATCAACAGTTGCTTTACCACCCTTGATCATCTCGATGACTGTTTCACAAACCTCAGTCAAGTTATTCGGCGGGATTTTAGTAGCCATACCCACAGCAATACCTTCAGCCCCCATTAGTAATAAGTTGGGTAGTTTAGCTGGTAGAACATAAGGCTCTTGCAGCGAGCCATCAAAATTGTCTAAAAATTTAACGGTGTTTTTATTTAAATCTTGAAGCAACTCTTGAGAAATTTTAGCCATTCTAGCTTCGGTATAACGCATGGCGGCTGGGCTATCTCCATCGACTGAACCGAAGTTACCTTGGCCATCAATGAGCATATAACGCATGCTAAAGTCCTGAGCTAATCTGACTAAGGCTCCATAAACAGGAGCATCACCATGAGGATGATATTTACCTAGGACATCACCGACAATACGTGCCGATTTTTTATAGGAACTACGATGATGAATGCCACTTTTATACATCGAGAATAAGATACGACGGTGGACTGGTTTCAGACCATCTCTAACATCTGGCAGTGCTCGGGAAACAATGACGCTCATAGCGTAATCTAAATAAGATTTCTTCATCTCTTTGGTAATTGAGATGTAATTCATTTTGCCGTACTTAGTTTTTTCAATGGTACCGATTTTAGCGGCATCACCATTGAGTATGGATTTATCTTTCATTGTTTCTTCTTGAGGTTGATTATCTTGGTCAGTCATAGTTTATTTATTTTGCTTTTAGTACCTCTTCAATTGCTGGAGCGATTTCTTTTTTACGTGACATTTTTGGTCCAATGTCTAAGATATTATTTATCGCAGTTCCACCAAAGGCTGCTTGAGCGATAGCGACTTCTTTATCGCCAGCTAATAATAATTTTGTGTTTACTTTAAGTACATCGGTGACTGCTACGAAGAGTAGCTCGACAACTTGTTGCTTTTTGACATCAGTCATAGCTGCTAGTAACTGGTCTTTTTTATCAGTGATTAGTGACTTTTGTTCGACTGTTTCAAGCTGACTAATAAAAGTTTTTTGAGAGAATTCATAAATCTTATAGTCATTTTGGACAATTTCTTCATTATTAAGAGAGCTAATATTTGATTTAGC
>CAYXMW010000025.1:3993-5451 GCA_964466145.1 uncultured Pseudomonadales bacterium
GCAGTAATAAGTCTAGGGGTTTCAGCTGCAAATTTTTCAAATAAATATTTAGTTTCTGGGTTTAACGGATCAATAATGACTGCTTGTGGTTGTTGATAGTCAAAACAATCTCGTCGTGAGTAAAGGTGAGATAGTGCCATGGCTGCTACAACTGAGTCTGTGTCAGGTTTTTTGTGGCCGATGATGTAGGTGATTGGCATATTTAGTCTACTTTTACTTGTTATATTTTAAATATCTATTTTGGCAAACTGAGCTTGTTTTTGAATGAATTTTTTACGTGGGGCGACATCGTCACCCATCAGGTTACTAAAAGTTTGATCAGCAATTTCAGCATTAGCAATAGTAATCTTTTTTAGAATTCTAGTTTCTGGATTCATGGTTGTTTCCCAGAGTTGGATGGCATTCATTTCACCCAAACCTTTGTAACGCTGGGTTTTGATGACTCCTTTATAAGTTTTTTTTATTTCTTTGAAAGCTGCTTCTTTGGCATCTTCAGTATAAACATACTTTTCATTCTTACCATAAGAAAGTTTGTAAAGTGGAGGCACGGCTACATATAAGTAGCCTTGTTTGACTATTTCTGGTAAATGGCGGAAGAAAAATGTTAATCCCAGTGTAGTGATATGTTCACCATCAACATCAGCATCATTCATCAAGATAATACGATGATAGCGTAGATTTGAGATATCAAAAGTTTCTCCAATTCCGGCACCAAGGGCAATTACCAAATTTTTGAGCTCTTCAAAAGCAACTACTCGATCAAGTCTGGCTCGTTCAGTATTGAGTATTTTACCTCGCAATGGAAATATAGCTTGAAACTTACGATCACGGCCTTGTTTGGCAGTGCCACCGGCAGAATCACCCTCGACGATATAGATCTCCGCTTCATCTGCTTTTCTACTCTGACAATCGGCTAGTTTTCCTGGTAAAGAACTACCTTCTAAAACACCTTTTCGGACCACAGCATCTTTAGCTGCTCTAGCAGCAAGCCTAGCTCTAGAGGCTAATAAAATTTTGTTAACGATAATCCGACCAACCTTAGGATTCTCTTCTAGGAAAGTGGTGAAACTTTCTTTAACTACATAGTAAACAGCTGGTTGAGCCTCAGCATTATTTAGCTTGGCTTTAGTTTGAGATTCAAACTGGAGATCATTGGCGGACATTTTAACAAATACCACTGCGGTTAAACCTTCCATCGAGTCATCAATGGTAAATGCCTCTCCTGTTTTAAGAAGCTCGTTCTTTTCAGCGTAGTCTCTTAGAACTCTGCTTAGAGCTGTTCTAAAGCCATTGATATGAGTTCCTCCATCTGGAGTACGGATGACATTAACGTAACTGTCGACTCGCTCAACAAATGAGTCGTTATATTGGAGAGCTACTTCGACACCAATTTTCATACCACTCTCTTCATCTTCCCAGAATTTTTCGGCATGAAAAACTTTATGAAGTGGTTTCCGA
>CAYXMW010000025.1:5551-7436 GCA_964466145.1 uncultured Pseudomonadales bacterium
CTCTTCATCTTCCCAGAATTTTTCGGCATGAAAAACTTTATGAAGTGGTTTCCGAGTCATGTTGATATGAGTAACCAATGAACGGATACCGTTTTCAAAGTAAAAGTGTTGACAGTTGTCTTCGATTAAATCAATAAATTCGAAGTAAAGACCAGCCATTAAATAGGCTCTGTCTTTAACAACTTGAGTTAAAATACTTTGGCTAAAGTCGGTGGTAGAAAAAATAGTGGTGTCAGGAACAAAACAAACTATTGTGCCTGTTTGATAGTTTACAAACTCTTTTGATGATGTTGGAAATAGTTCTTTAACTTTTGATTCATTAATTAATACTACTTTACTCTTTGGTATACCTTGAGAGTAAGTTTGATAATAATATTTATCGTTTCTTTTAGAGATGACTTGCATTGCTGCTGAAACAGCATTAACCGCAGATGATCCTACACCATGTAAACCACCCGAGGCTTGATAGGCAGTTTCTTCAAATTTGCCACCAGCATGAAGCTTGGTCATGACTACTTCCATAGCTGATAAACCAGATTCATGCTTTCCAGTAGGAATACCACGACCATTATCGACTACGATGATAGCTTCATTACCCAAAGCTCCCTTAGGGCTAAGTTTCTGATGTATTTCATTGGGAGTTGTTCTAAAGAGTTGAATTTTTTTACCAAAACCAGCAATAGCCTCATCAACTGAATTGTCTAAGATTTCGTTAGACAAGTGATGAAGACCCTTGGCATCAGTTGAACCAATATACATACCCGGTCTTTTTCGGACTGGTTCCAGTCCTTGGAGCAACTTAATTTGTTTAGCGTCGTATTTAATTGAAACTCTCATAGAGGTATTTGTTTTATCATACTGTAGCATAAAAAGAAAGAGCTAGCTCTTAAGGAAAGCCATTTAGAGGTATCAAAATCGGGTTTTTATAGATTAATATTCTAAAGCACTGTTTCTAAAATATGTTTTTTATGGTAAAAAAACAATTTTCTAAGGTCAATCTTACATTGGTGTTAGCGTGTAAATTATTAAGTGTGGTTAAAAGCTGATTCTGTAGTTTAATTATTTGTTTGGATTTAGTTTGACGCTGGTGTAGTGAAAATATAAGTTGTTGGATAATTTGCATGGCTTGGTTTCTATCAGTGTATTTATTTGCCAATTCAACTAATTGGGCGTATGAGATATTTGTTGGATCATTGAGTAGCTTTTCTAGTTCTGGGGATAGATCTTCAGTATTAAAAGCTTCAGCAGCTGACTGATGAAGGTGAGATATGCAGCGTGAGCTAATAGTAGAAAGTAGTTTATTTTGTGATGATGAAATCAATAGTAATAATGTATTTGTGGGTGGCTCTTCTAAAGATTTTAGAAATGCATGTTGGGCTACTATTGAGAGTTGGTCAGCTGCTAGTAATATAAAAGCACGTGGTTTACCTAAGTGAGAAGCATAAGATAGTTCGTTGATTAAGTCTCTAATAATTTCTATCGAGATAGTTTCTTGCTTTTGATTGATAAGTCTTAGCTGAGGTGAATTGAGAGCCAAGTCCCAACCCAATTGTTCTTTAATGAACTCAATTGCTATTTCAGTTTGATTTGCAGTCGGAGAAACACTCAAAATAATTGGCGTGATAAGATTATTCGTTGTCTGGTCGTTGCTCATTATGTTTGAATCGTATATCGTATAAGAAGATAGTCTCGATGGTATGAGATTATTCTTGTATTGTATGACAGAACCTGCCCAAGTACCACCTATCCAACCAGTTTCAGTTCAGCCAGTAGCTCAACCAGTGGTTCAGCCGGTAGCTCAATCAAGCGTTGTTCAAAATCAAAAACCTAATTCAATTCTAGAGGTTTTGGTTGCGCAGCAACACCTAACTCAAGAAGTAGCAAA
>CAYXMW010000025.1:7536-8799 GCA_964466145.1 uncultured Pseudomonadales bacterium
AGCAAATGAATTATCAGTTGAGCAGCTAAGCACCGGCCAGACTATAGAAGCGTTGATTAAAGAAAAAAAGCTTGTTTCTGAAGAAGTTTTAACCAGAGCTAAAGCTGATTTTTACAATATTCCATTCATTAAGATTTCGGAAATAGGAGTCTCCCCAGAGGCCTTAAGTGCTCTACCGGAAAGTGTGGCTCGAAGATATCAGATGTTGCCATTTGCGATTAGTGAGGAGGACAAAGTTCTTAAGGTGGCAATGCAAAATCCTCTAGATGTGACCGCAGTTGATTTTGCTCAGCAAAAAACTGGTTTTAGAGTTGAGGTTCACTATGCTTCTTCTTCTGAGATTGAGCAAAAAATTGCTGAGCGATATGCACAGAGCTTATCTGGAGAAGTTACTAAGGCTTTGGAAGAAACTAGTGATGCGAAAGATAAAGATGGAGTTGGTTTATCTAAGCTTTCAGAAGGAGTCGTCAGACAAGCTCCGATTACTAAAATTGTTGAAACTATTTTGTCATTTGCAATGAAAGCTCGGGCTTCTGATGTACATATTGAACCAGAGATTGAAAAAACTCGGATTAGATACAGAATTGATGGTATTTTGCAAGAAAAATTAATTTTACCTAAGTCAGTTCATGATGCAGTAGTGTCTAGGATTAAGATTTTATCTCACTTGAAAATTGATGAAAAAAGAATTCCTCAGGACGGAAGGTTTAGTTTTGAATCTGGGGGGGCCGAAGTTGATTTGCGTGTTTCCACTCTACCCACAGTTCACGGGGAAAAAGTAATGATGCGTTTGTTGAAAAAAAATCTAAAGGTGCCAACTTTATTAGACCTGGGTTTAGATGGTTTAGCTTTAAACAGGGTTAAAGAAGCTATTAAAGTTCCTAATGGAATTGTTCTAATTACTGGTCCAACTGGATCTGGTAAAACCACTACCCTTTATTCTATTTTAGATATCATCAACTCTCCTAAAGTGAATATTTTAACTCTAGAAGATCCAGTCGAATATCAAATGAACGGTGTCAATCAAGTTCAGATAAATCCTCAAGCAGGTTTGACTTTTGCTAATGGTTTAAGATCATTTTTGAGACAAGATCCTGATATTATTATGGTGGGAGAGATTCGTGATGAAGAAACTGTCGGCTTGGCTATTCAAGCTTCACTTACTGGACACTTAGTCTTCTCTACTCTACATACTAATTCTGCAGCTGGTGCTTTGCCGAGGTTGATTGACATGGGTGCAGAAACATTTTTATTGGCTTCTAG
>CAYXMW010000026.1:0-8457 GCA_964466145.1 uncultured Pseudomonadales bacterium
TCAGATTTAGCTTTACCAGTTTTATAATCAATTACCTTGACCAATCTTTTTTCTTTATCTAACCAATCCACTCGATCAACTCGTCCTGTAATGTGAATGTCGCCCAGCATAGTCTTGCTCCAACCAAAACCAAAGAAGCGCTCAATAAACAATGGCTGAATTTGAGTCTCATCCAGTTGTTCATAATACTGTTCTAAAATCTCTTTCCCATAGTGCAAGCGTCGCTTAAAATTCTGTGAGGTCATTAATTCCTTAGTTAATGAGTCTTCAAACTCTTTCAAGATTATCTCTAAAGCTGGTTTTTTATTTTCATCTTGGATTACTTTAAATAATTTTTCTAATGCTAAATGAATCGCGCTTCCAAAAGCCATTGGCTCTGGTTTGGCTCGCGGGATCCGCAATAAAACATTTTCTACAAACTCTTCAGGACTTCGCAGATAAGTGTTGAGAGCTGTTACTGATAATTTAAAATCTTTAACTAACGCTGAATAAAAATCTTTCTCTGAAGTTTTAATTTTTTTAGTTTCTATTGGTTGTAAAAGCTTTGCTAAATAATCATCGGCATTTTCAATAATATTAGTAGACTGAATGTCTTTTAAACTAATTTCTAGCTTAGACTCACTATCTCTTAACTCTTCGATAAACATACTCCCAATAACTTCCTTGGTACGATTGTCAGTGATGATGGTTTCTGGAGATGAAATAGTAATTTGTTTTCTAGCCCTAGTCAGAGCCACATAAAACAAACGACGCTCATCTTCATTCTGCTCTTTGGCAGATAGGTCACTATTTTTTAGTAAACCCTCTGGTAAGGGCAGTAATTCTCGGATGCGATTATTGCCCCATTTTTTATCTAAGCAATGCAGTAAAAATACGTAATCCCACTCGAGGCCCTTAGCTTTATGGACTGTAGAAAGATGAACCGCATTCTGCTTAATATTTAAATCTTCCACACTCAACTTAATATTATGATCTTTCATAGTCGCAATTGCTCCTAAAAAGCCCTCTAGATTTAACCCTAATTGGCTTTGAGACAACGCCTTTACTTCTCTGAAAAGTGAGTTGAGATGGACTAATAGTTCAGTTTTCAAATCAGAGTTAAGTACCCACTCTAAGTACTGGCTTTCTTTAATTACTTTTTCAAACCACTGTGGAAAAATTACCGTTGCATCTAAACCACCCCAACCACGAAGCTGAGAAATAAAAATTAGCAACTGCTCAAACTCTGATTGAGTAACTTTGCCTCCCAAATCATATTTAACAAACTCTTTAAATCCCAACTCAATCAACTCAAAAATACTCAGCTTAGCTTTACCAGCTGCTCTACCCACTTTCATTACTAAAATCTGATCCAAGCCCAACCACTCATAGCGCATTACTTCAAACAAGCGCTCATCTTCTTTGGCCGTCCTAGTATCACTAATTACCTGAAAAAAAGTTAATAGCTGACGAATAGCTTCGTTTTCTAACAAATCATTACCGCCATCAATCTCATAACTTAAACCCCACTTGTCTAATATTTCTTGAATCTCAGCTGCATCACGATTGTGACGATACAAAACAGCAATTTTATCTAAAGGAATATTTTGCTGCTTTAGTTTTTTAATTTCTTCAGCGATATAAATAATTTCTAGTGTTTGTGAAGGAGCTTGATAAAGATTGATGTCAATTTTTTGACTAATCTGACTTTTAAGTGGCTCAGTAAAAGAAAACTTGGCTAATTGCCCACTAACTTGCGTTAACTGATTCTGACTGATTAATTTAGCGGCACCATTATAAATATTTTGAGGACAACGATAACCCATGTCCAGAGTTATTACTTCAGCTTCCTGATAACGCGCCACAAAACCCAAAACATTTTCTACCGATGCGCCTTGAAAACGATAAATGGATTGATTGGGGTCACCCACCACAAAAATATTAGCTTCCTCACCCCAATATGAAGCTAGTTGATCGACAACTTTATTTTGAGCTGAATTAGTATCTTGGTACTCATCGACTAAAAAATAATGGATGTTTTCCTGATACTCGCGTAGTAATAATTCATGTTTATCAAAAGCTTCTACCACCAAAGCAATCATGTCATCAAAGTCATAGCGCAAACTAGACCGTAGGCGCTGCTGATACCTCTCATAAATTTTAGTTAACTCTTGCCACTTAGTGAGATTGCGCTGGCGTTTAGCGAGCGCTGTTTTCTTTAGCTCATCTTTTTCAATCTCTAACTGCTGTTCCTCTTGCTCAACCACTTTTTTAAAATCAGCTGGTAAAAATCCCTCTCGTTTTAAATTGGAAATAGCGTACATGATATCTGTTAAATAAAAGTAGGGACGATTGAGTGGCTTAATTACTTCAATCTCCACCTCATCAATTATTTTCTGAAAAATATCGTAGCGCTCAAGATCAGTTAGCGGCTCACTGGCCCGATCAATCGGAAAATACTCTGGGTGCAGTTTAATTACTTGACTACAAAAAGCGTGGAAGGTATTAATCTGCACATAGTAACCAGTTTTACCAATCATCTTGACCAATCGCTGGCGCATTTCTTTAGCACCAGACTCAGTGAAAGTTAAAGCTAATATCGAACGAGGATTAGTATCTGTTTTGAGTAAAATATTAGCGATTCGAGCTGCTAAAACCTGAGTTTTACCAGTACCAGGTCCTGCTACGACCATGACTGGACCGTCAATGCTATTAACCGCTTTTTTTTGTTGAGAATTAAGACGATTATAAATAAATTGAAACTGATCAGAGGCTGGCATTAAGGCTATTGTAACACTCAACTCTTATCTATTTTCTCTTCCGCTTGATATCTACCAATGCGGCGCCCCATCATCTGCTGCTTTAATTCTAAAGTTCTTTTTATGCGCGGATCTTTGACCACATTTTTTGCTGCTGTTAGCTTGCGCTGTTGAGAATATAGGGAGTTTAGTTTTTGTTTAATACCCATGCTTTAACTTTACCACTTTATTTCTTTTTTACCTTGTAGGAGTAAGTACTGATTAGTTTGGCTGAAATGCTTGCAACCAAAAAACCCACTATGTGCACTAAGTGGAGATGGGTGAGCAGACTCCAACACCAAGTGCTTATTCCTATCTATTACCTGACCTTTTTTCTTAGCGTAATTACCCCAGAGTAGAAAGACTAAGCCTGTTTTTTCTGCTGAAAGTAGCTTCACGACGGCATCAGTGAATTCTTCCCAGCCTTTACCTTGGTGGGAGGCGGCTTGACCTTTTCTGACCGTTAAAGTTGCATTGAGCATTAAGACTCCCTGCTCTGCCCAATGCTGGAGATCGCCGTGAGTAGGTATTTCTTTGCCTAGATCGCTCTGAAGTTCTTTATAGATGTTCTGTAATGAGGGTGGAGTTCTGACTTCTTTACTGACTGAGAAACAAAGGCCGTTGGCTTGCTTAGGACCATGATATGGATCTTGTCCTAGAATAACTACTTTTACATTATCATAAGCACAGTGATCAAAGGCAGCAAAGATTTGGGACCCAGGGGGATAAACCTGACCCTTTTTATATTCATTTTTGACAAAAGAAGTCAGGTCACTAAAGTACGGTTTCTCAAACTCTGATTTTAAAACCTTATTCCATGAGGGATGAATGTTTACCTGTGGCATAATTATTTGTCGGGGTGACAGGACTTGAACCTGCGACCTCGCGGCCCCCAGCCGCACGCGCTAGCCATCTGCGCCACACCCCGTTTTATAAAAGCAATTTATAGTTTTACTACACTTTTAGT
This sequence comes from uncultured Pseudomonadales bacterium, assembly GCA_964466145.1. Lineage (GTDB taxonomy): Bacteria > Patescibacteriota > Microgenomatia > UBA1400 > PJMF01 > JABBGTR01. The sequence continues at coordinate 3,745 of CAYXMW010000026.1, forward strand.
AGGAAAACTATAATCTAGTACTTTTAAGTGAATTTATTATACAGTAACATAAATTCACCAAAGCAATAAAAAACCCAAAAATAACCAATCAAACTGAAAGGAAATCGTGCAAAAGAAAAAAAACTCAAAAAATAAAATTGAGAATAAAGCAAAAGAATCTGGTAAAAACCAAGCAGTCAATATTGCTATGCAGCAGATTGAAAAAACATATGGCGAAGGATCAATTATGAAAATGGGTGACTCTCTAGATAGAAATAAGAACTTTCCTTCTATCTCAACTGGCTCCCTTTCATTAGATTTAGCGCTAGGTATTGGTGGGTTTCCTCGTGGTCGGATTGTAGAAATCTATGGCCCTGAAGCATCTGGTAAAACCACCCTTTGTTTGCAAGGTATTGCTAGTGCTCAAAAAAAAGGCGGAGTAGCAGCATTCATCGATGTTGAACATTCCCTAGATCCAATTAGAGCTGCAAAAATTGGGGTAAATGTTGATGACATGCTCATCTCTCAGCCAGATTATGGTGAACAAGCTTTAGAAATAGCTGAGACCTTAATTCGTTCTGGCGGAGTTGATATTGTGGTTATAGACTCTGTGGCTGCTTTAGTACCAAAGTCAGAAATTGAGGGTGAAATGGGAGATCACTCCATTGGTAAACAAGCCAGATTAATGTCTCAAGCAATGCGCAAACTAGCTGCAGCCATTAGTAAAACCAAAACATTGGTTATCTTTACCAATCAAATTAGAATGAAGATTGGAGTCATGTTTGGCAGTCCTGAAACAACTTCGGGTGGAAATGCACTTAAATTCTATGCCTCGCAGCGTCTAGATATCCGTAAAATCGGTAATATCCAAGAAGGTGAGGAGATAGTCGGTAGTCGTCATCGAGTCAAAATCAAGAAGAACAAACTCGCCCCTCCATTTAAGCAGGTGGAGTTTGACATGGATATCAATGGCATTTCCTGGATTGGAGACATCATTGATGTGGGTGTAATTCGCAAAGTACTCGAGAGATCTGGTAGTTTCTATAAATACGAAGGTGAAGTTATTGCCCAAGGAAAAGAAGCTACAAAAGTAGTTTTAAAAGAAAATCACAAGCTATTAAAAGAAATCGAGAAAAAAATCTGGGAAAAAGTTAAATCAGCTGAATAAAACACCTATTCATCAATTAAAAAGCAACTTCTCCAGATAAACTCCTTCCATTGACTTAAAGATGGTTGCTCAGTACAATAGTGGCTACTTTGCACGCGATTAAAGTATGCAAGTGTTATAAACATTTAGAACTATGAAGTATCAAGTTATTAGTTTTCTTCATCTAATTCCAGATAACACTACTCCAAGAGAGTAATAAAGACCTCTTTGGCAGCATCATTGCGTGTGACAAAATTATTTATAATATGATGCGTAACTATAGTCAGGAGTCAAATGTCATTTTTCGGAAATCTATCAACATTGTTTGGACCTCAAGATCCAGATAAAAAACAGCCTACAGCTAAAAAAGCTAAGCTGAAATCAATTACACCCACCCCACTTCAAAAAAAAGTGGTCAAGTCTAAGCCAGGTTCAGCTAAAAAAGTAGTTAAGACTACTCCCGCTTCGACACCTCTTAAAATCAAAAAAAGAGTAAATACTCCTCAAGACAATCAGCTACTCGGTGATGCTCGCGCTCAAGCCAGAGAAATCATTGTTGAAGCTAGAGATGAGGCCCTCAGTATCAGGCTTAAAGCAGATAATAGATCCCGTGAAGCTAATCGAGAAATCCAGCAGCAACAACAGTCTCTTGATTCAAAATTATCCAAAATCGAAGATAGATTAAGCAGTATTGATCAAAAAGAAGAACGCCTCGATAAACAACGTCAAGAAATTGAAAACCTTAAAGAAAAAACCGCTCAAAAAGAAACAAAAGTTTTAGAAAAACTAGAAAAAGCTTCCGGTCTTACTACTGAAGAAGCAAAAAAAGAACTCTTTACTAATCTAGAAAAGAAATTAGGTAGAGAAATGTCTCAACTAATTAGACAAAAAGAGGAAGAGGCTAAAAATGAAGCCGATGATAAAGTTAAAGAAATTATCGTTGATGCTATGAAACATGGTGCTACCAACTACGTAGCTGAGTACACCATCTCCACCGTCGAACTTCCATCTGAAGAAATTAAAGGAAAAATTATTGGTAAATCAGGTCGAAATATTCATGCATTTGAAAAAATTACTGGCGTTGATGTTGATCTAGATGCAGATCCAACTAGCGTGAGGGTTTCTTGTTTTGATCCAGTACGAAGAGAAATTGCTAGAATTGCCTTAGAAAGGCTAATAAAAGACGGCCGAATTCAACCCGCCAGAATTGAAGAAGTAGTTGCTAAGGTCAGAAAAGAAATAGACAAGATCACTTTTGAAGCCGGAAAGAAACTTTGTCAAGAAGTCGGTGCCTACAACTTACCCAATGAGTTGATGGGTATACTCGGCAGATTTAAATATAGATTTTCATATGGACAGAACTTAATTGCTCACGTTCTAGAAGAAACTAGAATTGGAATCAAGCTAGCTCACGAAATGAAAGTTGATGTTAATACTGTCAGACTAGGCTGTTTACTCCATGATGTAGGTAAAGTTTCTTATGAAGTGGAAGGTAGTCACGTTGAACTGGGAGTTAAAATTGCTAAAAAATTTGGTCTCCCTAAAGCAGTAGTTGATTGTATTGCTCAACATCATGAAGATGAGCCATTTTCAGGACCAGAACAAATGATTGTCTATATAGCTGATGCCATCTCTGGTGCTAGACCAGGAGCTAGATATGAAAATCATGAGGGTTATGTAGAAAGACTAGAACAGTTAGAAAGCATTGCTAATAGCTATGAAGAAGTAGCTGAATCTTATGCTATTCAAGCTGGAAGAGAGATTAGAGTTCTTTTAAAACCAGAGAAATCTAAAGATGATGATGTGGCTGTGTTAGCAGCTAAAATTAGAGATGAAATTAAAGACAATGTCACTTATCCTGGTACTGTAACCGTAACTGTCATTAGAGAAACAAGGTTTCGTGAAGTAGCTAAGTAGTAATTAACTAAATTATATACCTGAAGGGTACATGTGAAAAATATCTTATTAATTGCTCAAATAGTTTTATCAGTTATTATCGTAGCCACAATTCTCCTCCAAGCCCAAGGAACTGGTCTTGGTAGTACTTGGGGTGGTGGTGGTGAAACCTATCATACTCGTCGAGGAATAGAGAAAGTACTTTTCTACTTCACTATCGCTAGTATTACTATCTTTGCTGGTTTATCTTTAGCTATTACTATCATCTAAAGACAATACTCTGCTAATCGGCCTAGAAACTACTATAATAAGTTTATGCGCAAGTTGTATTGGTACATTACTACTTATTTCAAAAAGCATGGTTGGGTGTTGGGATCTTCAGTTATTGGTGCTTTAGTTATTTTTTCCTTCTCCATTTCTTCAATTGTTCAAAAAATCGATCAAAAGCCTCGTCGATATGTTGGTTTAGTTGGAAAATATAGTTTAAATAGTTTACCGATCTCTATTCAAAATCAGCTTAGTGCTGGTCTGACTAAAATAGAAGATGATAACACTGTTAGTCCCTACTTAGCTAAACGTTGGGCGATTGAGGATGGTGGCAAAACCTATAGATTTATAGTTAAAAAAGATGTTTTTTGGCAAGATGGAAAAGAATTGAAGCCAGAAGATATAAAATATCAATTACCAGAAGTGGAAATTATTACTACTCCTAATGATATTATCTTTAAACTACCAGATGAATTTGTACCATTCCCAACTACAGTAGCTAAGCCTGTTTTTAAAACTATTCAAAAAAAACATCTATTGTTTTTTAAACGGCCAATGTTGATCGGGATCGGAACATACGTACTAGAAGACTATCAACAAACTGGACAAAAACTTAAAGAAATAATTATTGCTGGACCAAAAGAAAAAATCATTTATCGTTTTTATTTTACTGAGAATGAAGCTATTCAAGCTTTTAAAAGAGGTGAGGTAGATGAGCTGCCAGATCTTTCTTCTAGTTTTGATGTCTCAGATTGGCCTAATGTAGAAGTTTCTTCCAATATTTACGAAGATCGCTACCTAGCAGTATTTTTCAATAACTCTCACCCATTCTTCTCTAAAAATATTCGCCAAGCGTTGTCTTATTCAATCACTAAACCAGAAGAAAAAATTAGAGCTTATGGTCCTATAAATCCAAACTCTTGGGCTTACTTAGAGGGAGGTAAATCTTACAACAAAGATCTAGATAGAGCCACAGAAAGACTCCTGGATGAAATTCCTTTTGAACCCCTTAATATTGAGCTCACCACCACTCATAATTTTGTCACTGATGCAGAAAGTATTAAAAAAGAATGGGAAGAATTTGGACAACATGCCTACCAAGCTTGCCTAGAAGAAAAAGCAGTGACAGATAAAGATAAGTGTGTGAACACACAAATTGAAGTTAGTATTAGAATTACTAATTTTCCTGATACCAATAATTTTCAAATCCTTCTTCTGGGGCAAGAGATTCCTCCAGATCCAGATCAATACCACCTCTGGCACTCAGAGCAGAGTACTAACTTTACTAGATATAAAAATACACGTATCGATGCTCTCTTAGAAAAAGGTCGTAAGACTGCTGAAAAAAATGAACGAAAAGCCATTTATCAAGAATTCCAACAGTTCTTACTTGAAGATGCGCCGGCTGTTTTCTTAAGACATTT
>CAYXMW010000027.1:0-8244 GCA_964466145.1 uncultured Pseudomonadales bacterium
ACTTCTACAAACACCAATTCATTGAACTCTTTATCTAGAGCAATAATATCAATCTCTTTAGAACCATAGCGGATATTTGTGTCTAAAACCTGATAATTTTTCTTTTCTAAAAAAATTATAGCTTCGTTTTCACCAAATTGACCTAGAGAAAAATTGTGTTTATTTTGTTGCTTTTGAGTTAAGATTCTTTTCTTTAACACGAGTGGCTTGTTTGCCGATGCGATCACGTAAGTAGTATAGCTTGCTGCGTCTTGCTTGTCCTTGTCGTTTGACCTCAATTTTTTTAATGGAAGGGAGTTTAACTGGGAAGATTTTCTCTACCCCAACACTACTAGCAGCAATTTTTCTAACAGTGAAAGATCTATTATTCTCTCTATTCTTAACTGCAATTACAATTCCTTCAAAAATTTGAATTCTTTTTTTATCATTTTCGATGATTTCTTGATGGACGCGGATGGTGTCACCGACGCTAATGTTTTGATCTTTATATTTAAAATATTGTGCCATATATCCTTTATCTTAACCGATAGGAGAATAGTATTCTACTTGAGATTAGTCAATAATACAACTTCATTTCTACTTAGCTAAAGTTGCTTTTACAAACTCAATAAATAATGGATGTGGGTCTAAAGGTCTAGATTTATATTCTGGATGAGCTTGAGTGGCAATAAAGAATGGATGAATTTTTTTAGGCAGTTCAATTATTTCTACAAAAAAGTCATCTGGAGAAGTTCCGGAAATAACAAACCCTTTTTCTTCTAGTTGTTGTCGGTATTCATTATTAAACTCGAAACGGTGACGATGTCTTTCCGAAATCAGGTTTTTGCTTAAATCTTTAAAAGCTTTATGTTTTTTATAAATAGCGTGAGCTAAAGTTTTTGGTTTAAGTATGCAGTCATAAGCACCCAGTCTCATACTAGCCCCATCTCCCTTGATACGTTGATATTTTTCATCAAAAGGAATGTCATGAACAATGGGGTGAGGAGTATCTGGATTAACTTCAGTGGTATGGGCATCTTCTAAACCAACTACATTACGAGCAAACTCAATTGAAGCTAGCTGCATGCCATAACACAAACCCAGGTAAGGAATTTTATGTTCTCTGGCGTAAGTAATGGCTTTAATTTTTCCTTCAACACCCCGCTCCCCCCAGCCGATTGGTACCACTATTCCATCAGCAGCTTTGAGTTTTTTTAGTTCATCAGGATTATTCTTTTCTAATTTCTCTGCATTAACAAAACTTAATTTAAGATCAGCATCTTGATGCCAACTAGCATGCTGGAGCGACTCAACTAAAGATTTGTAAGAGTCTTTTAGTTCATAGTCTCCGGTGGAGATATATTTGGCAACAATAGCAATTGTGGTGGGATGGGTATTTTTTTTCTGAACAATTTTAACTAAGTTTTTCCATGGGTTAAGATTTATTTTTTTAGCCGGTAGGTTTAGTTTAGCCAAAACTTTTTTATCTAGTTTTTGCTCTAAGAAAATTAAAGGAATTTGATAGATAGTGCTGCAATCAGGGTTTGAAATAACATCTTCTTTATCAATGTTGCAGTAATAAGATACCTTTTCTTTTCGCTTGTCATCTATTTCTTCTTCAGCTCTACCAATAATAAAGTCAGGCTGAATGCCCATGGCATTGAGAGCCTTAACTGACATTTGAGTAGGTTTAGATTTAAGCTCATTAATGTGTTTGGGACGAGGAAAATAAGTTAGATGAATGTGAATTGTATCTAAAGGTTGCCGCTGGTGTAAGATGCGATAGGCTTCGTAGTAAATGACATTTTGATACTCTCCAGCTGTACCACCTAACTCAACTAGAACAATGTCTTTATTTTCTCCGACTGACTTAATGCGACGGATTACTTCTTCCGGAATATATGGGATAGCATCTACAGTCGCACCATTAAACTGTAAGTCTTTAGTTTTTTTGATTACATTTGAATAGATTTGACCCATGGTAGTAAAGTTTTTATAACCTACCTCTTCACCGAGGAATCTTTCATAAGTTCCCAAATCAAGATCAGCTTCTAGGCCGTCTTCACATAAAAAAACATCACCATGTTCAATGGGGTTAATATTGCCTGAGTCTAAGTTGAGGTAGTTTTCGCATTTAATAATGCTGATTTTATAGCCGTGCGCCTGAAGTAGTACTCCCAAAGAAGCAGCGGTAACTCCCTTACCCAAACCAGACAATACTCCACCAGAAACAAAGATATATTTAGTTTTATTTTCAGTTTTTTTATTAGGTAAAATCCCATGGAAGCTCATGGGGACATAGTTTAGGCTATTTCATCCATTAAGTAAATCATGAGTTTGTTTTTCTAGATCAGAACTCCACTTCACTCCATATGGAAGCAACATTTTTTTAGGCTGTTCTCCATTAGGAATTAGAATCATTACTTTATCATCCCCCTTATGTTTTTTAAGCAAATTCCCCAATTGCTCTAAGATTGACTTGTCTGTTTTACGAGGAATAAAGATCTCATGAGCACCATTTGTTTGGGCTTGCTGGACACTTAATTGAGTAGGATTAATAATTTTTTCAACAATTAATTTTAACTCGCCATCTTGGTCATCGGCTTTAGCTTTGATGAGGATAACGCTGTCTTCAACTAAATTTTGTCCATGTTGGGCAAATGTTCTGGGGAAAATTACAAACTCGGCCACGCCAGTTTCATCTTCTAAATTGCCGAAAGCCATTTCTTTATTAGATTTTTTTGTTCTAACTTTTCGTAGGCGGGTGATAATACCACCAAAAATAAAAGTTTGGCCAGCATGAATTGATAAATCTACTTCATCAATGCGTTTAGTAGCTTGTCGGTTAACTGCTTTTAGTGAATTCGACAATGGGTGTTGAGTCAAATAAAGACCAAGGTATTTTTTTTCAAATGATAGTAGTTCTTGCTGGGGATATTCTGGGAGATGAGGGAAAGTATCTTCTAAAGTTTTGATGTTTTCACTAACACCAGCAAAGAGGTTATCTTGACCATCGATATCTGATTGAAATTGGGTGGCCTTATCTCTAATCTGATCTAAATTGGTAAGCATACTGGCACGAGTACCAAATTCGTCCATAGCACCAACTTGGATTAAAACTTCTAGGGTTTTTTTATTAACTTTACGGCCCTCAGACTCTTGAATGAATTGAGTCAAAGAAGAAAAGTTACCTTTATTTTTCTTTCTAGTTTCTAAAATATTTTCAACCGCAGCTTGACCAACATGCTTAATGGCAGTAAATCCAAAGCGAATTGCTAAATTTTGTAGAGAATCTTTGTGCTTCTCAATTGTAAAATTAGCCCCAGACTTATTTATGCTAGGAGGTAAGATAGCGATACCCATTTTTTTACTGGCTTCAATAGCTTGAGCAACTTTAATGTCACGATTCATACCATGGGAGGAAGATTCAATACTCATTAAAGCAGCCATGTACTCTACTGGATAGTTAGTTTTTAAGTAGGCTGTTTGGTAGGCAATCATGGCATAGCTAGCAGCGTGAGCTTTATTAAAACCATAGTTAGCAAAAGCTTCAATAAATCCCCAGACTTTTTCAGCTATTTGCTGAGTATATTTATTCTCAACAGACTGTTTAATAAAACGTTTTTTATTTTCATCAAGAAGTTTTTTCTTTTTCTTACCAATGGCTCGTCTTAAAATATCAGCCTCTCCGAGCGTATATTTAGCCATCACATTGGCCATCTGTAAGATTTGCTCTTGGTAGACCATCACTCCATAAGTTTCTTCAAGAATTGGCTTCAATGACTTATGTGGGTAGATAATTTTATCTGGATTATGCTTTCCCTCAATAAACTGAGGAATTAGCTCCATTGGTCCAGGTCGATAGAGGGCGACCATGGCTGTGATATCTGAGAACTGACTTGGCTTTAGAGTCCGAGCAACGCGTCTCATACCTGATGATTCTAGTTGGAAAATACCAGTAGTTTCACCACTTGAAATTAGATCAAATGTTTTTTTGTCATCAATTGGGATTTTACTTAGGTCAATTTTAATATTTTTATACTCTTCAATTAATTGAACTGCCCTCTGGATGGTTGATAAATTTCTTAGTCCTAAGAAATCAAACTTAAGTAATCCAATGGCATCATCAGAAATGTTACAGTCTAAGACATACATATCATACTGAGTAACGGTTTTACCGCTTTTATTTTCTCTTTGAATGGGGGTGTACTCCATTAGTGGCTTGTCAGCAATAATTACCGCTGCGGCATGAACACTACTGTGACGAATTACTCCCTCAACTTGCTTAGCTAAGTCAATCAGTTTCTTAAATTTCGGTTGTTGGTAGTAAGCAGCTAATTCTGGGACTGTTTTGACAGCAGTATCTAGAGATGTCTTTGTACCAGGATGATTGGGAATTAATTTGGCAATTTTATCTGGATCTTCATATGGCATGCCCAAAACTCGACCTATATCTCGGATAGAAACTCTAGCCTCCATTCTTCCAAAAGTAATTACTTGCGCCACATGATCGTGACCATATGTATCAGCTACATACTTGATTACTTCGTCCCTACGATCGTCAGCAAAATCAATATCGATATCAGGTGGAGTGGGTCTTTCTGGATTTAAGAAACGCTCAAATGGTAAGCCATGAATTAGTGGGTCAATGTCAGTAATACCAATTGCATAAGAAACTAATGAGCCAGCGGCACTACCTCTGCCTGGTCCAACGGCAATACCTTGTTTTTTAGCCCAGTTTACAAAATCTTGGGTGATTAAAAAATATGTGGAGTAGCCTTTGCCATTAATAATATCCAGCTCATAATCTACTCTATCCAAGTGTTCTTGGGTGACTTCTCTAAATCTATTTTTCAGACCTTCCATAGTCATTTCTTTTAAGAAGCTTTCAGTGGTTTTTTCTTTTGGAATTGGGTAGTTAGGGAAAATTAATTGGCCAGTGGGGATTTCAATATTGCACCTGGCTGCAATTTTGACCGAATTTTCAATAGCTTCAGGATAGTCATGAAATAGCTCTGCCATTTCCTCGCTAGATTTAAGGTAAAAAGTTTGACTTCCCAGCATACTCATTCGTTTTTTATCACTGATGAGCTTGCGAGTTTGGACACAGATTAAAGCATCTTGAGCATGAGCCTCATTAGCATTTACGTAGTGAACATCGTTGGTGGCGACTAAAGGAATGTTTAGTTCTCTAGAAATTGAGATAAGGTTGTCGTTTAGTTCTTCAATAAAATCAATTTGATGTCGTTGTAGTTCAATGTAAAATCTATCTCCAAAAAGTTTTTTAAATTTTTCAAACCACTCTAGAGCTGGTTCTTTTTTACCATCTCTTAACAAGCGGTTAAAGATACTACTAGGACAACCGCTAGTCACAATTATGTCTGATCCATATTTTTCCAAGAGTTCAAAATCTATCCTGGGTTTATAAGAAAAACCTTCTAAATTAGCAGCTGAAACTAAGTGCATGAGGTTGACATAACCCTTATGATTCATGGCTAGAAGGGTGAGGTGAAATTGATCACTCCCCATACGAGCTTGTTTGTCAAAACGAGAGTTTTTGGCCATGTAAACTTCTACCCCAACGATGGGTTTGATGCCAGCTTTTTTACAACTGTTATAAAAAAGGATTGACCCATACATACCACCATGGTCGGTAATAGCCAGAGCCTTCTGGTTATTTTCTAGGGCTTTATCAATTAGCTTGGGTATTCTTCCTAAGCCATCTAACATTGAGTACTCAGTGTGAACGTGAAGATGTACGAAGTCAGCCATATTGGTACTATAACAGGTTAGTTTTCTAGAGCTTTGAGTAGCTTTGTTCTAACTTGCTTCATATCTAATTTTTGTTGAAGTTGTTGCGCTACTTGTCCGAGTAAAAAGCCAATCACTTGAGTCTTGCCAGCTTTATATTTGGTCACTGCGTCTGGATTAGCTGCTAAAATTTGTTCAATAGTTTGTGCTAAGACATTTGAGTCAAGATCATCAGTTTGATGGAGCTGTTGGTAGGCAGTAATAACTTCTTGTGGTTTTAAATTGTTATTAAACTTAATATTCTTGTTGATAATTTCTTTAGCAATGTTATTAGGTTCAATTTCATTTTCTAAAGCAGTGGTGAAAATTGATTTTAAAAGAGCCGTAGTTTGAGAATTATTAATAAGTAGCTTAGAATATTTTTCTTCAATACTAAATTTAGTTTTCCAGTCATTAATTACTTGCTCAGGAAGCGCTGGGAGTTCTTTTTTCCACTTCTCTACTTGCTCTTTAGTGAATTGAAGTGGTGGAATGTCTGGATCTGGAAAATAACGATAGTCTTCTGCAGATTCTTTAGTGCGTTGAGAGAAAGAGGATTGTTTATTTAGATCCCAGCCTCGAGTTTCTTGAGCTGGAGTTTTACCATCTTTTAACAAAGTAGTCTGTCTTTTTATTTCATAAGCAATCGCTTGCTCCATATATTTAAAAGAGTTGATGTTTTTAACTTCTACTTTGTAGTTGGGCAGATCTCCATTTTCACTTAAAGATATGTTGGCTTCAAGTCTCATGCCACCCTGTTGCATTTCACAATTGCCAATATCTAGATAGCGAATGATGTCTCTGAGCTTACGGCCGTACTCAGCAGCTTGAGTTGCAGTTTTTATATCTGGTTCAGTCACCACTTCAACTAAAGGCACTCCACCTCGGTTAAAATCAACCAAGCTGACTTTTTTACCATCAATAGTTTTGTGAAGTAATTTACCAGTGTCTTCTTCAAGGTGAATACGGGTAATACCAACTCTACCCTCTGAAGTATCCATGTAGCCGTCATAGCAGAAAGGAATATCATACTGGCTGATTTGATAGCCTTTAGGTAGGTCTGGGTAGAAGTAGTGTTTGCGGTCAAATTTAGAAAATAAATTAATTTTACAGTTAAGGGCGAGACCTAGTTTAATGGTCCATTCAATAGCTTTTTTATTTGGGACTGGTAGACCACCAGGCATGCCTAAGCAAGTAGGACAGGTGTAGATGTTTGGTTCTGGAGCATGAAAAGGATCATTTTTACAACCACAAAACATTTTAGATTTAGTTTTGAGCTCTGCATGCACCTCAAGACCACAAATCAGCTGGTAGTTTTTATTTGAATCAGTCATTATTTCTCCAAGAGTTCCAGTGAGTATTTTTTTCAAAAGCATCAGCTACTTGTATCACCAAATCTTCACGCCACATTGGGGCCATAATATTCATCCCTAAATATAAATTAGTTTTTTTATCATGATAGCAAGGCACGCTTGCCCCTGGAAAACCACCTAAAGAGCTGACTTCCAGCAGCATGTCTTCTAGCTCACCAAACATGGCTTCTCCTTCTGTAGCCCCAATTTTTTTAGCAAACCCAGGAGAGGTTAAGGAAACTAAGACGTCATATGTTTCAAATAGTTTTTCATAATCTTTAATCATCATCGTTCTAACTTGTTGGGACATGTTGTAGTACTGGTCGGCGTAACCTTTACTAAGTGTATGAGTGCCAAGCATGATACGTCTTTTGGCTTCATCACCAAAAGTATCTCTGCCATGTTGATAGCGGACATCATCAAATCGAGCCAAATTACTACTGACTTCACTTCGCTGAACAACAGTGTAAACACCGACTGCGTGTTTGGGATCCATAGCTTGTGCATATTCAACTGAAGCGCCAAGCTTGGTGAAAATATCTAGTTGTGGAGCAAATAATGCCCAGGCATCTTCCAGACCTTTAAGGTCATGATAAATGACGCCAATCTTAAGATCTTTGATAGATTTGCCTAGATTTTCAGTGAAATCAGGGACTTCTTTTGTGGAGCTGGTAGCATTGAGTGGATCATGACCAGCGATGTGATTGAGTAAAATAGCTGCATCTTCAACAGTTTTAGTAATTGGGCTTGGTGAATCTGTAGATGAAGCCATGGCTGCAATTCCGTAACGGCTAGTTCTACCATAGGTTGGTTTTAGACCCACCACGCCACACCAAGCAGCTGGTTGTCTGACTGAGCCGGCAGTTTCTGTACCCAGGGCAGCAATGCACATATCTGCAGCGACGGCAGCAGCACTACCACCAGAAGATCCACCCGGTAAGTGTTCGGAGTTTCTAGGATTAAGAGTTCTTCCAAATTGAGAAGTTTCGGTGGATGAGCCATGAGCCCAAGCATCCATGTTAGTTTTGCCAACAATTTCGCCACCAGCATCTTTAAGTTTTTGGGTAACAGTAGATTCAAACTGAGGCTTAAAATCTTTGAGAAGCAATGAAGAAGCAGTGGT
>CAYXMW010000028.1:0-8093 GCA_964466145.1 uncultured Pseudomonadales bacterium
GCATTTTGCGTACCAGCTACTTTTCCTGCGTTTCACTTGAAAAAGCAGGGTCCGTAATATGAAATCAATCTGGAAGATGTTTCTCTATAAGGTTAAACGCCCTTTTCATTTCATTAAAACTGGACTCTTAAGAGGCTTGTTTGGTCAAATTAAATACAAATTCCCTGCTAAAAATCTCAAGATTATTACTATCACTGGCACCGATGGTAAAACTACCAGCGCCACCCTGCTCTATCACGTCCTAAAAAGAGCTGGTAAAAAAACCGCTCTTATTTCTACTGTCGCCGCTTATATTGGAGCAGAGGAAATATCGACTGGACTACACGTCACCTCTCCAGATCCATTTGCACTTCATAAATTAATTAGAAAAATGGTTGACGCTAATGTCGAATACTTAGTACTAGAAGTCACATCTCATGGAACTTATCAGTCTAGGACTTGGGGCATTAACCCTGTTTTGGCTGGATTGACTAATATTAGTCACGAACACCTAGATTATCACCTGACTCAAACTGAGTATCTTAAAGCTAAGACTCTTATTTTAAATAAAGCTGAAAAAGTAATTATTAATGCTGATGATATTAACTACCGGCTTTTAAAATCAAGTCTTAAACAACCTATCGAAAAAATAATTGAATACTCAACTACAACTAGATTGCCTCGAATAATTTCAAGTGCTATTAAAGATAGGTTTTCTGAAAAATACAACCAGATGAATGCCAGATTAGTCTATGCCTTAGCTACTGAGCTGGACATTGCCAATGAAAAAATAGCAGCTGCATTCCAAAGCTTTCCCAATATTGTTGGCAGAATGCAAGAAATAGAAACAAAAAAATCATTTCGTGTCTTAGTTGATTTTGCTCATACTCCTCAAGCACTTAAGGTAGCCTTAACAGCTTTAAGAACTCAGCTTAAGGGCACTAAGGGAAAATTAATTGCTGTTTATGGCACTGCTGGGCTGAGAGATCAGCAAAAAAGACCACTAATGGGCGAGATCGGAACTCAAATTGCCGATCTAGTTATTTTTACCGCTGAAGACCCACGCACTGAAGACGTCTGGTCAATTATTCGCCAACTAAAAGAGAATCTTCACCAAGACCTAGATAAAGTCCTCAGTATTGCTGATAGAAGAGAGGCGATTGAGTTTGCCATTAATAAACTAGCTAAAAAAGATGATATTGTGGCTATTATGGGAAAAGGTCACGAACAAAGCATGTGTTTTGGTAAAACTGAGTATCCTTGGAGCGACGTTAAAGTTGTTAAAGAAATACTCAAACAAAGCCGATGATAGACATACTTAACTTCAATAATTTTTATCTAGTGGGTATCAAAGGTGTGGCCATGACTTCTATGGCTCAACTTTTAATTGATGCTAGTAAAAAGGTTGCTGGGAGTGATGTCGAAGAAGAATTTGTCACTCAGGAAATTTTAGATAAGTTGGGAGTTAAGATTGACATCAATTTTACAAAAATTCTCCACACAGATACTGATTGCGTTATCTACACTGCCGCTCACCAAGCCTTGGAGAATCCCCAAGTTAAACAAGCTCTAGCTAAAAATATTCCCGTAGTATCTCAAGCAGAAGCAGTGGCTTCGCTTTTTAACCGACAAGCTGGAGTTGCTGTGTGTGGAGTGGGGGGGAAGAGCACGGTTTCAGCTATGATCTCTTGGGTATTAAACGATCTTAAATATGACTTTTCATTTTCCGTGGGAGTGGGTAATATTCCTGGTATTAATAAAACTGGTCAATGGAGTCCTGAGGCAAAATATTTTATAATTGAGGCTGATGAGTATGTGATTGACCCACAAGCTGGTTTTGCAGCCCAAGCACGATTCTCGTTTTTAAAGCCAGATCTTACCATCTGCACCAATCTAAAATTTGATCATCCAGATGTATATAAAGATTTTGACCATACCAAACAAACTTACAATGATTTCTTCCGTCAAATCAAACCGGGCGGAAAACTAATTATCAGCTCCAACGACTTACGCCACTTAGATAATGATTTACCTGCATCTAAACTCACCTTTGGAGAAGACCCTCGAGCTACATTAAGTTTAAGAAGCTATAAATCTCAATTAGGGCAAACTCTAAGCGAATTCTCCTATGAGAATAAAACCTATGATCTTAAACTTCAGCTTCCTGGAAAATACAATGTCATTAACGCTTTAGCTACAATTTTGGCTCTTACTCAGCTGGGCATTGACCCTCAGCAAGCAGCTGACTCCCTAGCAACTTTTGCATCTACAAAGCGCCGCTTTGAGTTTATCGGCAAAAAAAATAAAGTCAGTTACTACGACGATTATGCTCACCATCCACATGAGATAAAAGCCGTCATTGCCGCTCTTGCAGACTGGTATCCAGAACAAAAAAAAGTAATCGCTTTCCAATCTCACACTTATTCTAGAACTAAAGAACTTTTTAGTGATTTTGTAGATTCTTTTGCTGATGCTGATGAAGTAGTCATGATTGATATTTTCAGCTCGGCTAGAGAAAAAGCAGATCTATCTGTCTCTAGCGATAAGCTTTGTGAAGCTATTAACCAAAAATATCGCCTGCCAGCTAAAAATTTAAAAACTATTGATAACTTAGCAGCATACTGCAAAAATCAACTCAAGCCTGGAGATATACTTATTACACTTGGAGCAGGTGATATTTATCAAGTACATAACTTAGTTTAGAATATACACACACATGTCAATTTTAGATCAACTTCAGCAGAAATTTCCCCAGCTTGATTTTAAGCATCAATATCTTCTGACTAAACAGACATATTTTAAAATTGGTGGCCACGCAGAAGTTTACCTTGAGCTTGATCAAAAAAAACAAATTGTTGAAGTAATTTCTTTTTGCAAAAAAGATAAGATTAAATTTACTATTTTAGGTGGAGCTAGTAACGTCGTCATCTCTGATGATGGTATTTCAGGATTAGTCTTACATCTAAAAAATAACCACCTAGTAGACCTCAATCAAACCACCAAAGACAAAAAACATTTAATTAAAGTCGGGGCTGGTCTCAAAACATCATTATTAGTCAAGAAAACGGTGGACCTTGGCTATACTGGACTTGAATTTTTCCTAGGAGTACCCGGCACAGTCGGCGGAGCAGTTTTTAATAACGCTCACTACTTAGAAGATCTTATTTCTGATCATATTTACCAAGTGGAAATTATCACTCAGTTAGGAGAAGTTGAGACTATCGATGCAAACGAGTGCGAGTTTAAATATGACTCTTCTCGCTTCCATCATACTGGTGAAATTATCTTAGAAGTCACTTTTGCTTTAAAAAAAGGTTCTCTAAAAAAGTCTCAAGAATTAATAAAAAAAGCCACTCAATACCGCGCTGATACTCAACCGTTGGGCCTACCTAGCTCTGGGTGCATCTTCAAAAATACACCTAACTCAGCTAGGTTAAAAAAACTTTTTCCGATGTTTGAAAATCGTAATTTTGTTTCTGCAGGATTTTTAATTGACAGAGCTGGATTAAAAGGAATTAGAGTAGGGGGAGTAGAAGTCTCAACTAAACATGCTGCATTTTTTATAAACTCTGGAAATGGAACTGCAGCAGACTTAAAAAAACTAATTAAACTAGTTAAAAAACAAGTTAAAGATAAATTTAATATTGAGCTAGAAGAAGAAGTATTTTACTTGTCATAAGGAGATCTATGAGTACTTACATTATTACTGGCGGCACACCTTTATCTGGATCAGTGAAAGTGGGTGGAGCCAAAAATGCTTCTTATAAAATCATGATTGCTTCTTTGCTAGGAGAATCTCCCTCTAGATTATTAAACTTCAGTAATATTAGTGATGTGAAATTAGTAGCTAAAATAATTAAGTCTCTTGGAGCTAACGCCAAGCCTATGGGGGAAAAAGCTTATCTAATTGAACCTCAAAATCTAGCTAAATTTTCTCTAGACAGTAGTTATGGACGAGCCTCGCGTGCTTCAACTATGTTCATCCCAGTTTTGCTTCATAAATTTGGGCAAGCTATCGTACCTTACCCTGGTGGAGATAAAATTGGCAAGCGACCCCTAGAAAGACATTTCGAAGGGCTAATTGCCCTAGGGGCAACTGTTAAAGCCAATGGAGATTTGATTGCAGTTGAAGCTAAGCAACTTAAGGGAACTCATTATAAATTTGCAAAAAATACCCACACCGGCACTGAAACTTTAATCATGGCTGCTGTCAAAGCCAAGGGGGTTACTGTTTTAGAAAATGCCGCAGAAGAAACTGAAGTTGATGATTTAATTAAATTCCTAAACAGCATGGGTGGAAAAATTAAACGCATCAAACCTCGAACCATAGAAATCAAAGGAGTTGATCAACTAAATGGCTCCATCCATAAAATTATGCCAGATCAGAATCAAGTTATTTCTTTTGCATGCGCTGCTATTGCCACCAAAGGAAACATTATTGTTGAGAACACTCAAACTCAAGATTTGCTGGCTTTTCTTGAAAAACTAGATGAGATTGGTGGTGGTTATGAATTAGGAGAGTATGGAATTCGTTTCTTCTACAAACAACCACTAACCGCAACCAACTTAGAAACAGCTCCTTATCCAGGCTTTAAAACAGACTGGCAACCTCTCTGGACCACTCTAATCACCCAAGCAAAAGGTGAAAGCATTGTTCATGAAACCGTATCCCAAAATCGATTTAACTACACTGATGCCCTAACTAAAATGGGTGCAAAAATAGAACTTTTTAACCCTCAAGTAGAAAACCCACAAGAGCTTTACAACTTTAACCCAAATGACGTTGCTGAAAATGATAAACATGCTATTAAAATAACCGGACCCACTCAACTACATGGGGGTGAATTTGAGATAAAAGACCTCCGTCATGGAGCGACTCTTTTAATAGCTGGCATGATCGCTAAAGGCGAGACAATTTTAAATGATCCTGAAAATCACATTGATCGTGGTTATGAGAAACTAGATGAGTTATTTGAAACTATGGGTGCGAATATCAAGCGTTTGGATTAGACTATAACTATGGCATTAATTTTAGGCTTATTATTATTCTCTTTTATTGTCACTAGCATTAGTATAGTTCCATTCATCAACTTACTTTATCGGATCAAATTTCAACGAGCTCGCCAAATTACTAAAGATGCCTTTGGCAAAAGAACTCCTATTTTTGATAAGTATCATTCAGAAAAAGCTGGTACTCCAGTGGGTGGGGGATTATTAATCATCATAGTTGTTTCTATTTTATTTGCTGGTATTCTACCGCTACTTAGTTTTTTTGGGGTTGATGTGACTAGTGTTTACCAAAATGCCCAATCAGAAATTAACATTCTTTTCTTTACTTTTCTCTCTTTTTCAATTTTAGGTCTTTATGATGATGTAAAAAAGTTTTTTGGTTTTAAACAAAGTGGTTTTTTTGGAATTAGACTTAGAACAAAACTTATCTTACAAATTATTCTGGCAGTAATTATCGCCTGTATGATGTATTTCTCTTTAGGTATATCAATACTACACATTCCATTTATTGGCACATTTCAGTTTGGAATTTTCTATATCCCTTTTGCCACTTTTGTAATTGTATCTTTTGCCAATGCGGTTAACATTACCGATGGTTTGGATGGTTTAGCTTCTGGCATTTTAATGATTTCTTTATTTGGATTATGGTTCTTATCAACTTCAATTCTAGATATCCCACTAGCGATTTTTATTGCTATGTGGCTAGGATCTTTGATTGCTTTCTTATACTTCAATGTCTTCCCAGCCAGAATATTTATGGGTGATGTGGGAGCATTGTCTTTTGGAGCAACTTTAGCTGTGGTTGGATTATTACTGGGTAAAATAGTGGCCATAACCATAATTGGCTTCATCTTTATTTTAGAAATTTCTAGCTCAGCTGCTCAGCTTTTATCAAAAAAATTTCGTGGTAAAAAAATATTTCCTGTCTCTCCATTTCATTTATTTCTTCAACACCGTGGTTGGGAAGAACCAAAAATTGTTCAGCGAGCTTGGCTAGTACAGATTATCCTGACTTTATTTGGAGTTTGGCTAGCAGTCATCTAGATTTATCATGGCTAAAAAACATCTACTTTTAAATAAAAAAAATTGGCTAATTTCGCTGGTATTTATTTTAACCTTCTTAGGAGTTCTTTTTGTATTTGATGCATCAGTGCCAGAGGCTTTTCGTACTTTTGATGATCAATATCACTTTCTAAAACAACATTCTATTTGGGCAGTTCTAGGAATCACCATCATGTTTTTGACTAGTTTAGTCCCACTTTCTTTATGGAAAAAAATTTCTGGACCAATCTTTATTTCTGGACTAGTGCTTCTAATTATGGTTTTTATTCCTGGAATTGGTAGAGAATTAAATGGCGCTCATCGCTGGATTATTCTGGGAAATATAAGATTCCAGCCGATTGAACCATTTAAAATTGCACTGGTGATTTTTTTTGCCAATTGGCTGAGCCAACATCAAAGAACACTACCTTTCCTTTTCACTACTAGTCTGCCAATTTTATTAATTTTACTTCAACCTGACTTGGGATCGCTTTTAATTTTGGGCATAATTGCCTTTGGCATGTTTTTCATTGCCGGAGGAAAGATGCTACATATCTTGGGTATTTCTGGACTGACCATTCTCCTACTCTTAGTAGCAATCTTATCTTCTAGTTATAGGAGTGAAAGACTTAATACTTTTTTACACCCCCAATCTGATCCACTAGGATCAGGGTTCCACATCAGACAAATTACTCTTGCCTTAGGCAGAGGAGGTGTGGCTGGACAAGGAATTGGCAATTCTAGACAAAAATTTTCATACATACCAGAGGCTAGCACTGATTCTATTTTTGCTATCATTGCTGAAGAAGTTGGTTTTATTGGCTCAAGTATTTTGATAGTTATATTTGCCACCTACTTCTTTATATCCTCAAAAATTGCCAATGCAGCAACAGATCCATTTGCTTTACTGCTAGGATGGGGAATAGTAATCTGGATAGCTGCTCAAACTCTATTAAACTTAGCCGCAGTAGTAGCATTAGTACCACTAACTGGACTACCTTTACCATTTATTTCCTATGGTGGATCATCGCTAGTAATGATCTTATTTGCCAATGGCATTCTCCTGCGGATCGCTAAAGAGTATAATTAAAGCCAATGAAAATACTTATCTCTGGAGGGCATTTGACTCCAGCCCTAGCTTTAATTGATTTTATTAAAAAAAATCATAAAAAAGATGAGGTGGTTTTTGTGGGTCGAATCTATAGTCAAAGTGATCTCAAACAATTAGCTCAAGAAAAAAACGAAGTAGAAAAAAGACAGATCAAATTTGTTCATTTGAATGCTCCTAAAACTGTAAAGAGAAAATCGCTTCAACATAAAATCCTTTTTCCATTTCTTCTAACCAGATCTATTGGTTCGGCATTAACTATTTTTAAAAAAGAAAAACCAGATATTTTTGTTTCTTTTGGTGGTTACTTAGCTATTCCTCTTACCATTGCAGCCAAACTTACCCGCATTAAGATTTTCACCCACGAACAAACACACGCTGCTGGTATCGCCAATCAATTTATCGCCAAATTTGCCGATGAAGTAGCTATTTCCTATCCATCTTCTAAAAAATATTTTCCTCGCACAAAAACTCATCTCACCGGCAATCCGATCCGATCTACATTACTAAATACAAACACAACTCAACCAAAATGGATCTCTCAAAAAGTTTTTAAGCCAATTCTTTTAATTACTGGTGGTAGCCAGGGATCAAAAATAATAAACCAAGTCATAAAATCATCCTTACTAGAATTAACTAAGGAATGGACAGTGATTCATTTATGCGGCAGCTCTAATATAAAATCTGACTACAAGCAACAACTTGAACAAGCAAAAAAAGAATTGCCTTCAGAACAGCAGCAGCACTACTTCATTAAAGAATGGGCCAGTGACATTGAAATGTCTTGGATATACAACCACACTCAACTGGCTATTTCTCGAGCTGGTGCCAATACTGTGATGGAGCTGACAGTTAAAAATATCCCCACTATTTTTATTCCATTACCAAACTCCCATCATGATGAACAGCTAAAAAATGCCCAAGAACTAAGTAATCAAAAAGCTGCGCTAATCTT
>CAYXMW010000029.1:0-1458 GCA_964466145.1 uncultured Pseudomonadales bacterium
TAACCTACTGGAAAAATGATTGTTTGTGATATAGTTATTTGCGGATATAAATTTAAATATGATTGAAAACAAAAAAATTGAGATCAATTGGGATGAAGTTTATCAAGGGTTGGTCATCCAAGATAAAAAAGAGGGAATAAAACCCGCTCTTCAATTGAGTGAGCAACCAAAAACAAAGAACATTATCTACCCCCAATCAAGAGAATTTGAAAATGGAGCTGATTCTCCATTTTTCTTCAGTACTCTAAGTAATGTTTTAGCTAAAAGTTATAACAAAAATATTGAAATTTCTCTGGGTGATGATGAACCAATTAACGTTGATGGTTGGAGTATAGTCGAGATCTCAGTAATGATCACTGTTGCTGAAGCTGAAGATCAATAAAAACTTTTAAAACAAACTATCTTGAATACTAGTTTCAAATTCATCATCGGGAAGTAAATTTATCAACGACCTAAACTCTAACTCTTGAAATAATTTTACTGCCTCGGCTTTATCATAACCAGTTACTCTGCATGATTCTAAATCTAGATTAATCGGCACATTTTGATCAATGGTGGCTAACTTTTGACTCAAGTAAGCATTTTTTTTGCCTTCTTGGAGTTTTCTAAGTAAAGCCCCTTTGAGAATGTCAGAATGTTTTTCAAATTCTGCAACTGCCTCATAAACTCCATCCAATGTTTTAAATCTTTGAAGTAATGCGACTGCACTTTTAGGACCAATACCCCTTATCCCAGGAATATTATCCGAGCTATCACCCATCAAGGCCTTCATATCAATCACTTGATCCGGATTAACATTAATTTTTTGATAAACTTTTTCTTGATTATACTCATCAGCAAGATGTTTCCCACGTGGTGGTAACCAAACATGAATATCATCGTTCACTAACTGGAACATATCTTGATCACCAGTCACAATCACTGTTTTTACAGCCGATTGATTACTCAATGTGCCAATCAGATCGTCTGCTTCATAACCTGCCATCTCAAACTTAGGAATATTTAATTTTTTAACAATTTCTTTGGTTAAATCAATTTGAGGAATTAAATCATCGGGCATTTTTTCCCGATGAGCTTTGTAGTCTTTAAACTCTTCATGGCGAAAAGTTGGTTTTGGATGATCAAATGCAACACATAAATGAGTTGGATTCATATCACGAATAGCAATCAATAAAATCCGAGCAAAACCAAAAACAGCATTAACCAACATTCCTTCTGGAGTAGTTAAAGTAGGTGGAAAAGAAAAATAGGCCCGATAAATAATTGCGTGGGCATCCACCAAGATTAAAGTATCGTGATCATTATGAAAAAACGAGCTCATGAGCTTAGTGTATCATTCTCTTTTTTAACCATAAAGGCAGTCTGCTTCTCAAGCGTCTTCAGCTCAGAATCAACATCATCTAGTTTTTTAAATAGTTTCTTCCAGTAATACTCTTCCTGACTTCGATTCATTGAAGT
>CAYXMW010000029.1:1558-5942 GCA_964466145.1 uncultured Pseudomonadales bacterium
TTAATATTACCCATTTCTTTTTCTACTGAAACCACTAAAAATCCTAAGAAAACAGAAATTATAGCTAAAGAAAGTAATAACTGGCGAAATTTACGTTGTTTAAGAAGATGTTGGCGAAAGCTGGGCAGCTGCATTATTTAATAATATCAGGCTTGGCTTTTTCCATCCCCATAAGATCAGTGAACTCATCGGCATCAAGAGTTTCTATCTCTAAAAGTTTTAAGGCAATTAAATCTAACTGTTTTTTATACTTCTTTAAAATCTGAGCAGATTTAGCTTCTGCATTATTAATCAATTTAGAGATCTCTCCATCAACTTTAGCTTGAACACTATCAGAAATTTCAAATGGCTTACCCCACATCGTGCCATAATCACTTGATTCATATTGAGGGCCAAAGTTCATTGGTCCTAAATCACTCATCCCATACTTAACTACCATTGATCTAGCAATTGAAGTTGCTCGCTTAATATCGCTACTAGCTCCAGCTGTCAGCTCATCAAAAATTAGCTCTTCCGCTGCTCTGCCACCCATCATGACTGTCATATCTTGAATCAACTCAGAGCGTGTCACTTGAACTTTATCCTTTTCAGGCGGAGTTAAGGTATAACCAAGAGCCATACCCCGAGAAACAATAGAAACTCGGTGGACTGGATCTGCGTGTGGAGAAACATGAGCAATAACTGCATGACCAGCCTCGTGATAAGCAGCCAATCTGCGTTCATACTCATCATGAAGTCGTTTTTTGCTTCTGCCTAACTTAACTTTTAATGAGGCTTCTTCAATATCGGTAAACTTAATTTCTTTACGAACGTCACGAGCCACAGCGATCGCAGCTTCATTAAGCATGTTTTCTAGATCAGCGCCAGAAAAACCGACTGTTCTTTTGGCTACTCTAGCCCAATTTACATCTTTAGTAAAAGGCTTGTTTTTAGCATGGATTTTAATAATATGTTTTCTTTCTTCTAGATCTGGCAAACGAACAATAACACGACGATCAAAACGACCAGGGCGAATCAAAGCCGGATCTAACAGATCACCTCGATTAGTCGCTGCCATCACGATCACATTATCATTACGAGTAAAACCATCCATCTCCACTAGAATTTGATTTAAGGTTTGCTCTCGCTCATCGTTGCCACCCACACCTCCTCTGTTTCTTTGTCTACCGATGGCATCAATTTCATCGATGAAAATAATTGATGGAGCTAATTTTTTAGCAGTTTTAAAGAGATCGCGAGCGCGTGAAGCACCAACTCCAACCAACATTTCCATAAACTCACTTCCAGCAATAGATAAAAACTGAACTTTAGCTTCACCAGCTACTGCGCGCGCTAAAAGCGTTTTACCAGTCCCAGCTGGACCAACTAATAGCACTCCTTTAGGAGTACGGGCGCCAACTTTTTGATATTTTTTAGGATTTTTAAGAAAATCAACAATTTCTTCTAGCTCAGCTTTAGCCTCATCCATTCCTCCAACAGCTTCAAAGTTGATGTTCTGTTTTCCTTTAATAAAAATCTTGGCCTTACTATTCCCAAAGCTCATCAATCCACTTTGAGCTCCCCTGGCTTGGCGCATAATAAATAAGAAAAACACTGCCATTAATAAAATTGGCAGTAGAGTAATGATTAGCTCCCAAAACATCTCACCAAAAGACAGATTTTCAATATCAAGGTCTACTTCTGCTAAATCAATTCCAGAAGCAGTCAAAACTTGTAAAGCTTGCTGACCCTCCTCTTTACGAGCAATTTTAACCAAATCATCTTCGGCATAATGTGCACGAAGTTGTTGACCAGCTACTTCTAGTTTATCGACTCTTTCTTCACGAATATCACGTACCAGCTGGCTAATTGTGATCTGCTCACTAGAACCACCAGAAAATAATTGGAGTAAAAATGGCACAAACAATAAGCCAAGGATAAGATAAATAAGACCTTTACTAAAAAACTTATGTAGATCAACCTTGACCTCAACTTTTTTAATAGGCAATTTAGATTTTTGAGGCTGTTTTTTAACCTGCTTATTGGCTGGAGTTTTTTTACTAGTAGTCTTTTTCTCTGTCATGAAGACCTATTGTAACATGATCATATTAACCCCATCTTTTCTTTGACTTCTGCTAGCGTAGCGCTAGCAATCACTCGTGCTTTTTTAGCACCCTCTTCAATAACTTGCTTTACGTAATCAGGATTTTTCTCTAGTTCAACTCGCCTTTTTTGGATTGGTTCCAATTCAGCATAGATCGCCTCAGCTAATTCATTTTTAAGATCGCCATAGCGAATACCACTGCCGTCCATATACTGCTTGAGATACTTACTCCTTCTATCTTCTCCCTGAATTAGAGTTACTAAATCTAGTAGAGCCGTCACCCCATTTGGAGCTGGCTTGCGATCAGTATTTTTACCAGAATCAGTTGGGGTTTTTGCCAAGCGTTTTTTAATTGTCTCTAAATCATCGGTTAAATTAATGTAGCTACCCTCCACAGATTTACTCATCTTACCTTCACCAGTTAATGAAGGTACATACTCACCTTTAGTAGCAAATCGTTTTGGCTCAGGAAAATCTAATCCATATTTACTATTCATTTTTCTAGCAATTTCCCTTGCCACCTCTAAATGAGGTTCTTGATCAATTCCCACTGGCACAGCATCTGCTTTATAAACCAAGATGTCAGCTGTCATTAAAATCGGATAATTAAGCAACGCCATCGTTGCATGATCTGGATACTGCTTAACTTTATCTTTAAAAGTAGGTAAGTGCTGCATCCTAGCAATTGTCATTACCGATGAAAAGTAAAAAGCTAACTCTAGATGTTCTGGAACATCTGCCTGCAAAAACAAGATGCTTTTTTCTGGATCAAGGCCAACAGCTAAATAATCTTTAACTACTTCTTTACGATTGATTTTCAATTCTTCAACATCGTAAGGAGTGGTAATTCCATGGACATCTGCCACCATATAGAGGGTTTCATAATCAGAATTCTCCTGAAGGGCTAACATACCTTTAACCGCACCCAAGTAGTTTCCTAAATGAAGTCGGCCTGTGGCTCTAATACCTGATAAAACTCGTTTTTTCATAATTCTCCTTTTAAATTCTTACTTATTATATCTAAGATTTGAGCGATGATAGGGGTGAGTTATCACCGCCCGATCTAGTTAGTAATTATTTTTCTCCTTTGATCAAATTTTCATAGACATTTTTAACGTCTTTATCACCTCGACCAGAGAGATTTACGATAATTACTTGGTCTTTTTTAAGCTGGCCAGCCAGCTCAACTGCATAGGCAATGGCGTGTGCCGACTCCAAAGCGGGAATAATACCCTCAGTTTCAGAAAGTAGCTGAAAAGCTTTGACCGCCTCATCGTCAGTCACTCCCACAGCTTCTACTCTCCCCAAATCTTTAAGTAAACAAAACTCTGGACCTACCCCTGGATAATCTAGTCCAGATGCAGCTGAATAAGACTCAATGATTTCACCCTGTTCGTCTTGAAGAACCAAACATTTAAAACCATGAATTACGCCAGGTTTTCCTTTACCAAGCGCCAAGCCATGCTTACCAGTATTTTCTCCTTTACCAGCTGGTTCAACAGCCACTAGTTTAACTTCCTCTTCGGTGATGAATTCAGTGAATAGCCCCAGAGCATTAGAGCCACCACCTACGCAAGCTACAACGTAATCTGGTAGCTTTCCCTCAGCTTTAAGAATTTGCTCCCGAGCTTCTTTACCGATTACTGACTGAAAATCTCGCACCATCATCGGATAAGGATGTGGCCCAACTGCAGACCCCAACATGTAATAGGTTTCAGGCTCACTAATAAATGCACCTAAGGCAACATCAATGGCATCTTTGAGAGTTTTCTGACCAGTAGTGACTGGGATAACCTTGGCTCCAAGAAGTTTCATCCGGTAAACATTCATGTGTTGATTTACCACATCCCGCTCACCCATATAGATGTCACATTCCATCCCAAACTTAGCTGCGACGGTGGCGACTGCCACTCCATGTTGACCTGCCCCAGTTTCAGCAATTAGCTTGGTCTTACCAAGTTTTCTAGCTACCAGAGCCTGTCCTAAGGTATTATTTATCTTGTGAGCTCCAGTGTGATTTAAATCTTCTCTTTTGAAATAAATCTTGGCTCCGCCAACCTTAGAAGTCAGTGAATCCGCCAAGTAGAGCTGATTTGGTCGCCCAGTATAAGCCTGATGAAGATAGCTTAACTCCTTAATAAACTTAGGATCATCTCTAAGCTCAAGGTAAGCTTCTTCTACTTCTCTCAGGACTTCCTCAAGAGCAGGCGGCACCACACGACCTCCATATTGACCAAATTTACCATTTTTATCTGGATAATTGTAACTTTTCATAATATTTTTTCTTTCTTTAATTAATTA
>CAYXMW010000029.1:6042-7637 GCA_964466145.1 uncultured Pseudomonadales bacterium
TAGATTCATCAATTAACTTGAGGTATTTTTCAGTAGTAGTGATTCGTTTATGACCAACTAATTGAGATACATATACTAACGGCGTACCAGCTTTAAGCTGCTCGGCGATAAAAGTATGTCGCAAGTCATTAACCTTTGAATTCTTAATTCCAGCTAAACGGAAATAGCGATCAATCGCAGTTCTAATATTACGAACTAAGAAAGGCCTGCAGGTTTTAGTTAAAAAGACAGTTTTCTCTCGAGCACGAGGACGAACTTCGAGATAATTTAATAAAGCTTCTTTAGCAGCAGCATTAAGAGGTAACTTACGAGCACCCCTGGTCTTTTGAGCCTGAATATCAAGAATATTTCTCTCCAAGTCAACATCTTCTAGCTTTAAATTAGCTAGCTCACTAATTCTCATCCCAGTTTGAAGTAAAATCTCAATAATGGCGTACATACGTTCATCACCACGAGCAGCATCTCGCAGGGCTCGATACTCAATTTTGGATAAAACTCGAGGTGGAATAATCTCATATTTGGGGTGTTGAATATTTACTGCAGGATTGCCATCAACTTCACCCTTACTGACCATAAAACGGAAAAATGATTTAATAGAATTAATTTTTCTAGAGATAGATTTGCCAGTATAGCGCTGCTTTTTCAAAAGATCTTTAAACTCTTGAATGTCATCAGCACTTACTTCATCAATTTGGGTTTTGCCTTGTTTACCCACAAAATTGATCAATTGCTCTACATCCTTGGTATAAGCGGTGACAGTTGCCTCAGCTTTGCCCTCTGAGATAAGATAGTCTTTGTACTGCGCATGAGCATCAGCAAGTAAGATTGGCATACTTTAGTTAATCCTTTCAATAAGTTAACTGCATTATGTTACGATTTATGGAGGCAGGGTATCTAACAGATATTAACATTTTTAAAACTGTTAAACATAATTCGAATGTCTTATAATATCATTATTGAGGTTAAAGTGCAACATGTCTAAGCTTGTTTTTAATCCAATTTCTTTTTTAGGAATTACCATCATCAGTATCATTTTCTCTATTTCTCTCTATAAAAGCGCCCAAAGAACTAGTAGCTCGACAGAAAACTTGAAAAGTATTGAGCAAGAAGTTATTAAAGTAGAAGAGGAAGTTTTAGCTTTAGAAACAGCAATTGAAAAATCACAGCAACCTTTTGCCAAAGAACAAATTATCCGCAATGAACTATTAATGAAAAAATCCGGTGAATATGTGGTGCAAATTCCTGATGAATTAATCGAAAAAACTCAAGAGATAACTAACGTAAAAATTCTTTCACCTGGGGAAGAATGGCAGAAATTGCTATTCTAAAGTTTCTTTAACTGATTTATTAGATTCTTTTTTAGCTTTTTTTAGCTCTTTAGCTGATTCACCTAATCCTCTAACAAACTCTGGTAATTTTTTACCACCAAAAAGAACTAGCAAAACTGCTCCAATGATAAGAATTTCTACCCAACCAATATTTTGTAACATAGAGCTATCTCCTTATACTTATTAGATACTTTTACTTAATTAAATAAAAGTGGTATTTACTCTCACATACACAATAAACATTTAAACAATGCTAGTCAAGTCTCT
>CAYXMW010000030.1:0-7554 GCA_964466145.1 uncultured Pseudomonadales bacterium
TATTTTTGACATGTGTTGATTATACTCTATTTTATTTTTGCAAAACGTGCGAGAATAGTCTTGTAAGAAACAAACTAATGTATCAACCAAATTATACCATTACCCATAATCTTTTAACTTATCTCAATCGGATAGAAGCGGCTAAAGCATTGATTGAAAATGCGCCGTTAGTACCTGCTTGGGAGGCTAAATTTCGCAACGAAGCCTTGACTAGGACAGTCCATTTTGGAACAAAAATTGAAGGCAATGAGCTGACAGAACAACAAGCTCAGCAAGTAGTGCGACTTGATGCCACCATTGATGTTGAAGAGGCTAGTCGTGAAACTGGAATTATGGCTAGGGAGCGGGATATTCAGGAGGTAATTAACTATCGAAACGTGATTAAATGGATTGATCAACAGGATCCTCGTATTAGCTCTGATCTATTTTCACCAGAGACTCTTAAAACTCTACATCGTTTAACAATTTTTGGCTTAGTAGATGAGAAATATATTGGTGCTTATCGAGACAAGCAGGTGATTGTAAAGAGCGCCGCTAATACTGGAGTAGTTTTTAGACCACCAGTATCGGTAGAGATTCCATTTTTAGTTGAAGAATATTTTGAGTGGATAAATGCTCCACAAACGAAACATTTACCAGCAATTTTTAGAGCCGCTATTACTCATTATCAACTAGTTTATATTCATCCTTTTATCGAGGGCAATGGTCGTACTGCTCGAGCCTTAGCCACTTTACTTCTTTATACTACTGGCTATGATTTCAAGCGTTTTTTCTCATTAGAACAGTACTTCGATAAAGATGTTTCAACTTATTATGATGCGTTGTTATCTGTTCAACAGAACCAAGGTCATGACACGACCTATTGGCTAGAGTATTTTTGCTATGGTATGGCTTTAGAAATTGAGCGAGTTAAAGATCAAGTTTTACGACTCTCTAAAGATTTAAAGCTTAAAAAAGAGCTTGGTCAACAAGTGGCTTTATCAGAGCGTCAGATTATCATATTGGAGCTTTTGCAAAATCAAGGCTCAGTCACATCTCAAGATGCTCAAAAGATCTTACCCAATGTTTCAGTAGACACTATTTTGCGTGATATGAAAGATTTAATTGAGAAAAAAGTAATTGAAAAACATGGTGTCACCAAGGGCGTAACTTATAGTTTGAGGGAGTAAGCTGGATTTATTTTTAGTATAATTTCTTTAGATTTATGATTTTTTCAGATTTTTCTAAAGCCTTAGAGTATTTAGAGCAAACGCCCTCTCGTTTGGAGATGACTCAACAATTGTCGCAGTTATATCAACAATTAGCTAAAAATGAGATTGAAGCCACGATTTATTTAATGCAAGGTAGATTAGTACCTTTATACCAATCACTTGAATTCAATCTCTCTACTAAGATGATTCAGCGGGCTTTAGCGCGTTTAATAAAGCGTCATCAAAATAATGCTGTGCTTGATGTAACTTCGCAAACTAACCTTTTTGGCGAAGAGAATAATGATCAATTTTTGGAAGTAGTTAAAAAGAAATCAAAACAGTTGGGCGATATTGGTTTAACAGCAGAGAATATTCTTAAAAAGCTACAACTAGAGTTAAAGCAGACGCTTCAAATAACTGAGGTTTTTTCTGAGCTTAAAAAAATTGCTAGTGATGAAGGTCAGGGATCACAAGATCGCAAAGTTTTAGCACTAGTTAAGCTTTTAGAGCAAGTTAATCCACTTTCTGCTCGCTATATAACCCGTATTATTTTAGGTAAAGTCAGATTGGGTTTTTCCACCATGACTTTATTAGACGCGCTCTCTTGGGCAGTTTATCAAGATAAATCTGATCGAGAAAAACTAGAAGAAGCTTACAACAAGCGAGCAGATGTAGGTTATTTAGCCCAAGTTTATTTAGCTGCAAAGTCTGAGGCTAATAGAAAACAAGTTCTAGCTAATTATTCTGTTAAAAATGGTGTGCCAGTAGTGCCAGCTTTAGCTCAGCGTTTAAATACTACTGCCGAAATTATCGAAAAAATGAGTCAGGTTTTAGTAGAGCCAAAGTATGATGGTTTGCGGGTACAGATTCATTTTCAGCAAGGACAGCCTGCCAAAGCTTACACTCGAAATTTAGACGATGTATCTCATATGTTTCCAGAATTAAAGACCGCTGATCAAGCGCTGTCTTGCCAAAGCTGTATCTTGGATGGTGAAGCGATTGGCTATGATCCTAAAACTGGAGACTTACTAGCTTTTCAGCAAACCATTACTCGCAGACGCAAACATGGAGTGGATGATCAAGCAACTGTGGTGCCACTGCGGTTTTATTTATTTGATGTGTTAGAGATCGATGGAGAGTCTCTAGTTGATCAGTCATTAATTAAGCGTAAAAAAAGATTGGCAGAAATTTTAACTAATAATAAAACTTTTAAAAATACTATTTATATTCAAAGCTCTGACTCAGATGAAATTCGTCAATTTCATCAGCAGCAACTAGATCAAGGTTTGGAAGGAGCTATTTTTAAGAAAATTAATGGACTTTATCGAGGTGGTCGTAAAGGTTGGCGGTGGGTAAAGATGAAAGAAGTTGAGGGAACAACTGGCAAGCTAAGTGATACTTTGGATTGTGTGGTGCTGGGATATTACTTTGGAAAAGGCAAGCGAGCTGAGTTTGGTTTGGGTGCAATTTTAGTGGGAGTGCGAGATGAAAAAGAAGAAATGATTAGAACCATTACTAAAATTGGGACTGGTTTAACTGATGAACAATTACAAGAAATGAAAGTCCGAGTTGATGCTGTTGCTACTACTATAAAACCAAAAAATTATGATGTTCCGAAGAGTTTTACTCCAGATGTGTGGGCTAGCCCAGAGGTAGTGATAGAAGTAGCTGCGGATGAGATTACCAAATCTCCTTCTCACAGCGCAGGTGTGGCGTTGAGATTTCCACGACTAATTGGGTTTAGAGATGATAAAAACTGGCAGGCAGCCACAAATTTAAACGAAGTAAGTCAGATAAGAATTAAATAAGATTAGCTATTATTTTTAGTAATTTTTCTTTAGATTGTTGATTATATTTTTTCAGTTTTAAGATATCAGTTTTAAATTTATCAAGTTGTTCAGGATGATTTATAATTTGCTTTAGTATTCTTTGAGCTTTAAGGATATTTTCTTCAACATAGCCTAAATTGTAGTCACGGATAATATCTAGGTTTCCATCTTCTTGTCCAGCAATATGAGTAATAGCAAAAAATGGGGTTTCTGTAGCTACTGTTTCAAATAGCATATTGGGACCAGCTTTTCCTATTACTAGATCGGCAGCTTGCATATAGAGGTGTATTTTTGGAGTAAATTTAAGTGGGATTAGGGAACTATGGTTATCACTTTTATCAATTATTTTTTGAAGAGCTTCGGTACTCCTATAAAGAGCTTGATTGCTACCGCAAGCTACAATTACTTGAATGGGTTGTTGAGAAAAAATAAGAATTGGCAAAACCTTCATAACGACGGTTGTTCCTTCAGACCCAGAAGCAATTAAAAAAGTTAATTTATCTTGATCTAGATTCAGTTTTTTTCTAATCTTTTTTTGATCATATTTTTCTTCAAATCTATTTCTGACAAACCAACCCGTGCTTTGATAAGTAGCGTTTGGATAGGTTTTTTGACATCTTTTTTCTAGATCTTTATTAAAAGAAAGATTAACCCTAGCTTTATTAGCAATAGTCATTGGGTGAGGAGTGCTGGGATCAGCAATGGCATTAATGAATGGAGTTTTAGTTAAGTTTTGTAAGTGCTCCAAAGTGGAGTTATACATAAAGTAAGTACTAAGTAGTAAGTCTGGCCTGTATTTTTGGAAAAATCCTTCTATTTTTTTTTGGTATCGCAACTGAAATGCTTTGTGTTGAGTATTGATGACTTTTTCATAACTTGATAACTTAAAAGGAATTTTAAATAAGCTGGGGAAATATTGATAAAAAGGAAGATAAATTTTTGCTAGTGGTTCCTCATCAAAAAACATTTTAGTTTTATAATCTGAGCCTAGGCCATCTTGAATAGCTTCAGCAATACTCAGATGACCTTCTCCAGTAGTAAAAATACCGATGGTTTTCTTTTTAAACATAGCTCTCATTATACCTTTAAGTTGCTGTTAGAATGTAATGTATGAATAGATGCACAGCATTTTGCGTACCTGCTGATTTTTTGGCACTACGTTTTAAAAAATCAGGGTTCGTAATATGAAGATTATTGTTGGCTTAGGTAATCCAGGAGATAAGTATTTACACACCCGGCATAATATTGGATTTAAAGTAGTCGATCAAATGGCCGAAGATCAAGAGTGGAGGTGTAGTAAAAAGGGCAAATTAGAGTATCTTTGGTTAGATAAAAGTGAGAAAAAAATTGAGTTAGTTAAGCCACAGGCTTTTATGAATAAGTCTGGTTTAGTGCTGGCTTATATTAAGAAAAAACACCCCCAGTTAACAGGAGAAAACTTATTTGTCATTCACGATGATTTAGATCTAGAAGTTGGTAAGTTCAAACTTCAGTTTGGTAAAGGTCCCAAACAACACAATGGATTAATTTCAATTAATCAACACTTAGGGACTGATCAATTTTGGCATGTTCGTATCGGTGTAGATGGTCGGAAAGGTGACCGGAGTATTCCTGCAGATAAGTATGTTCTAAGTTCTTTTTCTCCAGATGAAAGAGTCTTAATTGAGCAAGTTATTAATCGGGCAATAGAAGAACTTAACCAACATTTAATTTAACATGCCAAGAACCAGAGAGTATCATCTTCATTTACCACAACTTCATGTTAATAAGTCTAAGAATGCGAGTGCTCTTTATGGAGTGCGAATTTTTAGAGATTTAATCAGTAAGCTAGCAATTTTCTTTTTACCCATTTATCTTTATCAGCATGGTTCTTCAGATCCATTTTGGCAGTTTCTACCTGGGAATGAGCTTCAAAAGGGAGTGTTGTTATTAGTTTTATTTTTTTTAATTCATCGTTTAACAATTTTATTAACTGGGATTGAGATTGGTAAATTAATTACACGAATTGGTTATCGGGAATCAATGCTGATTGGCTTTGTGTTATTTGCAATATTTTTATCACTTTTATATGTTAAATCAAATCCTGGTTGGTTGTTATTAGTGGCAGCCATTATAAATGGCTTGGAAACTAATTTTTTTTGGAATAGTTATAACACTCTTATCTCTAAATTTACTTTAAAGCGTCACATGGGCCAAAACTTAGGATTATTGAATTTCTTTTTACAGTTAGCTCAGGCAGTTGCACCAGCATTGGGTGGAGTATTAATAGTTTCTTTTGGATTCCAATCTTTATTTTTAGTGGGTTTGGTGGGAGTTTTAATTTGTATTGTTTTTGTTTTACAGCTTGATTTGAAGAAGGAAAGAGATGTTATTAGTTGGAAAGAATTCTTTTCTTGGATTAATGAAAAAGAATTTTTACGCTTAGCTATATCTCAGGCTGGCAGATATTTTAATGATGCCACTTTAATTTTTTGGCCACTTTATATTTTTCTAATTTTAGGCTCAATAGATCGAGTAGGATTTTTATACACTTTATCATTATTTATGGCGATGATCGTTAGTTTTGGAGTTGGTTTTTATATTGATAATCATAAAAATAAAAAACCATTTTATATCTCTGGTGGTGTATTGTCTGCTCTTTGGATTTTACGTAGTCAGGTAATTTCTTTTTGGCAGATTGCTATTATTGATACTATTGATAGATTATCTGCGAATTTCTATGCAATTTACTACGATGCGATTGCTATAAAACGAGGTAAGGGCAGCCAAGCTCTTTCATACTTTGTTTACCGTGAGATAATGGTAAGCATAGCGTCGATTTTATTTTGGCTGGTAGTGGGTGGTTTGTTTTTAATTTTTCCCGATCCTTGGCTATCTTTATTTATTTTAGCGGCAGTTGGGGTGTTAATGGGTTTATTGGTTAAAGAGCACCACCTATCATGAGTAAGACACAAAAGTTAGCTGATCAGCAAAAAAAAAGAAATAAAGGTTTTCAAAATCTTGGGACATTGTTTGATAACTATGAGATGGGAAAACCAGGCAAATATATTAGTCGTGAGTTTCAAGATTTTGGTTATCGTTTAGCTCTAGATCTAGATGACCTTAAACATAAAAGTCTTTATATGAAATTGGCCAAAAATGAAGAACGAGGATTACTAGAGGCAGCTCGAAGATTTGTGATTGATGCTGATCATGCACGAAGTAAAGGTAGATTATTCATGTGGAAGTTAAAGGAGTTGAAAAAAGAAAGTTTGAAAAAATAATGCCTCGATCAACGATTATTTTTATTTTGGTTTTAGCAGTTTTAGCCTCGGTCTTAGGATATAATTACTTTGCTCGGCCATTTGCAGACTACCAAGCTGCGCAGACAGAGCTAGCTGAGCCAACTGTAAGTGAAGAGGGAAAAACTGATTCAGATCTAAAATTAGCTGAGGAGTCACTTTCAGATCAAGAATTAGCTCAGTTAATTGCGCTTCCTTATTTATTTGAAGTAAAAAATTCTAGCACTCAGTCTGCCACATTAAGTTGGATTGATAAAAATCAGCCTGGAGTAGTCACTTTATTTGGTGTAAAAATTTCAACTAATTCGGCTAAGTCTGTAATTGATAAAATTAATTCTAGTTTTAATGACGATTTAAGTCCTTTGATAGCAGTAGATCATGAGGGTGGCTCGGTACAACGCTTATCAGGGATAGGATTTACTGATTTGCCTAGTTGGAGATCGGTTTGTGATGTTAGCTCAGCTCAGCGCCAAAATTTATTAGCTACCTCCGCTCAAGAGCTTTCTCAAGTGGGAGTAGATGTAGTTTTTGCTCCGGTGGTAGATATTGCTAGTCAAAGTGCTGTTTTAAAAGATCGAGTTTGTTCTTCGGATTCTGATATAGTCACAAAAAGAGCAGCTGAGTTTATAGATATTTTTGCTCAACAAAAAATAATATCAGCCATAAAACATTTCCCTGGTATAGGTAGTATCTCCAAGAATCTTCATCATAATTTTGATGAGGTTAGCTTAGAAGAAGATGAGGTTTTAGTTTTTAAAAATCTTTTAGAAAAATATCAGCTTTTAGGAGTAATGTCAGCTCATGTGAGCGTCAGGGGTCGCTATGAAGATGTCCCTTGCTCTCTTAATCGTGACTGCATTGATGACTTGATTGAGTATTTTCCCAACGCACTAGTTTTTACGGATGCATTAGATATGGATTCAGCTGGATACGCTGGTGTAGCTGAAGAATCAATTTCTTTAGCGCAGAGATCTGTTTTGGCTATTAAAGCAGGCAATGATGTTTTAGTTTTTGGTCCCAATGTTGAGCTAGACGAAATTGATGAGGTATTTTCAGCATTAAAAACTGCTTATAAATCAGACGAAGAATTTCAGCATCAAGCCGAGAAAAGCGTTAAGAAAATTCTTCAATATAAAGAAATTTTAAGACAATGATCCACCTTTATGGTTTTGTGATCGGAATAGCTATCGTGGTTGGGCTGTGGCTCATGGAAATTCAGGCTAAAAAACATCAAGGTGAAGAAGGTGAATGGCG
>CAYXMW010000031.1:0-7460 GCA_964466145.1 uncultured Pseudomonadales bacterium
TAGGGTCACATTTTGAACATTTCGGTAAATTAACAGTTAAAGATTCTTAATCAGCCTGCTTCTTAGCTCGTTTTTTTCTATTCAAGATCTTTTTTCTAATTCGCAAGCTTTTAGGTGTTAGTTCTAATAGTTCATCCTCTTCAATAAAATCTAGAGCCTGTTCTAAACTTAACTCCATTGGCGTATCGAGCTGGATCGCCATATCTGCATTAGAACGAAAATTAGTCAGCTTTTTAGTCTTACAAGCATTCATATCAACATCATCAGCAGTCTTAGCCAAACCAATCAACATCCCTTCATAAATCTTCTCACCTGAACCAATAAGGGGAATCCCTCTTTCCTGAACACTAGTCAAAGCATAAGCAGTTGACTGTCCAGACTCAGTGGCTACTAAAACACTGTTTCTTAACTTCTTCATCCTATTCTTAATAACAGGAAAATAACCTAAGAAACGAGGTTCAAACATGCCATTACCTCTAGTTTTACTCAAAATTGAAGACCTAAAACCAAGTAAATTACGACTACTAATTTGATAGACAATGTGAGCAATATCTTTATCATCGGTGTGACTATCTTTCAACTCAGCTTGACGCTTACCCAATTCTTCCGTGACCACCCCCACATACTCCTTCATAATTCGGATCGTTAATTCTTCAAATGGCTCATGTTTTTGTCCATCAACATCTCGATAAATAACTTGGGGCTTAGACACCTCCATTTCATAACCTTCACGTCTCATCTCTTCAATTAGGACTGCTAAATGTAGCTCGCCTCGACCGGCAATCATAAAGCCTTTGTTAGTAGTATTTGGCTCAATTTTTAAACCAATATTAGTTTTCTTTTCTCGCATGAGACGATCTTCAAGCTGGCGCACTGTGACAAACTCACCTTCGAGACCCGCAAATGGAGAAGTATTAGGTGCAATTTGGATCTTGAGTGTTGGCTCACTAATCTCAATCATCGGCAAACCACCGGCCTCAGAAGGAGCTACTAAAGTTTGGCCAATTTTAATCTCATCTATGCCAGTAATGGAAATAATGTCGCCCGCATAAGCTTCATTAACTTCAGTTCTCTCGAGTCCTTTACTAGTAAATAAATTAACAACTCTGAGTTGACCGACCTTTTCATCACCAGACCAAATATTAAGTGGATCACCCTTTTTAACTGTTCCTTGTAAAACTTTGCCAATTACATAAGTTCCTTTGTAGGTATCAAAGTCAAGATTAACCACCTGCATTTTAAAGCCCAAAGATCTATTTGCTTTTGGAGCAGGAATTGTCTTAATAATAGTCTCAAAAAGAGGGGATAGATCAGCGTTTTCACTAAAATCTGCTGGCAGCTCTGTCCAACTTTTGCCAGCGATACCAGAAGCATAAATTACTGGAAAGTTTAACTGCTCTTCAGTGTCTGCCAGACTCAAAAATAATTCTTCAGTTTGATTCAACATTTTCTTAGGATCAGCTAATTTTTTATCAATTTTATTAATAACCACAATCATTTTTAGATTATTTTTAAAAGCCTGCTCTAAAACAAAGCGAGTCTGGGGGAGAGGGCCTTCCGCAGCATCAACAATCAAAAGAGCTCCGT
Source organism: uncultured Pseudomonadales bacterium (assembly GCA_964466145.1). Taxonomy (GTDB): domain Bacteria; phylum Patescibacteriota; class Microgenomatia; order UBA1400; family PJMF01; genus JABBGTR01. The sequence continues at coordinate 1,588 of CAYXMW010000031.1, forward strand.
CAGCCATATTAATGACTCGCTCTACCTCACCACTAAAATCAGCGTGACCTGGTGTATCAATAATATTAATCTTACAGTCTCCATAAAAAACCGCCGTATTTTTAGCTAAAATAGTAATTCCTTTTTCTCTTTCTAAATCATTGGAATCCAAAATAGCAGACTGAGTCATTTCTGACTGATTATCACGAAAAACATGAGTTTGTTTAAGCATGCCATCAATCAAGGTAGTTTTACCGTGATCAACGTGAGCAATGATAGCAATATTCCTAATATTCATAATATTTATTCTGCAAAAATTAAAAAGGGCCACCTATTAAAGCGGCCCTTTTTAGATTGTTTAAATCTTTTTTTTGATTTAATATCGGCTGTTACCACCGCGGCTGTTACCACCGCGATCACTACCACTACGAGAGTTGTAGCCACCACGATTACCACCACCACGAGAGTTGTATCCACCACCGCCACTACCACCACGATTTTCTCGAGGTTTACGAGGTTCGGCAACGTTTACACGCAGCTCACGACCATCATGTTCTTGACCATTAACTGCTTCCATAGCGGCAGTAGCATTAGTCTCTCCATCATCGCCTGCGTACTTGATAAAAGCAATTCCGCGAGAACGACCAGAGTAACGATCAGTTACTAGATGTACGTCTTCTAGTTCTCCATACTCGGAAAACAAACTTGTTAAATCTTCCTCGGCCATACTCCAAGGAAGGTTGCCCACAAATAATTTTGATGGGTCTTTTTGAGGGGCGTCATTCATAATGTCCCTACTCCTTCAACTCAGAAAATATCTGAGTTTATATAATACTCAGTTCATGAACACGTGTAAAAATTTTTATGAAATGATTCAATAATAAGTTTCCAACGAAATGTTCAACAACTGGCGATTATTATAACACAATATCGCTAAGACATTGATTGAGAAAACACTTTAAATAGCTTACAATGAGATTCATTATTATTTAATAAAGAAAAAAATATGACAGAAGAAGAAACAAAATCAATATCTTGGGCAGATTATTGGGCAAGAACAAGATACGGACTCAGAAGCAGCCATTGCAGCTTACTTAGCTGAAAAAGGCATTACTGAGGCACAATTAAAGTCTGACTTAGATCATCCTGCTATGTATAGAAAAGCGTTAGAAGAACTAGGACGATAGTAGATAACGTTTTTAAGTTATACTGCGAGAGTGGAACTATCAACCGATCAAAGACAAGCTCTAGAAAAAATTATCAAGTGGCTGCGAACACCCAATCGTTCACCTAATTACTTTACCTTCGGTGGTTACGCTGGTACAGGCAAAACAACTCTAACAGCTCTACTGCGACAAATTTTACATAAAAAAAATCCCAAACTAAAAGTGGCTTTAGTTAGTTACACTGGCAAAGCAGCTCGAGTATTAAAAATCACTCTAACTCAACAAGAAGCCAACTATAAACAAGATTTTGTAGGCACAATTCATTCCCTAATTTATGAACCAATGATTAATAGTAAAAGTGACATTGTCGGTTGGAACAAAAAACAAAAAATTGATGCAAAACTAATTATTGTCGATGAAGCCTCGATGGTTAACTATGATATTTGGCAAGACTTACTCTCCTTTAATCTTCCTATTTTAGCTATTGGCGATCACGGTCAATTACCACCCATTGAGGGCAAATTTAATCTCATGGAAAAACCAAACATTAAACTTGAAAAAATCCATCGTCAAGCTGAAAACAATCCAATTATTAAAATCTCTATCCAGGCTAGAAAAACTGGTAAGATTTCGGTGGGTAAATTTGGGCCTCACATCGAAAAACTAGACCAAAGCTCGATGGATACTCAAGAAAAAGTTCAAGAACTACTCAAAAACTTTAGTCACCAAACCATGATTTTGACTGGTTACAACCACACTCGAGTTAAAATCAATGATTTTATTCGCCAGCATAAATTTTTTGATCCCTCTCCAGAACCAATGGTGGGGGATAGAGTAATCTGCTTACGAAACAACCATGCTAAGCATATTTATAACGGCATGCTAGGAGACATTACTTTCTTAGAATCTGTTAATAAAGACTACTTTTATGCAGAGATTGATCTAGATGAAAACCAAACTTATAAAGGTAATATTTACAAACATCAATTTGGCTCTATCAAACCTAAAAATTACACCAAAGGTAAGCGCAAACTTACTAAGGGGATCGACTTATTTGATTTTGGCTACGCATTAACAGTTCATAAAGCTCAGGGTAGTCAGGCTAAAAGAGTTATTCTTTTTGAAGAACGCTTCAAACAAATGGATGATGAGCAATGGCGACGCTGGCTTTATACCGGTGTCACTCGAGCAGAGGAAGAGCTTTATATTGTCGGTACTAATTAAAAAATGCTATGCTTGTTTATATGAAAGATTATTTTAAACCCCGCGCGATCCTTAATGCCATCTTAATAACTGCCGTTACTGTTGGTGCTGGTATTCTAGTCACTAGAATCACTGGCCCACTACCCATCTCAGTTACTCAAACTCTGACAGAAAAACGAACTACTTTTAACACCACTGGCGATAGTGAGATTAGCGCTATTCCCGATGAGGCTCAGGTACGCTTAGGAATTGATGTTAAAGCTCAAACTGTAATTGGGGCTCAATCGTCAGCCAACGAGGTCATTAACAATATTTCTAGTGCTGTCAAAAAACTAGGTATTGATGAAAAAAATATTAAAACTCAAAACTACAGGGTTAGCTCAGAATATGACTACCGCAGCCCAGAACGTCGCATCACTGGCTACCGAGTTAGTACTCAAATTGTGGTCAAAATAACTGATTTTGAAAAACTCAATCAAATTATTGATACTGCCACTAGCTTAGGAGCAAACCAAGTGGGTGGAATTAGTTTCAGCCTCAGTGAAGAAAAACAAGATGAGCTGAAAAAAGAAGCTCGAAAAGAAGCTATTGATGAAGCCAGGGAAAGCGCAAAAGAATTAGCCAAACTAGCGGGAATAAAACTAGGTAAAGTAGTCAATGTGACTGAATCTAATGGGAATAGTTATTCACAGCCAATGTATGCTCGTGCAGAAATGGCCATGGATGAAGGACCTGAAAATCCTACTCAAATCGAGCCAGGTAGTGAAATATATCGCTACAGTGTCACCTTAAGCTACGAAACTTTGTAAGGTAATTGAGCTTTCTATCTTGAGTTCACCGATCTTTGTCCTTCTCAACTCACTTACTGTCGCCCCCACACCCAACTCCTGCCCCACATCATGAGCGATGGAGCGAATATAGGTTCCAGAGCTACAAGCTACTTTAATATTAAAAAATATGGTTTGACTTTCTTCATCTTTTTTAAAATCAATCAACTCCAGCTCCTTAATGTTAACTTTTCTAGAAGGCAAATCATTTTTATCAATTTCACCGCGGCGTGCCTTTTCATACAACTTTTGGCCCTTAACTTTGACTGCGCTAAAAGCCGGCACAATCTGAGTAATTTCTCCCTTAAATTTATTTAATGCTTTTTCCAATTCTAATTGAGAAATTTTTTCTAGTTCTTTCCAACTTACTTCTTTAGTTATCTGCCCATCCACATCATAACTATCAGTTTCTAAGCCTAGTTGAATTTTACAAAGATACTCTTTGTCTTGTTTTAAAAACTCACTCTGCCGTCTAGTAAACTCTCGTCCCACTAAAATTATTAATAATCCAGTTGCCAAAGGATCTAACGTCCCAGTATGACCAACTTTTCTAACCCCAGTTTTCTTACGTACTTGATAAACAACATCATGACTAGTAATGCCGGTTGGCTTATCAATTAGTAATATTCCTGATGGAGGATTGCCGCTTAAACCTATTTCCATTAATGGCTATTATATATCCCCATATCCCCGCAAAGTAAGATGGTGTAATATTTATTTAATGCCCAAAAAATACGATAACAACAAAGTTAGCATCGTCGGTTGCGGTCGAGTCGGAATGACCACCGCTTACTCAATTCTTCTTCAAGGAATCGCCAACGAGATAATCTTATTTAATCGCACTCTAGATAGAATAAAAGGAGAAAAACTCGATCTGGAGCATGGGATAACTTTTTTGGACAGCGCTAAAATTACCGCCACCAATGACTACGCTGATTTAGTTGATAGTGATGTCATTATTTACACCGCAGGAGCTTCTCAAAAACCAGGCGAAACGCGTTTAGATCTAGTGGAAAAAAATGTAGCTATCTTACAAAAATCTCTTCCTCAAATTATTAGGTATGCTCCTGATGCAATTCTGCTTTTTATAGCCAACCCCGTAGATATTCTGACCTATAAAGCATATTTAATGGCTAATTGGCCTAAGGGCAAAATTTTTGGATCAGGCACAACTCTAGATACATCTAGGTTTAAATTTCATTTATCTGAATTTTTACATGTTAATCCGAGCAGCATCCATGCCTACATTTTAGGAGAACATGGTGATAGTTCCTTCCCGGCAATTTCTAGTGCTTCTGTTGGAGGACAACCCCTGACCAGCTTCACTAATTTCTCTGCAGAAAAAGCCATGGCTGCTTACCAAGAAACTAAGAATGCTGCCTATAAAATTATTGAAGCTAAAGGCTCAACTTACTACGGCATTGCCAGCGTAGCTACGAGGTTAGTCGAAGCCATACTTCGTGATGAAAAAACTATTTTTCCAGTTTCAATTCCACTTCATCATTACTATGAACAAAATGGAGTGGCACTCAGCGTACCCTGTGTCATTGGTAGAAGCGGAGTAGAAGAAGTCATTGAAATCAAACTTAATTGGGAAGAGAAGCAAAAACTAGCTAAATCAGCCGAAACACTCAAAAGCTATCTTTAGCCCTGACAACTCTCACAATAGTACGTCCCTCTACCGCCAATTTTTGCTTTCACAATCGTAGCACCACACTGCTGACATTTTTCACCTTTTTTATCATAAACCCGCATAATGTCTTGATATGAGCCAGACATACCATCTACATGAACATACTTGCCGTCATAAGTCGTCCCTCCATACTTCAAACCCTCTTCAATAACTTGCTTAGCTGCTGCCACCAACTTCTCTAATTCCTCAAGATTTAAGCTTCGAGCTGGCCTGAAAGGGGAGAGCTGAGCAATATTAAGGGCATCGCAAGCATAAATATTGCCTAATCCAGCCATAATGGGATTCATCATAATGGCTTGCTTAATCGGAATCCGACGATTACTAAATTTCTCCTGTAAATATTCAGCTGTCAGCGCATCTTCATTGATATCAGGACCATACTTCGAGAAATCTAAAGCCACCTCTTCATTACTAAGTAACTTCATCCATCCAAAAATACGTTGATCATTAAAATATAGTTTTGAGCCATCAGTGAAATCATAAATTATTCTCGTATGACTACTTGGTAAATCCTTTACCCAATCTGCTGTTGGATGGCCTCCACCAGTGCGAGTTTCACCATCCACAAAAATTAACTGCCCCGTCATCTTGAGGTGAGTTAATAAATTTTTATTAGCTGGGAAATGAATTCTAATTAGCTTAGCCTTACGGGTCACATCTTGAATCTTTTGGCCTAGGAGATCTTTTTTTTGGCCTCTAAAACTCTTATCATGAAGCACTTTAATTGATTGAACTACTTTCCCAGGAAGAATTTCCTTGAGACGACGCTTAACTGTTTCTACTTCTGGTAATTCCGGCATAGCTAAAAGTATACCTTAATTAAAAAAAGCCTGTTATAATTGCTGTTCTTGAGTTTAATTGCTAAACTTAAGTTAACCAAGGGTCCGTAGCTCAGTTGGTTAGAGCGACAGCCTTTTAAGCTGTGCGTCCCGGGTTCGAATCCCGGCGGACTCACCATCTGGTATGTTAGTATCATCCAAAGTAGACTTTAGTGCGAAGATAGGG
>CAYXMW010000032.1:0-1198 GCA_964466145.1 uncultured Pseudomonadales bacterium
CCACTGATCTTAAATACACTTTTCAAGAAAAAGACGACACCGAAGATCCTCAAGATGAATATGACATTGTCATTGTTTTAGCAGAATAAATTAGTCGCTTTGATATAATTGAGATTAAATGAGAAAAAAACTCAAAAACTTTTTTCTATTCCTAACATATGCTTGGCTTCGCTTTGATCCAATTATTAGATTAGCTTTTGGAAAAAAATGGACTCCTCGATATGAGTTCATGGCTTCTATTTTTGGAGAAACTGATTCCGAAAATTTTCTTAAAGGCAGGGTTAAGCTGGTTAAGGCTAAAAATAAAAAAATGGCCCCATACATATTGCCATCTGACGTCGATAAAAAAGTAATTAAATTTTTAGAGATAAACCAAGATACAAAAACTGGCCTAAAAAAACGACAACAAATCATAGAAACTCTTATTTTTTGGGCTCTTGACCCAGAAATTAATGCACAAAATATTGAAAGCTATGAAACAAGATCTGAAATAATTAAATCTCTCTTAGGGGTAATTTTTCAAAACTCACTCGCAGATGAAACTGAACAGATCTTATCTGGAATTAAAAAAATAGTTTTTTCTAGAGTAACTTATCTAGGAGTAAAAGGTGAGCCATCACCATTTGTACATGATACTGTTATTTCTGGAGTTGGACGAGTTCTTAACATTCATTTTGGTGAAATAGTAAGACTAAGAAACGAAAAGCTAGAAAATCTAACTAAAATTAAACTCATAAAAGAAATTAAAGACCACGAAGGTGGAACTGGATCACTGGCTTTTTCTGGAGGGTATATAAAAGATGATCCCTATAGACATAAATTTCCCTTGCCTCAAAAAAGAGCTAATATGTTGATTAGCATCCTTAAACATTATCAATATTCTGCCTGGCCTGAGTCAAGAAAAACTGCTATTGAACTAATAAAAATAATGGAAAATAAACTAGGATTTAAGTTAGATGAAAAGCTCGAACCAGCAAACTAATCTTGACTTTAATCATGATAGCTGTTATTTTCAAGGCGAATTAGAAGTTTATTAAAAATAACTACAGAAATTCGAAATGGCATCTCTGCATATTTCAATATCGGCTGAGCCGATTTTTTATTTTGGGGAGCTAGGTTTTACCAGTTCCATGCTAGTAAGCTTACTGACGACTATTTTTCTTTCCCTAGTAGCATATAAATTTTATCAAAATAGAAA
>CAYXMW010000032.1:1298-7248 GCA_964466145.1 uncultured Pseudomonadales bacterium
TAGCCGTAATTGCTTTTTTACTACCAGTATTCGCACCACTTCCTTTTATTGGATTAGAGATATTTGTTGGTTTTATTCAAGCTTTAGTTTTTGCAACATTAACCCTAGTGTTTGTTAATATTGCCACATCAAGTAGTCATTAATTATTAATTATTAACTAAGGAGAAAATTATGAGTGCAGAAATCGCAGCCGAGGCAGTTCAAACGGCCAGCAACACTAATCTAATAGTAGGAGCCACCATGGCCTTTGGAGGACTTGCTCCTGCTTTCGCTATTGGTTTGATCGTATCCAAAGCTTTGGAAGCTATCGGGAGAAATCCTGAAGCCGCATCTAAAGTTCAAACTGTGATGATCTTAGGTGTAGCTTTTGCCGAAGCTATTGCTATCTACTCACTAGTAGTGGCCCTAATATTAAAATTCGTTTAAAACCATTAAGGCAATAAACTATGCAAATACATTGGTATCAGCTACTATTTCAAATTATTAACTTTGGAGTTTTAATTTTTGTTCTAAATAAGTTTCTTTATGGCCCAATTGTAAAAATAATTGATCAGCGTAATAAAAAAATTCAAGATGGCATCAAAGCAGCTGAAAAAAATCTAGAAGAAAAAGCAGGTCTAGATGAGTTTAAAAAGAAAATTCAACTCAAAGCTGAAAAAGAAGCCACTGAAATTTTAAGTAAAGCTCGTAAACAAGCCACTGATCAATCTAAACAAATAGTAGCTCAATCCAAAACTGAAACTCAAGATATTGCTCAAAAAGAGTTTGAAAATCTTAAAGAAAAACTTAATGATGAAGAAGCAAAAATGAAAAATAGAATTGGAAATTTGGTTGTTGATATGACTGCTAAAGTATTAGAAGAAACTCTAACTTCAGCAGATCAACATAAAATCGTTGATCGTGAGCTTAAAATATTAGCAAAGGCTAAAATAAAGCAAATCAATGAAACTTAAAAATGACAGAGTTCAACAGATAGCTAAGGGTTTTATCAAATACTTAGAAAATGTAGGTCAAGTTGACCAGCTTTCTAAGCTAAGTAAAATCCAACAAAAACAAGGCTGGTTAAAAGGAACGGAGAATACTGCCCTAATCACCTCTTGTGTAAAGTTAAAGCCATCCGAAAAAAAGGATGTGTCCGAGTTTATCAAAAAAAACTTTGATTTTAGTCCTCAAATTAAATATCAAGTAGACAAATCAATTATTGGTGGCCTTATTATTAGAGTCGGCAATAAAGTTCTTGATGTTTCCTTAAAATATCGATTAGAAAAACTAAGGGAGTCAATGCTATATGCCTAAACAAAAAATTAACCCCGCAACCATTAAAACTATTGCTAAAGAAATTCAGCAAATAATTGGTGATTTTGATGCAAAGCCGGAAGCTAAAAGCATCGGCCAAATAATAACTATTGGAGATGGTGTGGCTACAATTGCCGGTATTAATGACGTTGCCTTGGGTGAAATTATTGATTTACCTCAAAAAACAAAAGCTCTCGCTTTTAATTTAGAAGCTAATTCTGTAGGAGCAGTTATTTTAGGTGAATATCGTCATCTTAAAGAAGGTGATCAAGTTACCACCACCGGACAAGTACTAGCTATTCCAGCTGATGAATCTTTAATGGGTCGCATTGTTAACCCTTTGGGAGATCCACTGGATGAAAAAAGGCCAATTGAAACTAAAAATCTACAATTACTAGAAAAAATTGCTCCTGGGGTTATTACTCGACACCCAGTAAACACACCAGTTCAAACTGGTATCAAATCAATTGACTCCATGATTCCTATCGGTAGAGGACAGAGGGAATTAATTATTGGTGATCGTAGTACTGGTAAATCAGCCATACCGTTGACCACTATCATTAATCAAAAAGGACAAGATTTAATTTGTATCTATGTCGCCATTGGTCAAAAAGCTTCTTTTGTTGCTCAGCTTCATGACACTCTTAAAAAACACGACGCCATGGATCACACTATTATCGTCGCCGCTACTAGCTCCGACCCAGCTCCACTTCAATATTTAGCTCCCTACGCCGGAGTAGCTATTGGTGAATACTTTATGGAAAAGGGGAAAGACGTTCTAATTGTTTATGACGATTTAAGCAAGCATGCTTGGGCTTATCGAGAAATGTCTCTTTTACTTAGACGTCCATCTGGTAGAGAAGCCTATCCTGGAGATGTTTTCTATCTCCATTCTAGATTATTAGAGAGAGCTTGTCGTCTGAGTAAAGACTACGGCGGTGGCTCAATAACTGCCTTACCTATTATTGAAACTCAAGCTGGAGATGTATCAGCATACATTCCAACTAATGTTATCTCTATTACTGATGGGCAGATCTATTTAGAATCTGATCTTTTCTATTCTGGAATCAGACCTGCTGTTAATGTCGGTCTGTCTGTATCTAGGGTTGGAGGATCAGCTCAAATCAAAGCCATGAAACAAGTCGCTGGAAAACTAAGACTTGATCTAGCTCAATATCGTGAGCTAGCAGCATTCGCTCAATTTTCATCTGATCTTGACCCTCAAACTAGAGCTCAGCTCGATCGTGGAGCAAGAATCACCGAAATTCTTAAGCAGGGTTGGGAAGAACCAATGAGTGTTGCACATCAAATTTTGATTATCTGGGCAGTTACTAATGGTTTTCTCAGCGTTATTGAAGTAGAAAATGTTAAAAAATGGGAAAGAAAATATCTTGAGTTCATGACAGTTAAGTATCCAAAAATAGAAAAAGAAATTAATGAGGAAGAGAAACTATCGGATAAACTTATTGAAAAAATAAAAAAAGCTACTGAGCTATTCAATAAACTTAACCCTGACTTACTTGATAAAAAACTAGTAGAGGCTCAACAAAAACAAGAGGTAGACAAAGAGTAATTATGAGCTCAACCAAGTCCATAAAAAGACGTATTAAAAGTGCCACTAACATTTCTAAAATTACTAAGGCAATGGAAATGGTAGCGGCATCTAAAATGCGTCATGCTCAAGACATGGCTCTTTCTAGTCGTCCTTATACTGAAAAAATGAAAGAGATATTAACTGATATTGTAGAGATTATGAAACAAGACGTGTCTCATTTTCTTTTAGAATCACCACAAATAGCTAAAGATGCTCCAAAGAAAAACCTAGTGATTGTGCTCTCATCAGATAAGGGTCTTTGTGGGGGCTTAAATAGTAATCTCTATCGAGGTTTGGAATCTTGGCAAGCAGATATATTAGAAAAAAATCCAGATTTAAAAGATACCAGATTTGAATTTATCACTGTTGGTAAAAAAGCTAAAGAGCACATCATGAAAACTCATCGATTTTTATTAGCTGAATTCCCCACTCATGGAGACAAACCTCAATATCGAGACATCATTCCACTATATGACACCATTTATAACAGCTTTGAAAATAAAGAGTACCAAAAAGTTTACATTGTCTTTATGGAATTTATTTCCACCATTGTCCAACGACTATCTGTTAAACAGCTCCTCCCAATTCAAAAAGAAGATATAAATGAAACTTTTGAACAGATCATGTTAGAGGAAAAGTCTGTTAAATTTAAATTTAGCAAAGATTATATTTTTGAGCCAGATGTTGAGTCTGTTTTTAACCAACTACTACCAAAATATCTCGGTTTATATATGTATCACATCATTCTAGAATCAATTGCTAGCGAACACTCAGCTAGAATGGTGGCGATGAAAAGCGCTCATGATAATGCTACTGATGTGGTAAAAGATCTTTCTTTGGAATATAACCGGATCAGACAACAAAAAATTACTAGTGAATTATTGGATTCTGTTAGTGCCAGAATGGTAATGTAGTAAAAATCTAAAAATAGGAATATGAACAAAAAAAATACACCCAAATCAAATAAAAATGGTCGAATCACACAGATTGTTTCGGTAGTTGTAGATGTGTTGTTCGAAGAACACCTTCCTCAAATTTATAGCGCTTTAGAAGTTACTAAATCTAATGGTGAAAAACTAATTCTTGAGGTTCAACAAATTATGGGCGGTCATGAAGTCAGAACTATCGCCATGGGATCAACTGATAACCTTCAACGAAACCTAATCGTTACCGATACAGAAAAACCTATTGCTGTACCAGCCGGCAATAAAGCCTTAGGTAGAGTTTTTAATGTCTTGGGCGAAACAATTGATAAAAAGGGAGAAATAACTCAAAAAAAACTCCACCCAATTCATGTTGCCCCACCTCAAATTAAAGACATTAGCCCACAAGCCCAAATGTTAGAAACAGGTATTAAGGTCATCGACCTTATTTGTCCTTTTGCTAGAGGCGGAAAGGCGGCTGCTTTTGGTGGTGCTGGAGTAGGTAAGACCGTTATTATTCAAGAGCTAATTAGAAACATCGCTGAAGAACACTCGGGTCATTCTGTTTTCGCTGGAGTAGGTGAGCGAACTAGAGAAGGAAATGATCTTTTACTAGAAATGCAAGATTCTGGGGTGTTGAAAAACACCGTCATGGTCTTTGGTCAAATGAACGAACCGCCTGGAGCTCGTTTGAGAGTAGCCTTAACCGCTCTCACCTTTGCCGAATTCTTTAGAGATGATCAGGGAGAAGATGTGCTGTTGTTTATTGATAATATCTTTAGATTTTCTCAAGCAGGATCAGAAGTTTCCGCATTGCTGGGCAGAGTACCATCAGCAGTAGGTTACCAACCAACACTAGCATCAGAAATGGCAGCCTTGCAAGAAAGAATTACCTCAACTAAGAAAGGCTCAATTACTTCATTTCAGGCCGTTTATGTACCAGCTGATGACTACACAGATCCAGCTCCAGTAACTACTTTTGCTCATTTAGACTCAACCATCTCTCTTGAGAGATCTCTCTCCGAACAAGGTCTTTATCCTGCGGTTGATCCACTAGCCTCATCTTCTAAAATTATGGCACCAGAAACAGTTGGTGAAGAACACTATCAAACCGCGAGATCAGTTCAAAAAATTCTTCAACGCTACAAAGATCTGCAAGATATTATTGCTATTCTAGGAATTGATGAACTTTCCGATGAAGACAAACTCATTGTCTCTAGAGCAAGAAAAATCCAGCGCTTCTTAACTCAACCTTTCTTTGTGGCTGAACAATTTACAGGTAGACCAGGACGCTACGTATCTATTAGTGAAACTGTTAAAGGCTTCAAGCAAATTATCGAAGGCAAACTAGACCAGATTCCAGAACAAGCGTTTTATCTAACTGGAACAATAGACGAAGTTATCGATATTGCCAAAAGCGCCACCCATGTCACATAAACTACACTTAGATATTATTTCTCAAGAAAAACAGCTTTTAAGCCAAGATGTTGACATGGTTCTAGTACCTAGTAATATGGGACAAGTCGGCATTTTACCAGGACACATCTCTCTCTTTGCATCTTTAAAAGAAGGTGAGCTAATTATTGTCATTGGATCTACTCATGATGTTTTCGCTGTCACTGGAGGCTTTCTAGATGTCAATCAAGATCAAGTTACTATTTTAGCCAATAGTGCTATTAGAGCCAAAGACATTAATATTAAAAAAGTAGAAGAGGCAAAAATAAAAGCTCAAAAAACCATGAAGAATCAGCTTTCTGATAGAGACTATAAAATAGCCGAGGCAGATTTGAGAAAAGCTATTTTAGAATTAAAAGTAGCTAGAAAACTCCGACACTACCACTCACCAACACAGAGATTAAGTTAAAAGCACTCGATGATGCTTGCATTCTAGAGAGAAATCTCTATACTAAACAAGATTTATGAACAATAACAACAAAAGTAAAATCACCGAATTAACTCCTGAGGGTTTTGAAGAGCTTAAAGCTGAGCTAGAAGACTTAGTTAATGATCGGCTGCCCAGTGCTATTAAGAGAGTCGCTGAGGCCAGAGAATACGGTGATTTATCTGAAAACTCTGAATATCATGATGCTAGAGATGATAGAAATTTACTCGATACCAGAATTTTAGAAATTGAAAA
>CAYXMW010000033.1:0-2888 GCA_964466145.1 uncultured Pseudomonadales bacterium
CCAGATAATTCATTGGGGAAAAGTTCAAACTTGTCTACTAATTTTACTAGTTTTAGTAGATCAGTAACTCTTTCTTCTATTTCTTGATTTGATTTACCAGCAATTAATAGGGGAAGAGCTACATTTTCCCAGACATTTGATTCTGGTAATAATCGATAGTCTTGAAATATTACCCCAATTCGTCGTCGGTGTAGTGGTAATAGGGCTGGCTTTATTTCTACTAAAGAAGTTCCATCAAACAAGATCTGGCCTTCACTAGGAAGGTATTCTTTAGTGATGAGGCGCATGAGAGTAGTTTTACCACTACCTGTGGGGCCAGTAATGAGAATTAATTCACCTGAATCGATATTAAAACTTACTTCTTTAACTCCGTAAGTATCATTAAAAAATTTTTTTGAAACTTTGTCAAAAACTATCATAGACAGATCTAGTGTAGCGCTTCTGATGAGGCTAATGCAAGACTACTCTTCGCTGGGAGCTTGGGCGTCGGTATTTAAGATTTCAATTCGACCTACGTCCATTAACCAACCAGCTTTTTGACCTTTAAACGTTTCACCCCAAATTTTGACTTCCATACCGTCAAACTTATCTAGATCAGTGATTGAGGAAGTGAGGTAAACAGTTTGTGAAACACCTCCGGGACGAACAATTTTATGAGAGCCTTCTCCATTAATTCCGCCAATTTCTAAATAGCCTTCAGCTGAATCTTTAAAATTTACTTCTTTAACTCCAAAAATATCACCTACTTTAATTTGGCCTTCCTCTGCCACGCGCTGCAAACCAGATGGGCTAGGAAGTAAGCTGACAGATTTGGATTTGAGTTTAAAACCACCATAGCCAGTAGCTGCTCCAGCAGCAATAGCTACGACGCTTAAAATAATTGCTAATTTAGAGAAGGATGGTTTCATAGAGTTGCTATTATTATCGGAGACTGGGGTTTCGTCAACAACACCTTTATTTTCAACTGCATTTTCAGTGGGTTTTTCATCTCCTGAATCTGGAGTGGTTAGCGGAGTAGTTAGTGGAGGAGTATCTTCAAGGTTAATTTTACGCATGATCACATCATACTAAGTTTATCAAGTGATGGCTAGAGTTGTCTGATTTCTGTTTTAATGAATTGATCTAGATCTCCATCTAAGACTCCAGTGGTATCTGATGTTTCATATTCAGTTCTAGTGTCTTTAACTAATTGATAGGGGTGTAGTACATAATTGCGGATTTGTGTTCCCCAGGAAGCATCAGTATGTTTGCCTTTTACTCGATCTAATTCCTGTTTTTGTTTTTGGGCTTCTTTTTGAGCAAGAATGGCTTTTAGTTTTTTGAGAGCTCGTTCTTTATTTTGTATTTGGCTTCTTTCTTCTCTGCACTTTACTACGATTGAGGTTGGTGCGTGAGTTAGTTCAACTGCGGTGCTAACCTTATTAACATTTTGCCCACCTGCACCACCAGCACGACTAAATTGCCACTCTAAGTCATTTTCTTTTATTTCAATTTCAGTGCTATTGGCCTCCATTAATGGCAATACTTCTACTAGGGCAAAAGAAGTTTGACGTAAATTATCAGCATTAAAGGGGCTTAGTCTAACTAATCGATGAGTTCCAACTTCATGTTTGAGAAATCCATAGGCATAGGGAGTAGATATTTCATACTCAGCACTTTTAATTCCTGCTTCATCACCGCGTGACTCAGAAATAAATTTATATTTCCAACCTTTTATTTCAAAGTATCTTAAGTACATTCTTCGAATCATTTCTGCCCAATCCATAGCTTCAGTTCCACCTTGGCCAGAATGAATCGAGAGAATAGCTCCATAAGAATCATATTTATTGTTTAAAAATTGACTCAGTTCTAGATTATTAATTGTGGATTTGTACTTGGGTAGTAAATTCAAGATTTCACTCTCAAGAGTTTGATCGTCTTTTTCATCTAGTAACTCCAACATTGCTTGAATATCTTGAGTTTGCTGGTCAGCTGCTGAGATTTGAGAAATTTTGGCTTGGAGTTGAGCAGTTTGCTGCATGATCTCCTGTGCATCTTGGCGTTGCCAAAAATCACTTTGATAAGTTTGAGACTGAATTTCTTTAAGTTCATCTTCAAACTGACTTAGGTTAAGACTTTGCAGTATTTTTTGAGCTTTACTAATAATCTCATTAATTTTTTCTCGAGTCTGTTGATTCATGAGCTTATTGTAACAGTCAATTATCTAGGTTTACGAGAGTATCTTTATTAAGGTCCAGAGAGAAGTTTTGATCATGATATGTAATGTGATAAGGAACCTGATTTAAACCAGCTTGTTTTTGGATGAATATTTTTGATTTTTCACTAAATGTGGAGTCAGCTATTTTAATTAAAAGTTTTTTAGTTTGTTTTTCTGCTAGGGTCAGTAAAAATCCAATTTGCTTAAATTTTTCTCCACTGGAGTTGGAAATGAGCTCTTCATCCCAGTCAGTTATTTTTTGTTCGTCGAAAATAATTTCTTCCACCTTTGTTTCTGGAGCTAGAATGATTCTTTGATAATTTATATATCCAAGATGATTGGCTTCATTGGGGTTTTTATTTTTAAAACTAGGGGGTAGGTTGCGATTTACAAAAGTAATCTCAATTTGAGTTTGCTTGTCTGTGATCTCAATATCAACTGCTCTATCCAAATGTTGATTGGCTTTATTTATGCCCACATTAGATTCAACCAGCATTAAATAAGCAGCGTTTTTTAATCGAGTGATGTTTCCAGAAATTTTTAATTTTTCAAACAATAGCTGTATATTCTGATCATGACTGAAAAACTGTAGGTCTTTTTCTATTGCACTAGTAATTATTTTTTCTGCTAAAAGTTGTTGTTGATCTTGATCTAAACTTTGCAGCTTAATAAGTAATTGGTTGAAGAAAGT
>CAYXMW010000033.1:2988-7014 GCA_964466145.1 uncultured Pseudomonadales bacterium
GTTGTTGATCTTGATCTAAACTTTGCAGCTTAATAAGTAATTGGTTGAAGAAAGTAGTTAAGAAATGCTGTTTTGAAACACTACCGGGAAAAAATTCACCCCTGTTTGCTCTAGCGACATCTGAAAAGTTGTTTTGAGTTACAGCTTGGTCATAGTCGTTCAGATAAACTGGTCCAGTTGCATCAAGAATTTTTTCTACAATTGGTAGATTAACTGCAATTGCTCCATCAATACCAGCTTCTTTGCCAAAAGCCAAATAAGTTAAGATTTGCTGAGCACTAGTGGGGAAGTCTGGATGCCAGTTGGCATCGCGTAAGCGTAACCCCTCTCCACCACTCAAATATTCCTTAGCTCCAGCTGGAGCTTCAATAAACCAGTCAAATTGGCCATCTGGCACATAAATATCTTCAATTTTAAAATCTTTAAGTACTCCATCATCAAGTTCGATTTTGGCATATGAGCCTAAAAAGCCACCGGTAGCCCGCAGCTCTTCTGAGTTTTGAAATAGTAAAACATAGTTTTGTTTACCGGTAAGAATTTTTTGAGCAATGGTAATTAAATCTGGAGCTAATTCAAGTTGAGTCTGTTTATCGGCGATAGTTTGTTGGGCAATCCAACTTTTAGAAACTTGGCTATTAAATTTAAGTAGGGTTTCATCTAGTTCTTTTAGATCTGTTTTGAGTTGATTGGTTTGTTTTTTTTGCTCTTCTTCATTATTAGAAAAGAAGTTTTGAGTATAATTTTGAGTGCTCTCAAGAGTCTCTTTGCTAATTTTTATTAACTTGATCCCAGTTAAGCCAACTCTAAGAGTGGGGTATAAAAGAATCCCTACAGCAATAACTAGCCCGATTATAAGTAGTCTCAAGCGATGCATCTTAGTATCTATTGTGCCACAGATTATTTATAGCTGACTGAAAGAATTTTGTCGCCTTTTTCAATCTGGTTGAGTACCTCAACGCCTTCAGTGATTTCGCCAAAAACAGCGTGTTTACCATCTAGCCATGGGGTAGCTTCGTGAGTAATGAAAAATTGACTGCCGCCAGTATTTGGGCCAGAATTTGCCATGGAGAGAACACCAGCTTTGTCATGTTTTAATTCAGAATCAAATTCATCAGCGATTTGATAGCCAGGTCCGCCGGTGCCCCAGCGAGCTTCTGCGCCAGCTTCTTTAGTGAGAGGATCACCAACTTGGGCCATAAAGTTTGGGATGACGCGATGAAAGATAATTTCATCATAAAAACCATCTTTAGCTAAGTTTAAAAAATTGGCAGTAGTAAGAGGAGCCTTATCTCTAAAAAGAGTGAAGGTCATATCTCCCTTGGTGGTAGTGAGAGTAACTTGGGTAGCCTTGATATCTTCAAAGTCTTGGATAGTTTTCATTAATGGACCTTTCTGTGGTTGGTTTGTATTTAAAGGACTAGGGGATGCTTGTTGGGTTTGTTTTTGTTTAAGTTCAATGTTCTTAGTTAGTTGTATGTTTTGATCGGTTGTTTTTTGAGTGCAGCCAGTAAAGATGAGGCCACTAATTGCTAGAGTAGTAAAGAGAACATTTTTTTTCATATTAGGCAGTATAAAGGCTTTGGCGCTGTTTATTCCAGTACCTGCTTTGTCTACAAAGAAGCTTTGCTGCTTGCTCTGGTTGAGCCATGATCTCTTTGACTATAATTTCTAAGAAAATAGTGTTTTGTGAACCTTTAATTAAGATTAAGTCATGAGACTTAACTAGTTTTTTGACTGTTTCTAGGGCTTCATAGGCAGTATTAAAAGAATGAGTTTTTGTTTTAGCAAATCTTAGTTTTTTTAGTTTTGGTAAGCTGTACTTGGTGACCATTGGTCCAATCAACACAATTTCATCAGCATTTTTAGCGGCTACTTCAGCTAATTTTTCATGATCGGCTTTTTCTTGATTGCCAATTTCACGCATATCACCCAGAATCGCAATTTTTTTACCACGGATAGAGATCTGATTTAACATTCGTAGCGCAGCTGCCGCAGGTTCAAAAGAAGAGTTGTATGAAGAGTCAATAATAATAGAATCATTTATTCCTTTAATAAGAGTTGATCTACCAGGTAGTAACTCAAAGTTTTTTTCCAGAGATTTAATTCCTTGTTCAATGCTAACTCCTAAATATTGACCTAAAATTAAAGCTGCAGCAAACCCACCAAATGATTCTTTGAGAAGTAGTTGATTTTTTATATTAAGCGAGTGCTGTTTTCCAGAATTAATAAACACAAATTCAGTGCCAGCTAAACCAACTCGATATTTTAATAGCTGCATATTTGCTGGCTGATTAATAGAAAAGTTTATTTTTTTCGCCGTAATATTTTTTGATAAATCTAAAATTGAAGGGTGATCTTTAGAATAAATAGCTAGTCCATCCTTAGGTAATGAAAGTAGTAACTTCCCCTTTTCTGCAGTAATGGCTTTAATCGTATTTGATCCTGAAAAATTTTGCCCATGTACGTGATTGACATTTAGAAATACTCCGATAGTAGGTTGGATTATTTTTAAGAGATAACTCATATTTTTTGGAGCTTGATCACTGTCGATACCCATCTCTACTATTAAAATTTTATATTTAGGCCAATCGGTAATGAGTCGCCAGAGGCTAATCATCAGCACAGACAGCCATCCCAATTTAGACCAATTTTTAATTGGTATATTTAAGATCTCAAAAGGGATTCCAGTTTCACTATTACCAGTCAGAGTGCTTTTAGTTAGATGTTTAGTTTTTAGAACTTCACCGATAGCCTTAACAGCACTAGTTTTACCAGCACTGCCAGTGACGCCAATAATGGTGGGGGTATTTTTCTTTAACTGCAATCTTGTTGCTAGTAATAGCCACGAGAGAATAATTTTTTCAGCTTTTTTTTTCATGGTTGGTACTCAAAAGAAAGTTGTTGTTTTTCTTGCCATCGTTCTTCTGCTAACTCTAATAATTTCGTGATTAAGTCTGTGTAGTTTAAGTTAGTTTTTTCCCATAGCTTAGGGTACATGCTAATTGAGGTAAATCCAGGACTAGTGTTTATCTCATTTAAGAAGTGTTTACCTGTTTGGGGTTGGTAGAAAAAATCAACTCGAGCTAATCCGATGCAGTCTAAAGCTTTAAAAGTATCAATGGCTGTTTGTCTAATTTTTCCAGCAGCTTTTTGGGGAATATCAGCTGGAATAGCGATTTTAATATCATCAGTAATATACTTGGTTTCATAATCATAAAATTCAGTGTTGGGAATAATCTCACCGCAGACCGATGCTTGAGGCTGATGATTCCCCAATATCGAAACCTCTATTTCTTTAATGTCATTAACCCCTTCTTCAACAATGATTTTATGATCATACTTGAGAGCTTCTAGAATAGAATCTTTTAAATCTTTTTTAGAGTCAGCTTTAGTAATTCCAACACTTGAGCCCATATTGGCTGGTTTAATGAAAAGAGGATATATAAGCTGTTTGTTGATATTTTTAATGATTAGTTGGGGAATGTTTTGCCACTCATGGCTAGAAAAACCGACATATTTTGTTTGAGGAATATTGTAAAAAGCACAAACCTGTTTTTGGATAATTTTATCCATTGCTAGTGCAGATCCTAAGACCCTAGATCCTACATAAGCTACATTTAGTAGCTCTAGTAATCCTTGCATGGTGCCATCTTCACCATTTGGTCCATGTAAAATTGGAAAGATAATATCAGCACTTAAGACTTGCTTATTGGGAATAAGTGATGGGTTTTCAGGTGAGATGACTTTCCCGTCTTTAGTGACACTATCTGTTGTAGGACCAAAATGCCAATAACCCTGATGAGTAATGCCCATGACAGTGGTTTTATATAAAGATAAATTGATGTTTTTCTCGATAGATCTAGCAGACTTTATTGAAACTTCATGTTCGCTTGATTTGCCACCAAAAATGATTAAAATATTTTTCATAATGACACCACTTCTTTTATTTTCTCATTATCTCATAACTTTCCAAATGTCTTAAGAAAACAGCCGGCGCATCTTCAAGTAAGAACTGTTGGAATTCTT
>CAYXMW010000034.1:0-2031 GCA_964466145.1 uncultured Pseudomonadales bacterium
ATCCCTCTCTTTGAAGCCATTCCTGGCTATTTAGTCCGAGTTAGACTCGAAGATATCCTGGTCTTATTTACCGGCCTAGTTTGGTTTGTCCAGCTCCTGAGAAAAAAAATAGAGTGGAGAACTAGCTTCCATTTTTTAATCATTGCCTATGCCTTAGTTGGCCTACTTTCACTCATCGTCGCTACCAGCCTCCAACAAACCATTCCTTTGCAATTTATTCACCTCAGTAAAAGTGCCTTGCACTACTTCAGGTATCTGGAGTACTTCTCGCTATTTCTTTTTATGTATGCCGGCGTCAAGACCAAGCGCCATACTCAGATAGCCTTAACAGCGGTGGTGGTAGTTCTAAACCTAATCTTTATCTATGGCCTCGGCCAACGATATCTAGAGTGGCCAGCTTTCTCGACTATGAATAGAGAGTTTAGTAAAGGCGAAGCACTGGTTCTAGCTCCGAGTATAAAACTACATTCTACTTTTGGCGGTCACTATGACCTGGCTGCCTATCTAGTCATCATTCTCCCCATTATTACCGCCTGGGTTTTGCGCTCCAAAAAACGCCTCTTTCAGCTTTGGTTATCACTGAGTATTTTAGGTGGTCTATGGCTATTAGTAGAAAGCGCTTCTAAAACTGCCTTAATTGCAGCTCTCATCTCAATTGCAGGGGTAATCTGGTTTAGTTTTTATCAACGTTGGGGCTTAATTAAATCAAGTTTAATTGGCATTCTGGCTGGTTTACTCCTGGGTGGATCAGCTCTGGGAGGACTCTGGTTTTTCCAACGCCCGACACTATATAAATTAGCCCCATTTATAAGACCAGCTGGCTATCAAATACCGGTTGATGTGAAGACAGTTTTAGATGAAACCTGGTCAGCTAATGCCCGCAAATACGGCTTATCGATGGGTATCCGCCTCGATACTCTTTGGCCTCATGCTTGGGATGGTTTTAGTATTAATCCCTACACTGGTAAAGGTTACGCTACCCTCAATAAACTTGGGGTAAATGAGTTTACCGAAGCTGACAGCACTGATAATAACTTCTTGAGAGTCTTGGGTGAAACTGGTTTACTCGGATTTATTACATTTTTCGGCCTCATAATTTTAATTATTAAAACTCTTTCACTTAAACTACCCAAGGATAACTTGAATCAAACCCTGACTGTCGGTTTCGTAGCTTCTACTATAGGCCTGTTCATCAACTCCTTTATCATCGATGTTTTCTCAGCTTCTAAAGTCGCTTTTACCTACTGGGCTATGGCTGGTTTGACCTTAAAAAGCTACTCATTGGTAAATAAAAAAGCTGTTCAACAACTAGAGGTAGCCCGCTTTAAAAATATGATGAGCTGGTTAAAAAAATCCTGGCCAGTTTTAATCGCTGGGGTATTTTTAATACTACTAGTCCACAAACGACCCTTCACTGAATACAGCTTAGTTAAAAGCTTTGCTCTTAATGCCAGTCAAGCTAGATATGTGGCTACTACTAAGTGTTGGCTAGAGAACAACCAGGTCCAAAGTTGTCTAGATCAATACCAACCAGGACTAGGCGTGGCTTACAGTCTTTATCTAACGCCATTTTTTCTTCTTTACTCAGAGCCAGCCATGTTTTATTTTGCTAACCTAATTCTAATTATTGCTGGCGCAATTTTATTTGACTCATTAATCAGGAAATTTACTAAAAATTCTTTTTTCAGGTTTTTACTGCTGAGCATCATTTTTACTACACCTAGTTTTTACACCCTACCCACTAAATCTAGTCCTTTTAATCTTTGGTTATTCCTAATCTTAGTTATTGCCAATCAACTCGCTCTTAAAATTAAAACTAGACGCATCTCTAAGCTTGTTAATGTGTTTTTACTAGCAACCACCTTAATTCATTTTGGGTTAGTCCAGTACTTTATTGGTATGACTGGTAGTATTTTGGCTAGTTTCCGTGATACTTATCGCCCCAGCAGCTACGCTGCTATCAGGCGAGCCAATCGCTACTTACCGAGTCGAGTTTTTGAGGATAAAGAAGCACCTATTTTACTAACCACT
>CAYXMW010000034.1:2131-6937 GCA_964466145.1 uncultured Pseudomonadales bacterium
TTTATGGTTATCAATGATCAAATGGTGGCTGATATTGGCGGTGGTCTCCAGTTCACTCAAGAAAAAAATATTCTCAAACAACAATTAATTGATCAAAATCCAGATCTAATTTTTGTGACTGGCAGTGCTAAAAATGAATTTGTTAAACACTATGGCCTCAGCTTTTCAAAAAGAATTCAACCACAATTAAATGTGCCAATAGTAACTACCTTTAAAAATCAGCATCAGGTTTTTGCAGTCGGGGAGAGCTGGTATATTACCTTAGATGCTGCCTCTCATCACACTAACTCAGGCCAAAATTTATTTCTCTACAACACCCTCTTACAGCTAGAAAAACATCCTCAGGTTAAAAATGTTTACTTCATCAGCGATGATGAACAATGGCTAAAACAACACCCAGATAACTACTACTTCTGGGAAGACTTTCCACGACAACTAGAAAAATTTGAAAGCGTCAACTTTGAGTTTATTTATCCTCAAAAAACTAAATCTTAAAACTAAGAATTGTTTTCTGTAATCCCTCTTTAAAACTTACCTTTGGCTCCCAATTCAAGATCTCTTTAGCCTTAGTAATATCTGGCTTACGCCTAGTAGGATCATCACCGGGTAAATCTTTAAACACAATTTCTCTTGCTGGTGCCACTAGCTCTTTAATCATCTCCGCAGTTTCATTAATTGTATATTCATCTGCATTACCTAAGTTAATCGTTTCACCCTCAGCTTTATCCACCCTAGCTAACTTCATTAGTCCAGTCACCAAATCATCTATGAAGCAGTAAGATCGAGTCTGCTCACCATCACCATAGACAGTCAGGGGTTCATTGCCCAAGGCTTGTTTAATAAAATTGGGGATGACTCGGCCATCAGCGGGATCAATCCTAGGGCCATAGGTGTTAAAAATACGCGCAATCCTCACATCCATCCCAAAGTCTCGACTAAAAACTCCACAGATTGTCTCTCCCAACCGCTTGCCTTCGTCATAACAAGATCTGACTCCATTGGGATTAACATTGCCCCAATAATCTTCTGTCTGGGGGTGTACTTGTGGATCACCATAGACCTCAGAGGTACTGGCAAATACAAAACTACCGGCTGGATTTGCAGTCTTTAAGTAATCTAAAAGATGATGAGTGCCTAACGAATTTACTAGATAGGTTTCCACTGGATTCTTTTGATATCGGGGTGGGCTAGCTGGAGAAGCTAGATGAAAAATAATGTCAATCTTTATCTCTTCATCTAGATAAGTGGCTGGTGATTGGATGACATCAGTCTGGATAAAAGCAAAGTTATCAACTGTTGATTCTTCATTTTCCATTAAATGACTTAGGTTGGTTTTTCGACCGGTAATAAAATTATCAGCCCCAATCACATTAGCCCCAGTTTTAAGTAAAGCATCTACTAAATGAGAGCCGACAAAACCAGCTGCGCCAGTCACTAATATAGTTTTATTGTGAAAAAAATTTTGCATGACTTACATTTTAACCTAAATTTAGCCAAAACCCAATCTAGTCATCTCTTTTAAGATTAGTCATAATAAAAGGAATGCTTAAAAGATTATGGCAACAGCACAGCTTAATAATTATAATCCTAGTTTTAGCATTTGGATTACGCTTGCCCCAACTCAATGGATCCCTCTGGTTAGATGAGGCAGCTCAACTCTTAGAAAGTTCTCGTCCTTGGTCGCAACAACTAAATATTTCAGCAGATTTTCAACCACCACTTATCCACCTCCTTTTATTTTTTACTTTAAAAATATCGACTGCAGAGTGGTGGCTCCGCGCGATTGTCGCTCTTATTCCAGGATTAATTACTATTTGGGCTAGTTATGAAATTGGCCGAAAAATTATTAATCAAAAAGCCGGCATTATCACCGCCTTATTACTTGCTACCTCCTCATTTCATATTTTCTATTCTCAAGAACTCAGACCTTACTCCTTACCCACCATGTGGGCAGTCTTATCTTGGTTACCACTCCTTAAAGCGGTTAGATTAAAAAGATTCTCTAGATTGCACTGGCTTAGCTACACCATTATTTCTTTACTAGGATTTTATTCCTCATATCTTTATCCGTTTTTTTGGATCACTCAATTTATCTGGGTGATTTGGCAACAACGCCACAAATTGCAAGAAATGATTGCTAGCGCATTTTTAATTGGACTTGGTTTTGCGCCATGGCTACCAACTTTCTTTGAACAATTAAGAGTGGGTGGGACAGTTAGAGAAAAACTTCCTGGGTGGGACCAAGTGGCAAGCATCTCTCAGCTAAAATCACCGGCGCTAGTGGTAGGAAAATTTATCTACGGAGTAATGAATATTGAGCCGACACTTTTTTTTATAGCAACTTTTTCATTAATTTCACTTATTTTCAGCTATCTTTTTTACCTTAATTTAAATAAATTTAAAAAACCTAAAGCTTTAAAAAACCTGATCCTAATTTCTTCTTGGTTATTTCTACCTCTGCTTTTAGCTTGGATAGTTTCTTTCTGGGTGCCAGTCATTAGACCTAAGCGAGTTTTGTTCTTGCTTCCTGCCACCTACTTGCTTATCAGCCACATCGTCACCCTCGGTAGAAAGAAAATCCAACAGCAATGGGGAACAGTCTTAGTATCAATACTACTGATGCTTAATATGTGGGGAGTCTTGCAGTATCACCTCAATCCCAACTATCAACGTGAAGACTGGCGTTCACTCCAACAAGAAATCATGAATACTTACTCGCCATCAGAAACAATTCTCCTTTTTTCATATCGATCTCCCTTCTCACCTTGGCGCTGGTATGACCAAAATCAGTATCCAACTCTCTCTACTGGAAAACTCTATATTAAAAACGTCCCCCAGCTCTCAGAAAAAATTAAACTGATCAATGATTACCGATATGTCCTTCTCTTTGACTACCTCAGAGACCTGACTGATCCTGATGATCAGCTGCGAACAGAACTATGGTCACTTGGTTTTCATGAGATAAATACGTTAGACTATCCTAACATCGGCTTTATTAGAGTCTTTAGTAGATACAAACCGATGGCTGAATTATGAACATTGGCATCGATATCACTCCTATTATCTATGGACGAGGCGTCTCCAGATACACCGCTAATTTAGCCAAGACTTTAAATGATCGGGAGTCAATTAATCTCTCAGCTTTAGGATATTCTTGGCGTAATAGAGCTGAGCTAGAGAAGTTCGTTAAAAAAAATCATATTCAATACTCATCCATCCACTCAACTCCACCCTCACTCATGAGGTGGCTATGGAGACTAGGAAAAAATTCAGTAGAAAGCTATCTGCCCCAAATCGATCTTTTCCATTCTTGGGACTGGCACCAACCCCCGGATAAAGATCTGCCTCTAGTTTCTACCATCCACGATGTAGCCATGATTAAATATCCAGAAACAGCTCACTCCAAAATATTAGCTGCCCATCAAAGATCGTGGAAAATTCTTAAAGAAAGACAAGCTCAAATCATCGCCGTTAGTCGGACCACTAAAAATGACATTGTTAATTTGCTCGGTATTCCTAGCTACTTAGTTCACGTCATCCATGAAGCTTTACCAGCAGAATTTAAAAAAACTAGCCAACAACTAACTGAAGATGAATCTCAATGGATTAAAAATAAATTAGAACTTAATAAACCCTACCTACTTTTTGTCGGCACTAGAGAGCCTCGTAAAAACTTAATGCGACTAATTGAAGCTTGGAAACCTTTAGCTAAAGATTATCAACTCATCGTGGCTGGCGAAAAAGGTTGGGATAAAACTGAGGGTATTCAACATCCAGAGTTAAGATTTTTAGGCCACGTTGACGATAAAGAGCTAGCGGTACTTTATGGAGAAGCAGAAGTCTTCTGCTACCCGAGTCTTTATGAGGGTTTTGGCTTACCAATTTTAGAAGCGTTTTTCCACGGTACACCAGTCTTAACTTCTAATATCTCATCGATGCCAGAGGTAGCTGGAAATGCAGCTCATCTCATCAACCCTGAAGATGCTGATGATATTAGAAAAGGCTTAGAAACAATTCTAAATGAATCAATCGATGAACAAAGAAAACGCCTCCAAAGAATGATCATCAGACTCCAAATGTTTAGCTGGGAAAGAGTTGCCGACGAGACCATCCAAGTCTACAAAAAAGCGCTACAATCAAAGTAATGAATCACAAAAAACTTCAGATTGCGATTGATGCCAACGAAGCCAATGTAGAGAATCGAGTCGGCAGTAACGTTTATGCTTTTGAAACCATCAAAGCTATTTATGAGCTAACTAAGTCTAATCAAGCTCTGAGCTTTACCATCTTATTAAGTCGTAAGCCCATTGTAGATCTACCTCCACAACGAACAGACTGGCAGTACAAAATAATAAAACCCGCTTTACTTTGGACTCAATTTGCCGAGCCAATTCACTTGTTTCTAAATCACCACAAAATAGATGTCTTATTTACTCCCGGGCATTATGCACCTCGATTTACTAGCACGCCCTATATTTCTTCAGTGATGGATCTAGCTTATCTAAAATATCCAGAACAGTTTGAAGAAAATGACCTCCTCCAACTCAAATACTGGACTAAATATAGTGTCAAAAAAGCCAGTAAAGTCGTAGCTATTAGTGAGTTCACTAAAACCGATATTGTTAATCATTATCAAAAAAAAGCTGCCGATATCGTAGTAGCTTATCCAGCTATTACTAAAATCAAACCCGCCTCAGCTGGTGAAGCCAAAAGCTTTTTTAAAAAACACCAAATTAATAAACCCTACTTCTTATTTTTAGGCACCATCC
This sequence comes from uncultured Pseudomonadales bacterium, assembly GCA_964466145.1. Taxonomy (GTDB): domain Bacteria; phylum Patescibacteriota; class Microgenomatia; order UBA1400; family PJMF01; genus JABBGTR01. The sequence continues at coordinate 6,901 of CAYXMW010000034.1, forward strand.
AGCCTCGGAAAAATTTGATTAGATTATTTGAAGCCTA
>CAYXMW010000035.1:0-6605 GCA_964466145.1 uncultured Pseudomonadales bacterium
AAGCAGTTGATTGCTTCATTAAAAATTGAATTGAAGAGTTACTCACAATGGCCTTGCCATACTCATTTTGTAAAAAGTCTTCTACGTCTTGAGTGATTGTGGTGATGCCGAGGTAGTACTTTCGAGCTCTTTTAGCCATACTGTGAATAAAACTAGCTGAGTCTTTATGCTTCATAAAGTACCAGGCCTCATCGATAATTAAAATTCTTTTTTTCAGCTTTTTTTTCACTCTTGTCCAGATGAAATCAAGGATGATGTACATTGCTATCGGTCGGAGTTCCTCTTCCATTTCTTTAACAGAGAAGACGGTAAATTGATTGGTAATATCAATATTTGAGGCGTGGTCAAATATACCCCTAAATGAACCAGTGATAAATTTTTCTAGACGCATCGACAAGTCATCGGCTGCATCGTCTTCAAAGCCAATTAGTGATTTATATAAATCTTCCATAAGTGGAGGCTGATTGGTTTGGGTGGCTGGATCAGGAGTAATTCCTTTAGCTTTGTAGGTGGCAACAAGAGCTCTATCTAAGATTGCTTCTTGTCTAGAAGTCATCTCTCCAAGCATGACCTTAAGTAGTCCATGAAGGGAGATTATTTTTTGACCAAGCTCGTTTTCTCCTTCTCTATAAACAGCTGAGAGATCAAAAGGATTTATTTTTGCATCAGATCCAAAGGTAAAGTTAATATATTCACCCCCAACGGCATCAGATAGGTCTTTATATTCTTGCTCTGGATCTAAAACAATCACTTCAGTGCCAAACATTACTTGACGCAATATTTCTAATTTAACGGTATAAGATTTACCAGCACCTGATTTTGCAAAAATAACCATGTTGGCATTTTCCATTTTAAATCGATCAAAAATAACTAGCGACTCATTGTGTTCGTTGATGCCATAAACAATTCCAGACTCCATAGTTAGCTCAGATGAGGTGAATGGGAAAGTCGTAGCTAAGGAGGTGGTGTCCATGTTTCGAGTAATGTTAAGCTTGTCTATTCCCATCGGCAGAGTTGTCTTAAATCCCTCACCCATCTGCAAAGTTGCTTTTTTAGAAACAATTAATAGCGAACCTAAAGTTGATTGCACTGATTTTGTGACCTTATTTAATTCTTTAAGTGAACTGGCTTTAATAGTTACATAAAGCCCAAATTGGAAAAATCTCTCAGCTCCCTTAGCTAATTGCTCTCTAATAATCCGAGCATCTTCAAGCTTAACCTCAGTATTAATATTACTAATTTTTCCAGCTCTTAAATCTGACTGAATTTCAGCCTCCATCTCAGTGATTTTTCTCTTGAGGTTGTCTAGAATTTCTTTAGAATCAACTGGAAAAACAAACATTGAGGTATTAATTTGATGAGGAAAATTAATTAGTGGTGATAGCCAGTTAGCTGGCACAACTCGAGGGTAACCTGCCACAAATAGAGTTCTAGTGTAAGTAGAATTAATTTTTTGATAAGTGAAATCAACTTCAATTGCTTCTGGAGCAATAATATCTTGAATGGTGACAAGACCGCGACTAAATTCTTCTATTTTCTCTAAATTTTCCTTCTTTTTATCTGCGGCTTGTTCTTGCTCATCATTCTTTTTTTTAAATAGTGTGGGCAGCTTAAACAAAGACATCTATTGAGTTGGTTTATCAGACATTTGATTTATAGTTTTATTAATATTTTCTTGAGTGTTGTCTGTGCTGGGGACAGTATTATCTGCGCCTGTTACGCTTGGAGCTTTGGTTGGTTTAGGCATGGCTGGAGCAACTGGAGCTTGATCTGCAGAAGCCGACGTCGACTTTGGTTGAGTAATTTTCACTGGCTGACCCGCATTCACATCAGTGCTTGGAGTAGCTGGAGTTGCAGCTGGAGGAGTCATTGGTGGAATTGGGTCTATAGTAGGTACTGTTGGGGCAGCTACTGGAGCTTGTCCTTGGACAGGCACAGGGATTGCTTCCGTTGATGCGGGTTTTTGCAGCGTGGGTGACTCGCCAATATTTATTTCGGTTTCTACAGGTTTTTTTTCTGCGATCTTTGATTGTGGCGTAGCGGCGGGTGAGGCCGGCACGACTGGATCTATGGCGGGAGTCACTGGTACTGCAGTGGGCGGAGTATCTTCAGTGGCAGGTGTTGTTTGATCCACTGGGGTAGTTTTTACTGGGTTTTGAACCTGATCATTCATATAATTTCCTCTTATTTGAGCTTGCACTAAGGCTGTGGTGTAGCTCTCACTATTTGTTATTTTTTGACCCTCTGATGCCTCAGGGTTGTAATTAGTATAAAACAATCTAATGATTTCTTCTGTTGATAATTGTCGAGCATAAAGACCAATGCGATTAAATTGAGCAATTAAATGATCTCTTTTTGGATCTAATAGATTTTTTGCTTTTTCTAAAATCACGCTTTTTTCAACACCTTCAATTGATTGTTCTTTAAAACCAGAAATAAGGTCTTGAGCTGGGGTGAGGCTCATCTCCAGAGAACTAGCAGGAATAATCACAAAGAATTTTTTATCCAAAACGTTTCGCTCTCTAATTAAATCACTAACAAATTTACTATAACGTCTAATCCAAGATTGCTTAAGTTTGTCTTTGGTTTTTTTCTCTCTTTCATCAAGTAATTTTAAATAAGAGGAAGCATCTTTAGTTTGAGATTGAATCAGAATTTGAATGGGGTAGTTGATGGAGTTCAATAATCCAGCATAAGCATAAATAACAGAGTCTTGCTCTTGCTCTGCTAGTAGGCCAAAATTCATTGCGTTGACGGTCAGTATGACTGAGGCAGAGCCATTTTTAAGAATCACAGTATCATTGGTGATGTCATGAATATCTAGGAAGTTTTGACTGGTGGAAGAAATATTTTTTTGATCAGACATAAGGACAGTTTATATTTAATGTTAACAGATTTTTAGTTTAAACTTTTAACCTCTATTGGTTCTACTAATTCGTTTTTTAAAACAATCTCTTGTGGGTTGAATTGATACTTGGCGTGGGTGATGGCAATATTATAATTACCCCTCTTAAGAGGGGTGCTGATAAAAAATTGTCCTAAGGCATTGCTTTTTACTGCTCTCACCACTCGATTTTGATCATCTTTTATTTCTATAATTGCTTCTGGAATTAATTCATTATTGGCATTGAGAATCATTCCCACCAATTTGTTCGGCGTGGTTGGCTTACTGGGGAATGGTAGAGAAGTGTTGAAGACGGCGGAATCTCCCCCCGCGTTTTCTTGATTGCTAGCATCATCGCTAGTGACATAAGCTGACTGCTGTTTTTTCTCTATGGATTCTTTTTCTTGAGTTGTAGTGTTATGAGTCTCAGCATTAGTGATTTCGGTTACGGGCACACCTACTTTTTGAGCTACTTGATCGGTAGAAAGAACTTCTTTTGTTTTCGATTGAGTAGTTTTTTTATGAATCACCACTTCTTCTCCAGCCGAGAGTGCCCCTTTTAAACTTCTGGTTCTTATTTTCAGATCTGGCTTCTCTACTTGTTTAGTAACCTCTATTTTATCAGGAATTATTTCATCGAAAGCTTGCATGATGTTGCCAATTCTATCTTGTGTTTCTTGATCATATTTATCGCGGTAATTAGAAATTGATTTTGTGGATGCCAAGTATTCTTTAATTCTTTTTCTTCTTATTGGGGTCAAGTCGACATCATCATTTTTTTCCATAATTCCTTTGCCGACTTCAAAAACAAACACCTTTGGAATTTTAGATGATTTTTTCCAGAAAAATTTTGTGGGGCGGTAAAGAGTTTGAAAAAAAGTAGCAATCCAATGATCTAGCGGTCTCTCCTCAATTGGTAAAAATGCAGCGGCAGCTCCTAGGGCACCGGCTATAAAGATAAGCGGCCATTTAATTACTGGCGACAGATTAGTTGCATAAATAATCATCCCCAATATTGCACCCAGAGCCAGCTCCGCAAACTGCTTAAGCGTCATACTGCCGACAATGTGAAAACGATAGCCAACAATATCCTGTGGTATAGGATGTTCTCTCATAAATATATGGTAGCAGGTTTAAGTTGAGGAGTGGAGAGGTGGGATCTAGTCTGCGAGTTAGTTTGCGGGCGTAATTTCTATAGCGGGAGTAATTATTTCTCCAGAGAATGATTTGTTATCACCATCTATTAAAAATCCACTGAAATGATAAAAAGGATAGGCTAGATTTTGTTCGGGATCGACTCGATACTCAATTGAAACTGTGTCAAATTCACCACTTATGATGTTGCTGAAATCTAAAATAGCTGGTGATTCGTAGCCGACATTAATAATTGAAGCTCTATTGGTTTGATTTGCTAATTGGAGGGCAACTTGAGGAGAGAGAGCTGGTTTTGCACCAATATTTTTTAGAGAGATATCATTGGTAGAGAAAGATGCCTTGCGAATATTTTTATTAGAATCAACATAAATTTCGATAAAGTTTTCGGTATTATCTCTATAGAAGACTGGGTAGCCGTTAATAGAATAACCAAAAGCGACTTTTATAGATTTGGCTTTTGAGGGAGTAGTTTTGGCAGGATCTCCATATTGATCCTCGAAATATTCTGCTTGATCTATTAATGGATTTACTTGGTATTGAGGAAGGTGTGTATCTAAAAAAACTTTGGCTACGGAAACAGCCTTGCTATGAGTAATAGTTTTACTTAAACTGCTAGTAAAAAGCTGGCTACCAATGGTGAATCGATTGCCTTCTGGGTCTACAGTTAAAGCCCAGTCTTCACTAGTCCAAACATCATAGTCTTCGATTTCTTTTAAATTGAACTGTTCTATGAGTTTTATTTTGAGTTTTTTTTCATAATTGATAAGTGTTGCTTGAGCAATACTTAAGCTAGCTGGAACTTCAATTGCTGGTCCAGTATAGATAAGATTTGAGAATTCACTGCTGGTTTGATCGTAGTTGGTTGTAGTGAGGGGGGTGGAAACAACTTTATCCTCTGGGGTAAGCACGTTTAATATGGCTGAGGCGATCAAAATAATAACGACACCGATTAAAGTGTAAGTTATCCATTTAGGAAATGTTGATTGTTGTGTCATTTTTTTATTATTATATCAATTACAGCTATCTCTAGAAATTGTATCCGCTTCTTCTAAATCGGGAGAGTCATGCAGTTGTAGAAGGGTGGAGGCTGATCCTAGGGAGGTGGAATAAAAGTAACCACCACTATTAGCTCGCTCGTAGTGCAGATGTGCCCCTCTGCTAGCTCCAGTGTTACCTGTTAGCCCAATCACATCTCCGGCAGAGACTTGACTTCCCTGAGTGACTGCCATGGCACTTAAGTGAGCATAAATAAATTTACCATCTGGACCACTAATAACCACTACGTTGCCATAGTTACCACGAGTTCCAACTTGGATAGCTTCGCCACCAAAAGTCGCGTAAACGGTGGTGCCAATTCCTACACTTCCAATATCTATAGCATCAGCTCCGAGTGTTTTAGTATTATTTTGATGGGTATTAATATCAAACGGCAACTGAGTGATTGAGCCACTATCTACTGGCCAGCAGCCATCAAACACTGGTGCCTCACCAAATTTAACAGAGGTGAGTGACATGGCTTCAGCGCTGTCAGACTCAGATCCTTTTGAGTAATCAAATGAAATGGTGAAATAATTTATGACATTAGCGTGTTGAAAATCACTAGTGTAGTCCACATCGTAAGTGATCGAAAGGGTTTCACCAAAGCTGATAGTGGTGTCAGTTCCTAACTCTGGAAAATCCTCAGTAGTTTTGAGTTGAAGATCTGGGGTGGGAACACCACTGGAGTATTTGTCTGTGTTATATCTAACCTTAATTTCATCAAGGACATCGGTAATAGAGATGCCGAACTCATCTTTGGGAGTAATGTTGACAGTATAGGTAATTCTTCCTGGCTCACTAAGATATTTGGGACTGGCTTCTTTAGTAATTTCTACATACGGAGAGGCTTCTCCTGTTCTTGGATCGGTGGTGTTAAAGTTTTCAATCGGATGTAGTTGTGAGCCGCCAGCGACAATAGTAACAAATGTGGTTCCAGCAGCAATTCCACCAAATGTGAGTGGAACTAGCTTTGTTGAGATAGCTGAGCCACTCACACCACCACCTCCGCTGCCGATCACTCGCCTTGCCCCAACTCCACTCACCCCTCCTCCAGATTTACCCAGACCATTAAACCAATTTTTGATTTTTTCTATTCCACCACCACCTAGCCAGCCAAACAATGGGGCTCCGATAGCAGCACCCCATGGCCCCCCTATGATAAATCCACCAATACCTCCAGCAGTCGCCCAGGCTAACGTTGTAGCTCCACCCTTGAGAAGATTTATGAAGCCAACAACAGCAGCTGTTCCAAGTCCTAGGGCAGCCAGTATTAATTTTCCAGCTTTTTCTTCTGCTTCTTTCGCTATCTCTCCAACAATTGGCATGTTTTCCAGGGCAGCTAGAATTGGTGCTAATTCTGGAGCAACTACACCTATGGCTGCTTTACCAAGCTTTTGGGCACCCTTATTAAACAACTTCTTTGCCATCTGAGCTTTTTTAGATTGACCCTCTGACCCAGTAAGATTGGCCTGCTGCGCCATATCAGAATAGATAAAACCGTCTGGGACTGGAGCAGCCATGTAATCAA
>CAYXMW010000036.1:0-4990 GCA_964466145.1 uncultured Pseudomonadales bacterium
GCTATTATTGCCTCTCCCCTCACCTTCCCATTCACCTGGACCGCAATCGTCACTTGCTGCTCTATCACCAACGCCTTGTCCCACTTGGGCCAAGTATCTAGATGAACACTCTCGAGTGATTTCTCGGCTACTTCTTGATAAAGTTCTTCAGCTAAAAACGGTGCGAAGGGAGCTAAAATTTTAATAAAAGATAAGACATCAGCTCTAGTCATCACCCCCACATGACCCATTTCTTTAATTGCTGCCTCCCAAACATTGATAAACTCCATCATGGCTGCGATAGCGGTGTTAAATTTAAGCGCTGGAATATCAGAACTAACCTTTTTAATAGTCTGATGAAGCTTCTGCAAAAGCAACTCATGAGCAGAAATCTCCAGATCATTAGACTCAGTTGACCATGTTTGAACTAGTCGGTGCACCCGGCTCAAAAAGCGGTAGTTTCCAGAAACAGAGCTCGTATCCCAAGGTTTATCTGCCTCGATGGGACCCATAAACATCTCGTACATGCGGAGCGTATCAGCCCCGAACCTCTCGATCACATCGTCTGGATTAATCACATTACCCTTACTCTTACTCATCTTCTTACCATCTGGACCCAAGATCATCCCTTGATGGCGCATCTTTATAAATGGCTCATCAAAATTTAAATGACCTTGATCTCGTAAGAATTTAGTGAAAAATCTAGAATACAGTAGGTGCAACACAATATGCTCTGGACCAATCATGTAGAAATCTACTGGCAGCCATTTCTGAAGTTGTTCTTTATCAGAGAAAGCAGTTTCATCTCGAGAAGACACATAGCGCAAATAATACCAGCTTGAGTCTACAAAAGTATCCATGGTGTCATATTCTGGGGTCCAGCCTTTACCATATAGCTTTTCAGTTCTTTCTTTAAACTCCACTGAAGACCGGAGTGGTGACTCACCAGTAGGCTTGAAATCCACATCCGTAGGTAATATCCACGGCAAATGCTCTTCTTTGACTGGATGTGGCTTGCCTTCGGGATCATAAACAATCGGAATCGGGGCGCCCCAATATCTCTGCCTGGAGATCAGCCAGTCGCGGAGCTTGTATTGAGTCTTTTCTTCACCGGCACCCAACTCAACTAACTTTTCTAGAATCTGTTCTCTACCCTCAACAAAGTTAAGTCCATCAAACTCACCAGAGTTAACTAAAGAATACTCACCCCTAGATTGCTTGATATGGGGATAATCAATAAAATTAATTTCATCACCAATTTTAGTTTTAGCAGTTGGAATAATCTCCAATTTATATTTTTTTGCAAACTCATTATCTCGAGCATCATTGCCCGGAACAGCCATAATTGCTCCGGTACCATATCCAGCTAAAACATAATCAGCTACATAAAGTGATATCTCTTTTTCATTAATAGGATTAATTAGGCTCAATCCTTTTACCAAAACTCCAGTTTTATCTTTCTGAGTCTGTCGATCTAACTCAGTTTTTTGCTGTGATTTTTTAATATAATCATTAATTTCTTGAGAATTATCAATTTGTCCTCGATACTTCTGCAACACACCGTGTTCTGGAGAAACCACTATAAAAGTGCAGCCGAAAATTGTGTCATGAGCTGTTGTAAACACTTCTATCTGATCTTTTTGATCTTTGATTTGGAAATTAACATTAGCTCCCTGACTCTTCCCAATCCAGTTTAACTGCTGCGCCTTAGTCGACTCAGGCCAATCTACTTGATCTAAACCAGAGATTAACTCGTCTTTGTAATCAGTAATCTTAAAAAACCACTGCTCCATATCTTTCTGAGTCACCTCAGTATCACAACGCTCGCAAATACCATCAATTACTTGTTCATTAGCCAAGACTGTCTGACAAGAAGGACACCAATTCACCATTCCTTGGTCTTGATAAGCTAAACCTGCCTGGTACAACTGTAAAAATAGCCACTGTGTCCATTTATAATAACCGGGATGGCAAGTCGCAATCTCATTAGCCCAGTCATAAGAAATTCCAATCCGCTTCAGTTGGCGACGAAAGGTGGTGATGGCATGAGTGGTAGTTTCTACCGGCGGAACACCAGTTTTAATAGCGTAGTTCTCGGCTGGTAAACCAAATGCATCCCAACCCACCGGGAAAAACACATTTTTGCCGTTCATCCGGTAATACCTGGCTAAAATATCAAGGGCTGTTTTACTCTCGACGTGCCCCACATGCAAGCCAGAGCCAGAGGGGTAAGCAAAAGCAAATAAGAGATACATCTTATCCTTAATATCTTTAACCTCTTGACCCTCAGTCTGTAGAAAAAACTTATTTTTTTCCCAGTGTTGCTGCCATTTTTCTTCAATTTGAGTGTGGTTGTAGACTGACATAGAATTTCTTTATTCTATCACCATTCCACGCTATACTGTCATTAATGTCTGCCCGCTTTGGCCAACTATCGTCGCTACTCCACACCATCGCCATGACCTTGGGGATTGGTTTGGTTTATTGGTGGCTTCATGTTCCCAGTCTTCAACCCTACTCTCTCCAAGCATTCTCGATCGTTGGCCTGCTTTATTTTTTAGTCAAAGGCATCAGCAAAACTAAAGCCTGGCATGTACTACCAGCCTTCATGTCTATCGAGACAGTTCTATCAACAATGGCTTTTTTACTTCTCATAGGCGCCACCGGCAATACCTCTTCTTGGTTCTATCCACTCACCTATATTCATCTATTTTTTGTGGTTTTCTCGAGTCACACTGGTACCAGCATCGCTGTCACCATGTTAATTATGCTCTTTCACTACGGATTGACACCAAACCTGGTCCAACATGACCTAATCTCACTCCTAACGCTGCCAATAATTATGGCCTTTTTTATCTTTGCTAAACTTCAACACGAAGAAGTAACTAAAGACAAACTTATTATTCAAGAAGAAGAAGCTAAGCTCGACGAGCTTGAGTCAGAGGAGTTTCAGCTAGAAAACTTCTTGAGAAGCTTTTTAGAGCCCAAACTAACTCAACTCGAAAAACTTCTCGATCACCCCAATAACTCTCGATCAATCAAAGGACAGCTACATTTAATTAAACTAGAAATTGAAAAACTACTCAACCGAATCAACTCAAGTGATTAAGTTATGCAAAAATGGCTCATCATCCTCGGACCACTCCTGATCGTTATCGCCGGACGGCTAACTAGTCCAGTCTGGGCTGACCGACTCGAGTCAAACTCTTATATCATCCAGTTTGGCAACTTTAATATTGGCTCTGGGGGTGGTGAAACCAACAACTACGGCCTGACTTATACCATTGGCCAAACTGCTCCTGGTCCTTTTGGAGCTTATGGTAGCTCTAATTATTTTATTGGAAGTGGTTTTCAGTACATCTACCAGATCCAACCCTTTGGTTTTAGTATCGATAATGTCGCTATTGATCTCGGAGAACTAACGGCGGGAGTACATAATAGTGCTAGTAATAAACTCACCATTACGACGCGAGGTGCTGGTGGATACACTATTTATGCTTATGAGCTCAACCCACTTACTCATAGTAACGGCACTGACACTATTCCTGACACTACTTGTAATGCCGGTAGCTGTACCCAAGCTATCGCTGGTGTCTGGACCAATCAAGATATCCCTGGCTTTGGTTTTAATGTAGTGGCAGCTGATGCTGCTGCAGATTTTTTAGATAGCACTTACTTCAGGCAATTTGCCGATGACTCTACTGCTGAAGATATGCAGGTCATCATGAGTGATACTGATATCGCTAATAGTGAAGAAGGCACCATCACTTATAAAGTAGGTATTGATGGAAGCACCGCAGCTGGAAACTATCAAACCGGAGTAGTTTATGTGGCAGTGCCAGGATATTAAGCTTATGAAATTAAAAATGATCTCTTACCTATTGCTCTCACTCTTTTTTCTACTTCCTTCTCAAGTCAGCGCTCAATCTATCGCTCCTGACCTAGACTTAACCATCTTTCCTCCCACCGCATACTTAACAATTAAACCGGGTACATCTATTACTCATCGAGTAATTCTTAAATATGAGGGTGCTATTAGAGTTAAAGTTTTACCAGAACTAGTTGATTTCACCACTGATGGCTTAACAGGTTTGCCAATTCTTCAAAAACCTTCTCGATTAGATTACATAAAATTACAAAATTTAAACAAACAACTAGGTGTGCCATTTATTCTTGAGCCAGGAACTCAAGTTGAGCTAGTGCTAATTATAGATCCCCCACTTCACGCCAAGCAAGGTGAGCAGCCTCTCTCTTTAGTTTTAACTGCTATTCCAGACACAACAGCGATCTTTGATGGTGGCAGTGCTCAAGCTTCAGGGGCTGTCGCCAGTAATGTTATTTTGTCGGTCCAAAATGATTTTGACAATCAAGCTGAATTACAAATAAAAGAAATCCAGCTGCCTAAAATTGTAGACAGTTTTTCCTCAATTAATTTCAAAGTATTGGCTAAAAATATTGGTCGCAATGCTGCTGCTGCCACTGGCCAGATCCGTCTCAATCATGGTTGGTCGGGTAAAGAACTCAAGCATTGGTATGTTTACCCAGACGTAGTCCTAGCTGGTAATACCAGACAACTCCGAGCTTTAATTCAAGATCCAGACGACCTAGATCCAAATGACGAAGTCATTTTTGAAGAGCTTAATTACAAACCGCCATTTTTAATCGGACCTTATGAGGTTACCACAGACCTCTCAAGTGCCAACCAACCTAATAACACCATTCACCAACGCACTCAAACAATAATCGCTTTGCCGTTTTCAATTATAGGACTTCTAGCGCTAGGCGTAGGTCTTTATATTTTTGTTATCAAAAAAACATCTCAGGTCGAGAAAAGGGCCTATTGAACTCATTCCAGAAATCGATCATACTTTTAAATGTTATTTGAATTGCGTGTGTAGGATATGAAAAAATCTTTTTTAAATAAAAAAACTTTAGCCATCATCCTCGCCGGCATCCTTTCATTCGGCGCCGCTTTTGTTGCTGACAAGAGTCAAGCAGACAGCTTAACTAG
>CAYXMW010000036.1:5090-6462 GCA_964466145.1 uncultured Pseudomonadales bacterium
TTATTAACCCAGCTCCAGAAACTGATCATACTACTGGGGTAGCTGATACACACAACATTATTGTCCAACACCTAGACTCTAGCTTCTCAGTTATAGACACCACCACCGTTGGAATTGGGGTCATTGAAGCAGTTAAAGTCACTGCTTCTGTCCCAGCACAAATTACATTTAAAATTATTGGAGTAGCTAAAGGTACTAGCGCTTGTGGTATCACCACCAACGTCCTCACCACTGCTGCTGCCGTTCCTTTTGGTGAAATTCCCCTAGACGCCTTTACTGATGCTGCTCAAACACTCAGCGTATCCACCAATGCTACTAATGGTTATAGCGTTACTACTATTGCCAATGATCAATTGGGGCGAGATGGTGGTGTTTGTACTGGTGATCCAACTGTAGCTGGTGAGCCAAACTGTATTCCTGACTCTAAGGGAGATGATACCGCCATGACTCATACTGTCTATGACAACTGGGATCTAACTGCCACCAAAGGCTTTGCTTATTCACTTCATGACTCCAATACCTCAATTGAAAATAGTCCCGCCGAAGCCTTTAGCTATGACACTGTCGCCGGTGCTTGCTCTGGAGGCAGCTTCTGTGCCAAGCAGTTTGCTGATGCTGAGGATAGCGAAGTTGCGCAAGCAATATTTGGTGGTAATACTGTGGCTGACAATGAAAATCTATTTGTTTGCTACCGCATTGTCCCAGCTACAACCACCGCTGCTGGTAACTACGAAAACTTTATTACTTACACAGCTACCGCTACATTTTAAAAACCTATAAATATGAGTCGATAAAAAAAATGAAAAAATCTGCCCTTCTCACCACCACTCTCATCGCTTTTGCCTCTTTATTTCTTGCCACGCAAATTGCTTTTGCTCAATCACCTGCTTTAGCTGAATCTAGCCTAACTGCTATTCCACCACGCCTAGGAGAAGATCTATCTCTCAGAATTAAACCTGGTGAAAAAATCCAAACTAGTGTTCGAGTCAGAAATGGTAGCTCAGAAATGATGACTGTTAAAAGCTTGGCTCAAGATTTCATTGTTGATTTGGGTGGAGAGACTCCCATTCCAGTTGGGGATAATATTTCTAACCGCTGGAGCCTAGCATCTTGGATCATCCTCACTCCCAGCGTTCATGAGATCCAACCCGGTGACATCGCTACCGTAAACATTATTATTGAGGTGCCTGAAGACGCTCTTCCTGGAGGTCACTATGCCATGGTCACTCATCAGCCCTACTCTGGAAGCGATGCCCTCCCAGAATTTGAAATAGGGCGTAATTCAGCTGCTACTCTTCAACAACGAGTCGGCACATTGCTATATGTAACAGTTGATGGACTAATTAATGAAGCTGCTTTTATTAGAGAGTTA
>CAYXMW010000037.1:0-6154 GCA_964466145.1 uncultured Pseudomonadales bacterium
AAATGCGGCTCTAGTGGTTAAAACTTTAGTTTTACCTGATCCGGCACCTGCTAAAACTACGGCTGGACCATCACTATGAAGCACAGCTTTTTCTTGTTGATCATTGAGTGAAGAAAGAAGGTCAGTCACGCAGCACATGCTAACACAACTTAATTGGAGAATGATATAGTGGGCATAACAAAGGAGAATTCATGAAAAAATTATTTATTGCTAATTGGAAATCAAATAAAACTCAAGAAGAAGTAGATATTTGGTTGGAATCTTTTAAACCTTATATGGATCTTGAGCAAGAAGTTATAATTGCACCCCCCTACCCCTTTTTATCTTTAGTGGCTGAGAAAATTAAAGATAAGGAAAATATTTCTTTAGCAGTTCAGAATTTAAGCACTTACCCAGCTGGAAGTTATACCGGTGAAGTTTGTGTTAGAAACCTGGATGGTTTTGGAGTCAAGTATGCTATTTTGGGTCACTCCGAACGGAGGCGTTATTTTAAAGAATCTCATCAGGATGTGGCTAATAAGATTTTTCAGGCTTTAAATAATGGCATTGTTCCGGTTGTGTGTGTTGATCAAAATTACATAGAAGATCAGGCTCAGTTAATATATTCAGAACTATTAAGCAAATGCATAGTGGCTTATGAACCATTAGCAGCGATTGGTACTGGAGAGATCGCCCCAGTTAAAAATGTAACAAAGGTAGTTAAAGAAATTAAGTCAGTTTTTGGGAAAGTACCGGTCTTATATGGAGGGAGTATTAGTCCAGAAAACATTGCTCCTTATTTAAAAGTAAGTGACGGGGTGTTGGTGGGTGGAGCGAGCTTGAATGCGGAAGTGTTTGCGGATTTACTTCAGAGTGAATAGATTTTGTATTTTGGCGATGATTTAATTAAAGTGAATTTATCAAATTCGTTTAAATTGGCTTTCCATTGAGATCTCTCATTTGGTCCGATTACTACGTAATCAATCGAATATTTCCCAAAAAGATTTTCAGATAAGTTGGGCTGTGTAAACATTCGACTGATGTCTTTTTCAACATAACGATATTGATAACCATGAGTCCACAACCAACCTCGGTATGTCATTACCGCTTGTCTTCCAGTGAGGTTAAATAGCCAATGATTGTGGTTATCTCCAGTTAACCAAATTGATTCAGAACTAGTATTATTTTTTACCCACTCAACTAATTCCATCTCTTCTTTTGAGTACATTATATGACTGTGAAGTTTGAAACGAACAATGCGATAAGCATCTATTGATCCTGATAAAATTGAAATGAAGAATAAAATTGTTATGAGTAGTTTGGCAAAAATAGGATAGGCTCTTTTTTTCTGCCACATGGAGATGAGAAAATGAGCTGCTAGCCCAGAGAATCCAACTGATGCCCAGACAACTAGTTTTGTATTATCCCAAATGAAGGGCTGAAACAAAAATAAATTAAGGATGATAAAGATGGTGAAAAAAGGGGCAAAGGTAATGAGCGATACATTCCTGGTCTTTTTATTTTTTGCCAAATTAAATAATCCCAACACAGCTAATAAAGGAATAAATCCCCAGTTTTTTATCCAGAATAATAGCCAGTTTTCATTTGGATAGTCATGGGAGTACCAGCCGGGGAACCACTTTATAAATTGGTTAGAAACTTGTGAAAATAAAAATATTTTGATAATTGGAATAGCAATAATTGATATACCAATCACCAGTGGTAGCCATTTTTTAAGAGCTTTTTTACTAAAAGATTTAGTTAAAGTATCTCCAATTGCCCAGGTGGCAAGAATAATAAATGCGGCTAAAAAAGAGTGAGTGTGAATGAGTGGCATTAATCCTAAGATAAGAACAGGCACTGCCAATTTTTTTATTTTTATTTTTTTATTTTTTCTGGGTTTAATGAAAATAGACCAGCATAATGCTAATGCAATTAATGTTAGTGGGAAGCCTAAGCTGAAAGCTCTTTGAGGAATAATCATGCTATCAACAACGGAGATCCATCGATAGAGAAAGTGTTCGATGTTTGTGTATTGTTGAGGAGGATTTATGATGGTTAAGAGTGGATTCTTTGACTCAATAATATCTTTTATGAAGTAAACAAAACCCAATCCTCCATTTAGTAAAAATAATAATGAGGCCACGATTGCTGTTAGAGATGATTTAAATATTTTTTGATAAAAAAAGAATAAGGCCCAAATAGTAGCTAATGAGAATATAAAGCTGGGAATGATGAATGAATTGAAAAAACCAATTCCTAGTCTGATTAATATTGCTGAAATAAGATTTGCTACAAAGGGATAGCTAAATGATTTACCAATAATGAATGGACTTTGAAGAAGTATTAGTTTATCAAAAGCCATTCTAGAGCCCATGGTGAAGTGAGCTGCCCAGTCGCCCCAAATATTGACGTGATTGGCGACTATGTTTCCGGCTGCATCAATGGTGATGGCTTGTGACCAAAAGATAATAAAATAACTTATCCAAAGGCCAAAGTAGGTAATTGTAAGCGCCTTTGAATATTTATTCATTTGCTAGTTTTGCATACTGGTCACTCACCCATCCAGCTTGGTTGTCAAAACTTATTTTAAACCAACCAGTTGGATTTTCGTTTAAATAAGGATAAGAATTTCCAACTAGAGCGTGACCAATTATGGCAGCAGACGTGCTGGCTTCTTTTCTGACTTTTAGCACTTCAATATTATTTTGAAAAAAACCAGTTGATTTAATAATTACTAATTGTCCGCTAGCAGACGCGCTTTGAGTTGATTCTAGATCATCTTTAATAAGGACAACACTATCTTGGTTGCTATCTTTTTCTTCTGGAGGATTGGATTTGGCTAGTTTGGCAGTGATGTTAATTCGATAGCCCTTGATAATATTTATGGTGTGGTGTTGTTTTTCATATGAGGGTAAACTAATTTCAAATTGATGGTGGCCAGGCTCAATATTTTTTATAATTAAAGGTGAAAATTGTTGTTCTCTCTGATCAAATTTGATAATTGAGTTATCGGGAATAGTGATGAATGAGAGCTCGCCCTGGTTACTTTTAATTTCTTCCATTTCATAAATAATTCCACCGCTATTTTCTGATCTACTCCCAGGTTTCCAGGTTACTACAGTTAGAGTATTTTTTTGCAAAGAAATCTGAGTTTCGTATGGAACTAATTTTTGATCATCGGGTTGGATTTTCAAGGTGTATTCACCTGGCTGGATAGTTTTATTTATATAAGGAGTTTTATCTAAATATTGGCCATCAAGGAATAAAGAGCTGGCAGTGTCATTGGTAATAACTTGCAAGCCAGCCACATTTTTATTATTCAAGATACTACAGCCAGATAAAATGAAAGTTGAACTAATGAGAATTAATAATTTTTTCCAGATACCCATAGGGGTAGTTTAGCACAGGGCAAGTTTAATCACCTCATCTATGGACTCAACTGGGATGAAGGTAATATCTTTTTTAACTAGATCAGGAATGTCAACTAAATTGCGTTCATTTTGTTGTGGAATAATTATAGTCTTGCTTCCGGCTCGATGAGCAGCAATGCTCTTTTCTTTAAGACCACCAATTGGAAGGACTCTACCTCTTAGGGTGATTTCACCAGTCATGGCGACATCTCTTTTAATTGGTCTGTTAGTAAAAGCAGAGATCATCGCAGTTGCAATAGTAATTCCAGCCGAAGGACCTTCTTTTGGGGTGCCACCCTCTGGAACGTGGACATGGACATCGGTAGTTTCAAAAACTTTTTTATTGATATTTAATTTATTTAAATTAGCTTTGACGTATGTGAGAGCTGCTTGAGCAGACTCCTTCATCACTTCGCCTAGTTTTCCAGTGAGGATGACCTTCCCTTTCCCAGGAGTTAGAGCAACTTCAATAAACAACATGTCTCCGCCCACACTAGTCCAAGCTAGACCGGTTGCTAAGCCGACTCTATTTTTAGATTCAGTTTGAGTGACATCATATTTTTCTGGACCAAGATGGTTTTTAAGTTGTTTTTTACTTAAGTTGACTTGTTTAATAGAATCGATTTCTTTTTCTGCAATTTTTCGGGCTACCTTTCTTAAGGTTTTACCAATTGTTCTTTCTAATTCTCTGACTCCAGCTTCTCTGGTGTAGCGTTTGATGATGTAGTGAAGAGTTGAGTTGTTGATTTTAATATGTTTTTTCTTCAAACCATTAGCTTCAAGTTGTTTGTTCCAAAGGTGTTTTTTTGCAATATGAAATTTTTCTTCTTCGGTATATCCAGAATAACGAATGATTTCTAACCTATCTCTTAATGCATTAGGAATAGTATCTAGGGTATTTGCCGTAGTGATAAAGATAACTTTAGATAAATCTAGAGGCATGTCTAGGTAGTGATCTTCGAAACCCTTATTTTGTTCAGGGTCTAAAGCTTCTAGTAAGGCTGCTGATGGATCACCTCTGAAGTCTTTACCTATTTTATCCACCTCATCAAGCATGAAAACTGGATCCATGCTTTTAGATTGAATAATGCCACTGACAATTTTTCCGGGTAAAGCACCCACATAAGTGCGACGATGACCACGGATTTCTGCTTCGTCTCTAACGCCACCCAGTGAAGCCTTGGTAAATTTTCTGCCTAAGGCATCAGCAATTGAGCGTCCAATGCTAGTTTTACCTACTCCAGGTGGACCAACAAAACAAAGAATAGTTGGTACATGTGCAGTTTTGTCTTCAGCAGCTTTCTTTTTAAGTTGCAAAACAGCTAAATATTCTAAAATACGATCTTTAACTTCTTTTAAGCCATGATGACTTTTATCTAAAGTCTTCTCTGCTTGTTTTAAGGTAATATTCTTCTTGCTGTAAGTATTCCAAGGAATATCAAAAACTGTATCTAGCCAACTGCGTATGTATCCAGATTCAGGATTGTTGGGTGACATTGAGCGGAGGCGTTTTATTTCTTTGCTGATTTTTTTATTAATGTCTTTGTCTAGCTCTATTTTTTTTAGTTTTTCCTCATAGCTTTGAGCTACTTCTTCATCATCTTCTAGCTCTCCAAGCTCTTTTTGAATAGTGCGTAGTCTTTCTCTTAGCACACCTTCGCGCATGCTTTTATCAAATTTTTTCTGGGTTTTATAGACGACGTCCTTTTCAATTTCTAGGACTTTCATCTCACGAGTTAAATACTCAATAATTTTTTTAATTCTCTTTTTAACTTCTATGATTTCCAGAATTTGTTGTTTTTTTGTGGTGTTAATATTTAAAGTGCTGGCAATTTGATCAGCTAGTTCACCTTCAGTGACACCACTCATCAATTTCATAAAGTTAAGAAACTCTACTGGTTTGCCCATGTGAATTGATTTGCGAAAAATACGTTGTAAATGAGAAGCTAAGGCCTTCATCTCATCATCTTGTTTTACGGAGTCAGTTAACTTGATAGATTTAGCTCTAAGGACTGGTTTGGTGGAGATAAACTCAGTTACCTTTATCCTACATATCCCTTTTACTAAAGCATTAACCCTACCCTCTGTGTCGAGCGTACGTTCAATGATGGCTAAGGTGCCGACGCGATATAAGTCTTTGGGTTGAGGTAAATTTATTTTAGGAGATTTTTGAGTTAAAAGAATGACTAGATTTTTAGTGTGTTTAGAATCCTCAATAGCATTAAGTGAAATTTTTCTACCAAAAGTCAAAACAGACTCAGTGCTAGGAAAAAGTACGCCCTCTCTAATAGGTACGACGGGTAGAGTTAATTGATTACTGGGTAACTTAGTGACTGATAATTGTTCTGGTTTTGACTCATTCATATTAGATTAGCATTCTATCTTTTTGATTGCTAATTTGCAAGGTTAAAGGTGGTTTTAGCTACTACTTGCTGTAGTAATATAATAAGTGGTACTATGAATAGTAGTATTATTTTAAATAAGGAGTTCTTATGTGCGGAAGTTGCGGTTGTAAAGATAAAAAAGATGATAAAAAAGTTTGTGATAGTTGTGGAAAAGAAGAATGTAGTTGTGACTCTTCTGAAGAATAATTATTTTTGTTTTTAAAATTAAAAAAGACCGTTTCAAACGGTCTTTTTTTGTGGGTGTGCCTCGATTCGAACGAGGGACCTCAGTCTTATCAGGACTGCGCTCTAACCAACTGAGCTACACACCCGGTGCAAGGTGACTATTTTATCATAAAAATAGCCGGGATAGAAATT
>CAYXMW010000038.1:0-3647 GCA_964466145.1 uncultured Pseudomonadales bacterium
ATGGATAAGCGCTATCAACACCAAGATCACGAACAGAAAATTTACGATTTATGGGAAAAACACAGCTCTTTTAACCCAGACAGTGAAAATCAGCCAGCCAAACGTACTCAAAAAAAATCAAAGCCCTTCTGCATTATCATGCCCCCTCCTAATGCCAACGATCCACTCCATATTGGACATGCTATGTTTGCCACTCTTGAAGATATTCTTGTTCGCTACCACCGCATGCTTGGAGATGATACTCTCTGGCTGCCAGGCACAGACCATGCTGGCATCGAAACTCAGTTTGTCTTTGAAAAGAAATTAAAGAAAAAAGGCCAAAGTCGGTTTGATTTTGACCGCGAAACTCTTTATCAAATGATCTGGGACTACGTTCAAGAAAATTCAGATGTAGCAGTCAGCCAACTTAAAAAACTAGGTGCCAGCGCAGACTGGTCTCGATTCAAATTCATGCTCGATGAAGATATTGTTAATATTGTCACTCAAACTTTCCAGGAGCTAGATGAACAAAAACTAGTTTACCGAGATGTCAAACTAGTTAATTACTGCACTCACTGTGGAACTGGTTTTAGCGAACTAGAGATCAATCACATAGAAAAAAAAGCGCCGCTCTACTACCTTAAGTACGGCCCCTTTACCCTAGCTACCACCAGACCAGAAACTAAATTTGGCGACACTGCCATCGCAGTTCATCCCGAGGACAAACGTTATCAAAAGTATATTGGTCAAGAAGTCGAAGTAGAAGGCCTTAATGGAAATTTTAAACTCAAGGTCATCACTGATGAGTATGTAGACCCAGAGTTTGGAACTGGAGTAGTTAAAATTACACCAGCTCATGACTTCAACGACTTCGAGGTTTGGCAACGACATCAAGATAAAATCCCCGGCCCCAAGCAAATCATCGACTATCGTGGTCACATGACAGCAGAAGCTGGTCCGTACGAGGGTATGTATCTTAAAAAAGCTCGCCGAGAAATAGTTAAAGATTTAGAAAAAAAAGGATTATTGATTAAAACAGATGAAGACTATCAACACAGCATCGGCACCTGCTATCGCTGTGGGACAGTTATTGAACCCCTCCCTCTCCCTCAATTTTTCATAAAAGTTAAATCACTAACTGAAAAAGCCCTCCAGTCTTTAGAAAAAAAAGAAGTTAAAATCTATGGCGCTGGTCATGACAAAATTCTTAAACACTGGCTAGAAAATCTTCGAGATTGGAATATTAGTCGCCAAATAACTTGGGGTATTAGGATGCCAGTTTGGTACTCCACTGATAATTCAGACACTCACGTCGTCTTCATCAATGAAAAAAAGGAACACATTGAAGGATCATTAAATGATATTTTAGACCGATATGAAGGCAAATATTCACTAAAAGAAATAAAGGACGGTCTTCAAGAATTACGCGCACCAGTTAATGCTGAGTACATCATCTCCCCCACTCTTCCTGGAAAAAATTTCATTCAAGAAACTGATACTTTTGATACTTGGTTTAGCTCTGCTCAATGGCCGTACACCACTCTCCAAACAGGACGGGCAGATGATTTTAAACGCTTCTACCCTACTAATGTTATGGAAACTGGCTATGACATCCTCCCGTTTTGGGTGATGCGAATGCTAATGATGGGACTTAATAAAACTGATAAAGTGCCCTTTCAAAATGTTTATCTCCATGGCTTAATCCGAGATACTAAGGGTCAAAAAATGAGTAAAAGTAAGGGTAATACCATCAATCCTCTCGAGATAATTGAGCAATATGGTGCAGACTCGCTTCGAATGGCCTTAGTCATCCGCTCTTCAGCCGGCCTAGATAAATCTGTAGGCAACGGTGACTTTAAATCTACTCGCAACCTAACCAACAAACTCTGGAACGCAACTCGATTTATTTTAATGAGTGAAAAAGAAGATAATTCTGGAATAGACGACAAAGAATACTTTAAAAAACTAAATATTATTACTAAACAAATAACTAAGCAATTAGATGATTTTAAAATCGGACTAGCCGCCGAAACCCTCTACAATGAATTTTGGCATTGGTTTTGTGATGAGTGTATTGAAAAATCAAAATCTGGAAAAATTTCTCGACCAGCACTAATCCAAGGATTAATAGTTTTTCTCAAGCTTCTCCACCCATTTATTCCATTTGTGACAGAAGCAATTTGGCAAACTCTTTACCAAAAGAATCTAATTAATAATGAAGACGATCATCAATTACTCATGCTCTCACGATGGCCTTAATTTGATAAACTAGAGACATGCGAGTTTTATTCTTACCGTTTTTTATAGTTTTTCTTTTAATAAAAACTACTCCATTTCTTTTGATTTTATCTATTAAAAAACTGCTTTTACATCGCTCCTCAATAGTTTTATTTTTAATTTTTGGCGTTGTCTTAATTGTTCTATTTACTTCTCTTTCCACACCATTAAAAAAAAGCCCCAATGATATTAGAAGAGCTGATCTCACTAAACAAAAAACACAACTAGAAAATTTACTTAAAAAACAACCAACACATCGAGATATATTACTAAATTTAGCTAAAATAAATCAAGCGTTAGAAAACGAGCAACAAGCGCTAGATTACAAAAGCCAAGCGTTAAAACTTGACCCCAATAGTGACGTTTTCCAAGGAAAATAATTTATTTTTTATCAGTAGAATCAGCTTCAGACTTCTCTTCCCCATCCTTTTCATCGCCCGCCCCTTCAGTCTTTTCAGCTCCATCCTCACCAACATCCTCACCCTCACCAACACCAACACCCTCACCCTCAACATCAACCTCTTCCTCGACTACCTCAACCACTTCTTCTTCACGCTGTTCTTGAACTAAGACAACTGGCTTTTCCCAGTCTTCATCAGTCTCAACCTCAACCAAGCTAACTTTTGATTTATTAAATTTTAAATCGGCTAGAGTGATTGACTGACCCACTTCAGCTAAATCATCGATATTTACTTCAAATTTCTCTGGCAAATCAACTGGTAAAGCCTCAACCACGATGCTGTTTCTAACCTGCACCATAACTCCTTCCTTAACATCAAACTCACCAATTAACTCGATTGGCACCTCCGCCTCAATCTTTTCCTTAAGATCCACTTCTTTAAATGAAACATGTAGAACATCTCCGGAAACTGGATCTACCTGCACTTCATCAACTAGAGTTGACCTACTCTTTTTAGAGTCACCAATTTCTAGATAAACTAACCCAGTGTCTCCAACTTCACCATAAAGTTTTTCAAACTCCTTTTCGGAGAATTGAATGGTAACGGACTCCCCACCACCCACATATACATTACCTGGAATTACAGCTTGAGCTCGCAACCTTTTGACCTTTTTCCCTTTAAGATCTCTGCTTGAGGTTGAAAATATAATTTTTGACATATTTTTTTTACTAAAATAATACCTAGTGAGGTAGGCATTATAACAGGTTATTCTAATTGTAGTAATATTCTCATTTGTTTTCACGTGAAAACAAATATTAAGAATATATTAAATCAAGTCCACGTGAAAAAAAGCTATTCGAACAACACTCCAATAAACATATGGCCATCATCTTTAGATGGGTTAAATATAATCACGTCACCTTGAACTTCGGCCTGAGGAGCAATTAAAGCAGGGGAGAGGTCTGGCTCATGGCTTAGAAAAATCCGTGG
>CAYXMW010000038.1:3747-5347 GCA_964466145.1 uncultured Pseudomonadales bacterium
TTCCACCAGCTGAACCTCGGAATGAAACTCCATCCTCTCATCTAGATTTCTTTTAGTTAAAACTTCGTTATATTCATCAATCTCTACTTGATCTAAAACACCTATTATTTCCTCTAAAACTTTTAAATTAATGCCGATTACCCCATCAACTTTAACCGCGATACTTTTTTCCAAAAACCACTTCACTCGATCGGCTGTTTTTGGAAAACTAGGATTCCAATTGCTATCTCTTAAAAACCATCTTTCCTCACCCAAATACTGCCTTACTCCATCTGGAGGACTAATGATTGCTTTCAACTGCTCATCTAAAGTGTAAACATCTTCAACTTGAAAGTTAACCAACGAACCATCTTTGAAAGTCAATAGAGCGACAGCTTGAATAAACCCACCGGTTGGCCTCAACTCTTGATTATTCTGCAAAATCACAGCGTATGTTTTAGTTCCTTCTTGAGCCAATAAATCGGGTAATAGGGGAGAAAGCTGCTGAAATTGATTTATTTTTTTCTCTTGCTCATTAATTAATTCTTGATAGTCAAAAATTAGCTGGGATTGTTCTGGAGACAGTTTGTCGAGCGGGTAATTTTTTAGTTCTGCACTTAACAGAGAAAGAGTTTTAAAAACCTCGATACTTTCTTTATTAACTGATTCTAAAGAACCACCCCCTTCTCCAATCATGGTCTGCTGAAAAAAGGCAGCTGTGGTTTGCTCAAATCCTTCTACTTGGTCGTACAGACCAACCATCAATCGGCTAATCTCAATTAATTGAAAAGACTCTGAAAAAAATGGGGTTGAGAACCATTTATTAATTAAAGATAATTTTCCTTCAAGTTTATCGACAGTTTTCTTCATAACAACCAACTTCTTTTGCTGTGCTGTCAATGGCATTGTTCTAGATTCCAAATATGACAATAGACTTCCTTGAACTTGAGATAAATTAGTAAAAAATACCACCGTTGAAACTAAAATACTTAGGGCAATTAAGCCAATTAATATTCCACCACCAAACAGAAACTTTTGATTCTTCAGCTTACGAAACCCCACCCGAGTATTTCTAGTTAATCTCTGAAGATGTCGCTGTTTTTGCTGAGAGCGATAGTCTTTAAAAAGATTGTTAATTAAGCCGGGTTGTTTTTCACTAGTTTCTTCAACTTCAATCTTAGTCACTGATTCCTCAATCTCTCCTAGGGTTCCGTCTAGTTTCCGATCTAAATCGTGTTCTAAATCAAGTCTTATTTTTTTCTTATGAACATCCGCTGTTTTATTTGTTTTATTCCACACCCTAATCAACTCCTTTTTAGTTGGCGGCTGCAAGAGAATCTCTTCTTCACTCGACTCAAAAAACTTTCCACCAGTATCAGTAAAAAAAGTCATTATTTGCTTAGAAATAAAATCTACTTTTTCAATAACTATATCTTGATTAAATTGATTGACGATGGATTTAATTATTGGATGCTCTAAAGATTTTAATTGCACTCTTTTAATTGGCAAACTAATCTGGCGCTGACTCAAATACAGTCTTTTAATCTCTTGCAAGAAATTACCACTAATCCTTGCCCTGCCACCAATAACACTCATTTTTTTTGATTGTGGTTTTAAAATA
>CAYXMW010000039.1:0-2311 GCA_964466145.1 uncultured Pseudomonadales bacterium
TTATATCAATTAAGCGCAGTGATTGTGCAAGCACCACAAGTTAAGTTTAAAAAACTGGCTTTAAGTGAGCTAGAAAAGCAATCTGAGTCACTTCAAAGCATTATGGGTGATAGTTGGCATAATAAATTTCTTAGACCCGGTGGTACCAAGCTAGCAGCGCAGTTAGATGTGGCTCGGACGATTTGTCGGCGTTGTGAACGTCTTACTTTCAAGTATTCACAACAAGATAAAAAAAAGGTTCCGGCTTTGATTATGCAGTATCTTAACCGGCTTTCAGACTACCTTTATTTGTTACGCTGCTATATCAATCTAGATCAAAAGCACTCAGAAAAGCAGTTTACACCAGATAAATAAGCCTATATATCAATCTTTCATCTCAAAGAGGGGTAATTAGCAGTCTAGAGCTGTGCCTGCTAATATTTTTTAGTCAAATTTAATACTGAAACTTACGAATTAGTCCCACTACTCTGCCCTGGATCTGAACATTGGTCGCATAAATCGGGCTCATGCTAGAATTAGCTGGCTCTAAACGGACTCGAGTCACTTCTTTGTAAAACTTTTTAAGAGTAGCTAGGCCATTATCAAGTAGGGCGACGACGATGTCTCCATTCTCTACGTTTTGAGTTTCTTCAATCACTACATAATCACCGTCATCGATATGATCTTCAATCATTGATTGGCCTTTGACTTGGAGGACGTAGGCTCTTTTTTTACCAGAAATCATTTCTGGGGAGATCTTAAAGGTAGCATCAGGATCAGTATAGGGCTCGATTGGTTTACCAGCAGCGATATAGCCCATGATTGGCACATCAATACCCTCATTATTTTTCAAAAATGTTCTGTCTAGCAACTCAATTCCTCGCACTTGGCCATCAAAACGCTTAATAACTCTTTTTCGCTCTAATGCTTTGAGGTGTTCATGAACTGTAGCTAGAGATGAAACACCAATAGAGTTAGCAATTTCTTGTAGAGTGGGTGCATAGCCATTTTGTTGGATATATTGAGCAATAAAATCTAAAATTTGTCGTTGTCGTTTATAAAGAGTGACGGCCATCGTATTCTCCTAATTAATTATCATCTTCGGGCGTAAATTTCCCGAATCAAATAAAGGATAACCGAAAATGATACGAACAAACAACTACATCTTTAATTATCAAAATAGATCAAAAATAGTCTTGGTATGAGTTTAAGTTAAAATAACTCGTTTTGGGTCTTATTTCATCCAACCGAACAAAATATCTTTAAGAGATCGCTTCAGCCACTTCTCTTCAATAAATGGCACCGCTATTTTGTTAAAGGCAATCATTACTAAGATAATGGCAGTGCTGATGCCAACCACCATATCTAGTTGATGCTCAATAAAGTAACGGATGCTTTCACCAAAGAAGAATATTAGTCCCATCAAGATCATGTATCGAGAAGTGCGTCCAATCATTGAGGCGATAAGAAATCTTTTATAATCAAGATCGAATGCTCCAGCTGACAGGGTAAAAACCTTATAAGGAATTGGAGTAAAAGCAGCAATAAAAATAGCTTTGGAATCGTATTTTTTAAACAAATTTTCTACTGATTGAGTGTGTTTTTCTTTAAATAATTTTTTCAAAATTGGTTTGCCTCCCTTTTGACCAAGGAAATAACCAAATATGGCGCCAAATAGTGAGAAAAGTGAAATGAATAATCCTAGCCAGAGAGCTTTTTCTGGAGCAGCAATCCCCATGGGGATGACTAATACTTCTGGGGGAATTAGGAAAAAAGAGCTTTCAGAAAATGAGAGTAAACCTAGAATAGCCAATACATAAGGACTAGCCATCCAAAGCTCAACTGTTCCTGGTTGTAAAAAATTCATATCCCACTCCTTTTTATTAGAAAATTTGATTCTACTGCGGTTTAGCCCAATCTACAAGCTGTTGATAAATTTCTGATAGTCGATTATATTTAGCGACTCGCTCCCCTCTATTTGGAGCTCCAAACTTAGCAAAATCAGCACCGACACCAACGGCCAGGTCAGCTAAGAAGTCATCATTTGTTTCACCACTGCGCTGGGAAATTGAAATCTTAAGATTGGCTTCTTTGGCAGTTTTGATGAAATCAATGGTTTCACTAACAGTACCCACTTCAATTGGCTTAATAGCCACAGTATTGCAGGCTTTTTTTTCAATTGCTTTTTGCAATCTTTCTTTGTTGGCAGTTACTAGCCTGTTACCGACAATATTTGTTGTTTCACCCAGATCTTTAGTTAACTCCTGCCAGCTTTCCCAGTCATCTTCTTGGTAAGGATCTTCGATCAGAGTCACCTGATGAACAGTTCTTA
>CAYXMW010000039.1:2411-5161 GCA_964466145.1 uncultured Pseudomonadales bacterium
TTTCGAGATTTTGAAAAAATGTGACTGCCATATCGAGTGAATTTTTATAGTCAATATGACCAGCAGGGATGATGCAAAATTCTTTTAAATCTAAATTACTAGTGCCATAAATACCACCATTAAGCATGCTGTAAATACAGGTTGGAATATCAAATTTATCAGTTAGTTGATATTTTTGTTGAAGATAATAATAGAGTGGCATCTCGACACTCATTGCTCCAGCTTTAAGCGCTGCTTGTGAGACGGCTAGAATAGCATTCGCTCCGAGCTTACTTTTATTGGCAGTACCATCAAGGTTGATTAAAGTTTGATCAATTTCAGTTTGTTTAAGTGGATCTTTACCAATTAACTGTGGGGCGATAATTTGGTTGATGTTTTTAACTGCGGTGGTAACTCCTTTACCCATCATTTTTGATTTGTCATTATCAAATAAGGAAACAGCACTGTATTTACTTACTTCTATTCCAGTGGGTACGCTACTAATTGCCATGTGGCCAGAATCTAGCCATAGATTGCACTCCACCGTTGGTAGTCCTTGTGAATCAAGAATCTCTCTAGCATGTAAACCGCCAATGACTGACATAATTATATTTGTTTTAATTTCTGTTCTTCTATTTCTCTAATACGTTGTTTAGTTCTAGGTGCAAAATCTGGTTTAACAGTGATGATGTCAAATCCAAGTTTGGTGGCGATTTCAACTAATCTCAAATTATTGTCTTCGATGTGAATCATAGCTTTAGTGAGTGCGTGCATATTTTCAGGATGGCTATTTTTATTTTTAACCGCTTCAATAACTTTACTTAGCAACTTTTCCATTAAGTTAATGTCATACGGATAAAGTGAGAAAATATCTGGATTTTCTGGATCAACACCATGTATTAAAGCATGGATACTGCGAGCATTAAATGATACGCCTGCTAGATGAGACTGAAGATAGTGATTGATTTGGAGAATATTTTCTGGAGTATTAAGCTGAAGCCACAATCCAATTTTTGAATCTGGTTTGAAATGATGTTTTTTAGTTAGATAATTTTTAATTAGCTGCAGCTCACTAGATGTTCTAACAAAAGGTAGCATTAATCCTAGTGGCACATTATTTTCTGAAGCAATTTCTTGAAGAACTTCTACTTCTAGGTTTAGTAGTTCGAAGTTGTTTAGAGTGCGTATCCCCCCTCGATAACCAAGATATGGATTGGGCTCATCAGGCTCAAAATTATTAGCAAAAGCGAGGGCTTTAAATTCTCGAGAGGTAAGATCAAGGGTCCGATAAATTAGTGGTAAGTTTTTCTTTGTTTGTCTATAAGCTTGAATAGTTTTTTTAAGAGCATTTTTAAGCTGATGTCTTTTTTTAGAGTTTAGTAAATATTTGGGATGCTCGCCCAAACTAGCAAATGTATATTCACTTCTCAGAACTCCTACCCCATCAACATGATCAGTAATATATTTTGCAGCCTTGTGAGGATTTCCAGCTGAAACATAAGTTTTGATAATTGTTGATTGTGCTGGCGTGGAGTGATAGGTTTTATTTTTAGTGATAGTCAATACTTTTCCTGAATTTGCATTTACTATGACTGATAATCCTGACCTAAGATATTTGGTGGCGTGTCTAGTATTGATGATTGTTGGTAGGGAGTGTTGGCTGATGTGTTGAGATATCATTGGGCTAGAAAGACCACCATCACAGATAACTGCAGCCACTTTTGATAGAGCTGGTAGAAAATCTGGAGTTAATTGGCGGACAATTATTATTTGACCATGGTCGATTTGATCAATTTGATTTTTATGAGTCAGGTTAAAAATAGTGCCTGAGACAATTCCTGGTTGAATTGGATCTCCGGTGAGGACAGTTTTTCCCAAATTTGATTCCATTGAAATAGTTGATTCATCTGGAGCAATGCTGGTGATAAAAAACTTACCATTTTGGTAGAACCAACTTACTATGTGGTCTCCTAAAAAGAGTCTTTTAATAGTAATTATTAAATGTGATAGATCTAAAATCTGATCATTTTTTAAACTTAACTGATTTTGCTTGTAGTGTAAAACTGTTTTTTCTTTGAGATGATCTGTTTTTCTTTGAAGCTGAGTGTATTGAGGATGAAGATATTTTTGAATGATCTGTTTGGTTCTCATATCAATCTCAAATTGGTCTGGTTCTATTTCCAAGAAATTATTGTCAAAAACTCCCCACACCGATGATATTTGGAGTTTTGATTTAGATAGAGGTGATTGTGTCAGGGCTATGCCAGAAGCTTCTGGGTCACCTTGGTGTTGAATTAAAATCGGCTGGGCAAATAGTTTGAGTTGGTGATGTTGAAAATCTAGGTGAATTTGTTTTGACCAAACTAATAAAATAGAGTCAATTAAATTTGCATCGCCACTCACATTTTCTTGACTGTTTGAGCTGTCTGAGAAAATTTTCATGAAGCCAGGATTTTGGGCATACCATGCTAAAATTTCTTTGATTATTTTTGGGGGTAAAGAAACTTTTCTAATGGCAATTTGAAGGTTAAAGAGTAAGGCAGTCTGATTCTTTTCGTCTTTTGGAGCTGCATCTATGATCTGTCGCAAAGATTGAGCAAGATTGCTATGACTAGCAACTTTTTCCAGTGTAGAGCTAGGAATTACCGCAGTTTTAGCAATTGAAATACCTCTTCGATGTAGTTTAGCGAGTTGTCTGATTTGATCACCCACTTCTACTTGAGGGTATTCCTCAGCTTTAGCCAAAGGAATTAGGGCAGGTCTATCCATAT
>CAYXMW010000040.1:0-4693 GCA_964466145.1 uncultured Pseudomonadales bacterium
CGTCAAGAGTTGGGTGATTATGGTCAGGAACTAATTAATAAGCCGTATGTGGTGGGAGTGAATAAGCTTGACCTATATAATGTTGAGCTAGTTCAGGCTATTAAGGATATTTTCGCCAAAAATGATCAAGAAATTATTATTTTTAGTGCTGTTACTAAAGAAAAAATATCGGAGTTATTGATTAGGTTGGTGGATTTTTTGTAAGTTTACTATGTTTAGTTTGGGAGTATTGAGAATGATATCATTTTGATATCATTTTCAAGAGTGTCTAAACGTATATTAGTTTCTTTATCAAAACAGCAGCGGCAGCAGGTAGATGAGTTAATTGAGAGAAAGATTTTCACCACCATTAACCAAGTTATTAGATCTAGCCTTGATTTACTAATACGCAGAGAAAGGCTTCAACTTTGGGACAGGCAGCTTTTCATCGAATATGAGTCGGGAATACTAACTCGTCATCCTAAAACTGGGGTACTGCTTTCAACTCGTTTTCAGAGAGAACTAAATCTTTTGGTAAAAGAGAAAGAACCTCAGTTACGAAGAGGAGCTTGGACAATCCTTTACAAACTCACTCAGAAAGATCCAGCTTTAGAAATAAAATCCCTAGAGCTCAAAGATTATTGTTTATTAAAATTTGTATTTAAAAGTAGGTCTTGGTATATTCTATTCCGTTATCATCATCAGGAGATTATTGCTTGTCGCATCAGTTCTACTGCTGACCAAGTTTGGTTTGAATAGTTACTAATTCTTCGGCCGCCACCTTATAGTCTTCACTATCAGGCTCGACTAGAGCTAAGACGTTTTCATATGCAATTATTGCATCTTCAATTTTGTCTTGTTTAGCTAGGGCATTAGCTAGGTTGTAGTGGGCATTAGCATGATCTGGTTTAAGTTGAATAGCTTGAATAAAAAGTTGTTCAGCTTGTTCGAATTGATCAACGCTATAAAAAATACTGCCAAGGGCAATTCTCAAATCTGGGTTAGTAGGTGAGGCTTGGATGGCTTGAACATAAGAATCAACTGCCCATTGGTCTGCGCCAGTAATGGTACCAGCCAAATTATTATATATTTGGGCCAATACTTGCCAGTTGCGGACGTCAGCAGGCTGGAGAGTAGTGGCTGCTCGACTTTCCCCAATTGACTGTTGAATAAGCTGAACCATGTTACTTCGCTCTTCTTCCGTAGGCTCAGTTTTATTGGCGAGCGCAGTGGCTAGTGAGAGATTAGTCAGGGCGTAGCGACGACGATAGCTAGCTAGATATGGATTGAGACTCACAGCTTGTTGTTGAAGTTGGTACATCTCAACCATTTGATTATTTTGACCAGCTTGATTGGCTTTGGAAAAAGTGTAATCAGCGATTGTGGCTCGGCCAAATACATAGCTGCCAAAGACAAACAAAATTAATAATATTGCACCTAATGCTAATGCAGCTGGATGATGATATTTTTTCTGATTAAACTTATGTGCTGGTAATGACAGCCAGGCTGCTAATACTAAACCAAAGAGAATTAGTAGTGAAATAAATGGAGGCAATACTAATTGAGTAGCAAGTAAAGTTAATAACATCCAAGTTAGTGGTGAGCTTCTCAAAGCAGAGTTGTATTTAACTTGTTTGAGTATTTGGAGCACTAGTAAAGTCCAACCAATTAGACCTAATATTCCAGTAGAAACCAAGAGAGTTAAAGGCAGATTATAACCTCGAGTAAATTGGATATTCCAGAGCTCGGTTTGATTGAGCCAAGCTGGTCTAAATTGGGCATAGGCGAGGTGATAATTATTAGGCCCGGCACCTAAGATGGCTGTATTTGGAGTACGGAGCATCTCTATAGCTACTGACCAACTCGCAGTTAGTGAGGGTAAGATTGGTGAGAGGGGTTGGGTAGGTAAAGACGAGTAAAGATTGAGTCCAAAGCCGGCTGCAATGATGGCAGTAACTATCCAGACTAATGGGGTATTTTTTTTACTCCTTTTTGTGTTAATGATAATTGAAGAAATATAGCCAACTAAAGTTATTCCTAAAAATTGAGCAGCGACCACAGGAGATTCTACATATAACCAGCTTAGATTGTAGTCAAAAAACTGAAAAGCAGATAATAAACTCATTACCACCGCACTGATGCCTAGAACTTTTATAAATAGTTGAGTAAAATTTTTAGCTACCAGCTCTTTTCCTAATCCAGCAATTAAAATTAAACTTAGGTAAACTCCGCCAAATCCCAGTAAATTATCAACTGGGTAGCTATTAGTAAAAAATATACTGGTGATAATAGCCAATCCAAAAATTATTAAAATAGAGGTAAATGGTGAGAGAGTAATGGTGATGGTTTTTTTAACCAGCATTTTTATCCCCATTAAAACTAATAGTAGTAAGGCTACTGACAGAGCTAAAAATTGTTTGGTTTGAGCGATGTAAGCCTCACCTAGAGGTAGAACTAGGAGTGGTAAGAGAGCGGTCAGGGTTAATAAAATAATAGTACCTGTTTTTTTCATGGTATTAACATTCAAGCAGTCTTCACTAAGAGTGTAAAGATAGAAAGCACCCTTTTTCTCGAGTTTAAGTGCAGTTGATATCTAATGAGCTAGTTTGCAGGCTGAGATGATGGGCTGGGACTCTGTTCTGTCTCGGCCGAATCAGTTGCTGTTGTAACATCAATCTCTTCAACCACTGGTTCTTGAGGTAATTCTATTGGTCCTCCTGGTAGTGGGGAAGGGAGTGAGGCTGGTTGTTGCAACTGTGACTGAGTATTTTGTTGCAAGGCTTGACTATCTAGTTGCTGCTGTGGTGCCTGGGGTAGTTTTTCTTCAAGGATTAATAGCTCTCGTTGCACTTGCTCATAATCTGCTGAGCTTGGCTCAATATTAGCTAAGACTTGAGTCATGGCTTGATAAGCTTGTCTGTAAGCACCCTTTTTATCTAAAGCATTAGCTAGGTTGTAGTAACCATTGGCATAGCTTGGTCTGAGCTGAACAGCAGCTTGAAATTGTTGGATAGATTGCTCAAGTAAGCTGGCTTTGGTTTCTGGATCTTCAACTAGTTGAGAAAGCTGATAGAACAATCCTCCATATTCAACTCTCAAAATTGGGTTAGCTGGATCAATAGTAGTTGCTTGACCCAAATATTGAATTGCAAACTCTTCTGATCTTTCTGCAACGTTAATTAAATTTCGATATATGCCACCCAAGTTTTGCCAGGTGGAGTAGAGGCTTGGTCGTAAATTTGTAGCAATTTGACCTTGCTCAATAGCTCGTTGGATCAAGACTGAGATTTGTTCTCGTTGTTGATCAGTTAGCTCCACAGCTTGACCAGTTTCTGATTCAGCAGCCTGGAGTTGAGATAGTGACGAAGCTAAGGTGAGGTTAATTTGTGAAAGAGAAATGCGATAGTCAGCAAGCTGAGGCATTTGTTGAACAGCGCCGATGTGTGCGGCGTATACCTTTTCAGCATCACCTTGGGCAAATGCTAGTTGAGCTTGACGCATGAGTGACTCAGCTGCGTAAACACGGTAGGTGAAGTATCCTGAGAATAAAATGACCGCTCCAAGGACAGTGGCGGTAATAAAATTAGTGTATCCAGGTAAATTAATCTCTTTTCTAAGCTGGTGTGGATTGTGAGCGGCAATTAATCCAGCCAAGACAAAGAAGAAAGTATAGGTAATAACACCAGCTGGGATGAGGAAAAAACTTAAGATAATGGTGTATGTTGTTAGTTTTAAGGCTAGGGTAAGAGGTGATTTTTCTAGTTTTAAACTAGTTCTAATAGTAGCTATTAATAACAAGATAAAACTACCTAGGCCCAATATACCGGTGGTGGCTAATAGCTGTAGCATTTCATTACCAGCGGTCTGGAAAACTGTAGTCCAGAGATCTGTTTGGACTAAGAAAACTGGTTTTGATTGGGTGAATAAGACTGGGAAGTTAGCCAGGCCAATTCCTAAGAATAACTCTCTAGCGTTTTTAATTGCATCTAGAGCAAGTGACCAACTAGCTCGTAGTGGTAGTAGTGAAATTGCAATTTCACCTTGAGCAAGCATGAAGCCGTAAGCTACTAAGGCGGCTAATTGAATGCCAGCGGTAGTAAAGAGACTAGTTTTTTTAGCAAGATCCTTTTCTTTTGTAGCCCAAGCCACCGTAGCCACTAATGCAAAAGCGATGGTGGTTATCAGTGCTAGTGGCGATCCAGCGGGTGAGAAAGCAATGCTTTGCATCCAGATAGGAAGACTAGTCACTTCTGCTAATATGACTAATTGGAGAATACCGTGTAGAGCTAGAGTAGTCCCAGCTGCGATTAGTGCAGTTAGAATCAGTTGTAAGTTTTTGGCAGATTTTTTAGCAGTAGCTGCAAAATAGGCGATGATTGGCAGGGTCAAAAACAAAGCTCCCTTACTAATTAAACTCTCAATACGAGCTTCACGAGTTAATAAAAGACTTAAACCCATGGCAGCCCAAAATAAACCCAAAGACATTATAAAGAAGGATGATTGGTGATAGTGTTTTTTGGTAGCAAGATGTTTAACTCCAGTAATAGCCAATAATGCTAAGGCTGAACAGACAACAAATGTCTGTTTGTTAGTAGAAAAAAAGTTAAGGGTGAAAGGGGCGAAAATCAGTGGGGTAATTAGTAGTAAAGCCGGGAAAATAATCTTTTTTATCATATCTAATTTATAAATGTTCTCGTTGATGAAGTCAATTCAG
>CAYXMW010000041.1:0-4645 GCA_964466145.1 uncultured Pseudomonadales bacterium
GAAGAGTTCTTTCTTCTGGTTGAGTGTTGGTTGCAGGAATAGGAGGGATGATGTCATTGGGCAAAGTGTATTGTGCCTTTGCAGTGTAAAGCAGCTTCTTTTTATCTGGTGAAATGTAAACATTTTTGGCTGATGCAGTGGCGTACTGGATAATTTCTTCAGGAAATTTGACTAAAAGTTGTCGCTCTATTAAATACATTTCTTCTTCCCACTGACTAAGGATTTGTTTTTTTCTAATTCCTACATCTGCCAAGGCTCCTAAGCTTTGTTTTCTCTCAACTGAGAGCAACACATGGTGTCCGTTAGCTGCCATTAAGATTTGAGAACTATCTGGTGACCAAATAAAACTGGCTTCTTTTAGATTCCAGCCGGCGATATCTTCCGCAATGTGTTGTGAGTTTTTTTGAAGTGGTAAAAAGTTGCCACCCAAGCCTAAGATATAGAGACCGTTTTTAGAATTAGTAGAAGCAGAGTCGGTGTAGTAAATAATTTTTTGACCATTAGGCGAAGGAGAAACATTAGTGGCGCCAGTAAATGTGAGTGGGGTGAGGCTAGGAGCGCTAGGAAAAAGAAGGGCGTTAGTTTGTGCAACTAGTTCTTTTTCAATCGAGATAGTTTTTTCCCATGGGGCATAACCATCTTTGACAATTTTAATTTGATATGTGCCTGGATCAAGGTAAATAGTGTCATCAGTAGCGGTGATAAGTCTGTCGTCTATCAATACCTGAGCTCCAGTAGGAGAAGAGTTGGCGCTGAGCAAGCCACTTTCTTCTACAAATCCATCTTGAGTAAGTCGATAGCTACCTTTGGCATAGCCAATCGCAAATATAGCTCCAACTAGAATGAACACCGCTGATAAAACAGTGTATAAAACTCTTAGTTTTGATGGATTTAGATTTAGTCTAAATTTCATAACGATATTATACCGCACTCGACCTGATGTTTGGGTTATAATTCTGTGGCAATGAGCTGGAAATTTTTACCTCAAATTACTCCCTTACTAGGAATTGACCTAGGAACTAGCCGAACTAGAATTTGGTGTCAGGGTAAGGGTATAGTGATTGACCAACCAACGGTGATTGCCACCAATACTCAAACTAAAAAAGTAGTTGCTATTGGTCAAGATGCGGCTGAGATGGAGGGGCGAGTAAGGTCACAGATTAAGCTTTATCATCCAGTTAAAAATGGAAAATTTTTTGATGCAGTGACAGTTAAAGCAATGCTTCAGATCTGGTTACAACAAGTTTTGGGGCTAAGATACTTATTTAGTCCAGTCATTATGATAAGTGTGCCGGCTGGCCATACTCAAGCTAGTCGGCAGGCGGTCATAAAAACTTTATATCAATTGGGAGCGCGAGAGGTTTACACTGTGGCTCAGCCTTTAGCTGCTGCAATTGGCGCAGGAGTACCAATTGCTGATGCCTCTGGGACCTTAATTTTTCATTTAGGCGCCGGGGTAGTAGAAGCAGGAGTAATTTCACTAGGAAGCATAGTTCATTACAAAAGCTCTGAATTAGCTGGAGATTATCTAGATCGGGTTTTACAAAAAAAGATTTTAAATCAATATAAAATCAAGTTGAGCTTAGAAACAATTAGACAGCTTAAGCATAAGTTGCCATTATTAAATCCTGGAAATCAAGTTACTGAAGTGGTGGGTCGAAGTATGGGCAACCGTTCTTCTAGAGAGGTCGATATTAAGGCTGTTGATTTAACCAATGAGATAACTCAGGTTATTGAGAAGTACGGTGAGCTATTAGAATCTTTATTGACTGAGGTTTATCCAGAATTGATTGCTGATATTTTAGATAAAGGCATGCTTTTATCTGGGGAATTAGCTCAACTGGTCGGCTTGGATGACTGGTTAGCTGAGAAGCTTAAGATGCCAGTATCAGTAGTAGAAAACCAAGGGACGGTGGTGATTGAGGGCATTAAGACAGCTTTGGAAAATTTAGATGACTTTAAGCAAAGCTTTGATTATCAGGAAGCAGTTTAACCCTTGAGTCTTTTCACTGCTTCTTTAAATTGTTTTCCACGGTCAACATAGTCTTTAAAATTATTAAAACTGGCTGCTCCAGGTGAGAGGATGACTACATCTCCTGGTTGAGCTTTCCTGGCAGCGAAGCAAACTGCTTCATCCATATTAAAAAATTCTTCAATTGAGGCACGGAGTTGATTGCAAGGATTGAGGTGTTCTATTTCTCTTAAGAGTCGTTGTCCCGTAGGGGGTAGAAGCGAGATAGCTTTGACATTGCATTTAAAAATTTCTTTAGCTAGGTTTTTGTAATCTTGTTGTCGTTCATAGCCACCAGCAATGAGAACGATAGGTTTATCTGAAAAAGTTTTGAGAGCGGCAATGGTGGCTTCAGGGACAGTGGCAATGGAGTCGTCATAGTATTTGACGCCATTGATTTCTTCTACAAACTCGAGTCGGTGAGGAAGTGATTTGAAAGTTTTAATTGCTTTTTTAATTTGACTATTAGTCAGACCAAACTCCTGAGCAATGATGACTGCTGGTATGACATTATAAAAATTATGTTCACCCATG
Organism: uncultured Pseudomonadales bacterium; assembly: GCA_964466145.1. Classification (GTDB taxonomy): domain Bacteria; phylum Patescibacteriota; class Microgenomatia; order UBA1400; family PJMF01; genus JABBGTR01. Next base: position 2,546 of record CAYXMW010000041.1, read on the forward strand.
AGTGGGGTCACCTTAGCGATTGCCATTAAAGCCTTGTCTTTAAGTGAAAAAGTGATTTTTTTACCTTTACTAAGTAAAGCTATTTTAGTAGCAGCGGTTGAGTTTTTATTAAAAATAATTAGATCTTTTTTGGTTTGAAAACGAGCAATTTGAGTTTTAGCTTGATAATATTGTTTAAAATCATCGTAATAGTCTAGATGTTCAGAAATAATATCTTGGACAACTGCAATGTGAGGGCTATTTTTAAGTTCTGCTAGTTGGTGTGAGGATAATTCAAGTACAAAGAAACTTTGAGTTTGATGCTTATTTTTATTCCACCTCATCCAAGCATCAATGGCCGGCCGGCCAATATTACCCCCCAAGTATGACTCAAGTTTATTTTTTTCTAAAATGTGATGGGTCAATGAGGCAGTGGTGCTTTTGCCTTTGGTGCCGGTGATGCCAATGGTAATAAGTTGAGGCTTTTTTTTATCTGAGTTATGTTCTGCAACTAAGTCAAAAAATAATTGAGTATTGGAGCTAATATCGCTCCCAGCATTGATAATTTTTTGGACAATGGGATGAGAAATTGGAATGCCTGGAGTTTTAAAAAGAAGGCTATTTCGCAACTCATCTTGAGGAAGTTCTGTTAGTGAAGTGGTAAATTGAGTTTTGGAGTTGCTCTCTACAAGATTGGTCCAGAGTTGGTCTAGTTCGGCTAGTGGTCTTTCATCGATTAATATAAAGTTATTGGAAGGAAGGCGAGAACGGAGAAAACGATAAGTAGAGAGGCCTTCGTTTCCTAGGCCGAAAATAATAATTTGTTGATTAGTTAGTTTTTTTAAGGTTTTTGATTGCATCTTGAATCAATGTTTCTATTTTACCAGGTAATTGATGATTTTGGTTCCAACTATGGAGAATGTTCCTTGAGCGTTTTTTTAAGTTGTGTTGTTTACTCAAGACTTGGTCCCAAACTAGTTGGAGTAAAGTTGGTAGTTGAGTATTTTTTTCTCTGGCTTTTTGAACACAGAGGTAAAAAGCAGCGATGCTTTCTTCATGAGTGCCGACGCAGTCAAAAGGCTTATTTTCTGTTTTACCTAGTAAAGCTAAGGCTTCATCCAGCAAAGATTCTTTAGTAAATAAATTTTGGCCAAAAATTTCAATTATTCTATCTTCTGATAAGAACGGATAAAAAGTAATGAAGGCAAATAAGCATTTAGAGCATTCTCCACACCAGGTGTTGGTTTTCTGACCACGATTGCAGCTCCTAAAGACAGAGGCATACTGTTCAAAGTCAGGGCACTTCAAGAATAGTTGGCTAATTTGAAGTTCATAAAGAGGTCGAAGTAGAGAAAAATAGGCGGGAGCTGTCTGTTGCGGGGAAATCAGTTGGTTTTTTTTCAAGTATTGATCAAAACCTTGCTCAAACTCATAGGTTTTGGAGTATTGATGGTTAATGGTGATGTCGTGGAAGAGAACATTGCCTTCATTAGAGCTACGCTCATTGGAGATAACTATACTGCGATGGCCAAAAATAAGGCCGGCAAAACGGCTTAGAAATCCCAAGTAGGAAGAGAAGGGTGTATGACCATTAAGATAGCCTTTTTCATTGAGCTTTAAAAGCTGAGGATCAATTATTCGGCGGGCAACAATGGTGCGTTGTGGATGGGCGATTTGGGCGATCTGCTTCATAGCTGGGGTGGGATTGAGTAGAAAAACATCATATTCGAGTTGATGGTTATCGAGCAAGCACAGGCTGAGAGTAGAGTCTTTACCACCGCCAATAGGGACTAGGTACTCCGAATGAGTGGGTGGGTAGTTGGGGTTTGTGGGGAGTTGTGTCTCTGGGAAGTCAATATTCCAACTGACAAAGTTTTCTTGAGTGAAGTCAATTTGATTAATGTAGAAATATTCGCCCATACCTTTCATCAGTAGATTATGCCACCAGGCTATTTGATCGGGGTTAAGATAGCCAGCTTTGATGACTATCTCTGGTGAAGCGGTTGCTTTCCAGTAGCTGGGTATCTCGGCTAATCCGAGGTGAAAGACCCAATTATCACGTAGTTCTTGAGGAATAGCATTCCATTGTTCTGGAGTGACACCTTCAATAGTAACGGTGGG
>CAYXMW010000042.1:0-4577 GCA_964466145.1 uncultured Pseudomonadales bacterium
GTGAAGGAGATGGGCTAGGGGAGAGCGATGGTGATGGGCTAGGAGAAGGAGTTGGTGAAGGTTGAGGTTCTTTCCAATCCTCACCACCCGTACCAATCTTAGCTTTACTAGTCTCTTTTGATTTATCATCACGAGAATATGCCTTTACCCAAACTTCATAGCGACCCTTTGGTAAGTGGAGCTTGCCCTTATACTCGCGATCATTAATTATTTCTCTAATCTCACCATCAACAATAATTTCAATTTTTTCAATTCCCTCACCGCTCTCAGCTCTTACTTCAACTTCAATGTCTTCAGAATCATAACTCTTTTCATTCTCAGGTTTTTTCATCTCTACAAAAACATCGCTTGACTCACCACATGACTCTGTCGGGAATTTATATCGCGAGTCACTTTGAGCTTCTATCCAAGCATTAACTGCTTCCTGCCAACGATTCTTATCATCCTGACTAACTGGATCGTCCAACTGAATCACAATATATTCTCGCTCATCATAGTCACCAGCAGCAATCCGAGCATCGTTAGCTAATTTCTCTTCTCCTCGACATAATTTTAATTTAGTATGAATTGGATCTGGTAAAGATGGAAGAGTACCTTTAATTACATACTCAGTTTTTTCAGGAAATCCATTATGAGAGGGATAGCCAGAAAGACTATCGACCTGAACTTGCTCCACATCACCAGGTACTGTCCATTCTGGAGCAGAATAGCCTTGTTCAAGTGCAGCTAAAATAATTCTCCTCCAAATTGGTGAAGCACCAGTCACACCAGAAGCAACTTGCTTCATTGGAGAGTTATCATTATTTCCCACCCAACTCCCAACCATAATTTCTTGACTCCAACCAATCGTCCAGTTATCACGTTGATCATTAGTGGTACCGGTCTTAACCGCAATTGGTCTCCCAGTATTTAATAAGGAGTTAGCTCCAAAAGCTAATAAGCGCGCATTATTATCTGATAAAATATCATTAATTAAAAATGCTTCTGCTGGAGTAATAACTTGTGAACCTTCAACTTGCTTGTGTTCGAATAAAATATTTCCCTCAGCATCTTCAACTTTAAGAATGGAAATTGGTTGAACTTTACTACCCCCATTAGCAAAAGTACTATAAGCAGAAACCGTATCTAATAAATGAACCTCGCCGCCGCCCAAAGTAACAGCTAAACCGAATCTCTTTAAATTTTCTTCAGAAGGCTCTAAGGTATTAAAACCCATTTCATAAGCCAGTTGCAAAAAGTTTTCTACACCCACTAAGGCCACAGATTTAACTGCGGGCACATTAATCGAGCTACCTAGCGCACTCCGCAAACTAACTGGACCATGAAAATTACCATCATAGTTTTTGGGCTGATATGGTTTTTCTGTTGAATCAACTCCAGTCATAAACTCGGTCTCAACATCCATCAACAGACTGGCTGGGGTATAACCACGCTGAAACATGGCTAAATAAGTGACTGGCTTAATTGATGAGCCAGGCTGACGAAGACCATCAACTGCTACATTAAACTGACCACCAATGGCAATTTCACCCTCCTCAGTTGCTTCTTTAAAGAAATAATCTGCACTACCTACCATACTTAAGATTTCTCCATTTTTAGGATCCATTACCATCGCTGCGCCATTAGTGATGTTTAAATAAGCAATATCTTCTACTTCTTCCTTAACTATTTCTTCAGCCTCTTCATGTAATTCTAGATCTAGGGTGGTAGTTACCTGGAGACCACCGCTTTCTACAATCTCTTCGCCAAACATCTCTTCTAATTGATCGCGAACATAAAATACAAAGTGGGGCGCCCTAATATTGCTCACTGTCCGCTCAAATTCCATTGTCTCTAGATCAGCCAAGGCTTCTTGATAAGCAATCTCTGATAAATAACCCTGCTCATTCATCCTATCTAACACCGCTGTAGTTCGACCTTGCCAATAAGGATTACCATCTTCATCTTCCCTGGCTGCAAAAGGAGAATATATCGAAGGACGCTGTGGCAAGCCAGCTAAAAATGCCGCCTCAGCTACGGTGAGCTCATCAATACCTTTGTTAAAGTACATATCTGTTGCTGCTCCTACACCCCAAGCTGTCCCACCATAGGGAGCTTCGTTTAAGTACATTTCTAAAATCTCATCTTTATTAAAATGACGCTCTATCTGGAGTGATAAAATTAGTTCCTTAAACTTACGAATTATAGTTCTTTCATTAGTTAATAAAGCATTTTTAACTAATTGTTGCGTAAGAGTTGAGCCCCCAACTACTCGACGTCTAAAAACAATGTTGTAAGGAATTCTAATAATAGTCAGAAAGTCAAAGCCTTGGTGCTTGTAAAAATCTTTATCTTCAATGGCAACGGTAGCATTTTTAAGATGATCTGGGACTTCCTCGATTTGGATCGGAGTTCGACGCTCAGTATTGTAAAGATCATAAAGAAGCTCGCTCTCACGATCATAAATCCGAGTGCTAAAGCCTTCTTTGCGCACTACTTCACCTGGTTTTGGCAAATCCTTAGCATACCAACCATAGAGACCAAAAAAGCCTAAAACACCAATGATTACTGCTGCTAACGTGGCAATTGCTGCCAAACGAATCAATTTTATTCTTCTCATTTGCTGCTGAGCTGGAGAAGACCGACGGGATTTTGTTTTACCAAAAAGTTTTTGCCACACCCAAACAAATGGAGAAATGATTGTCTCCCAGATAGCGGTCAAGTTGATTTCCATATCTCGTATAGTAACAGTTTGAGGTACTCTAGCAAGTAGCTGCTTGGCCTGGTTTCGCCAAGTAGAAATAATTTCAATAAATTTATTTGGAGAAATATTTGGAGTGGTATTTAATCTCGACTGCGCTTGATCATCTTGATCTAACACAGATTTGAGATTGCCATAATCTTGGACCATACAGTCATTGTATAATAAAAAAACATTATGCCAAATACTATCACCACCCAAGAAGTTTTAGCTCGCGGAGTCTTCGAGATACTCCCTTCTAAGAAATCTTTAGAAGAACTCATGAGTAAGAAAAAAATCCGTGTTTACCTGGGTATAGATCCGACTGGCTCACTTCTCACATTAGGACACAGTGTGGTTTTGCGAAAACTCCAACAATTTGCAGAATTAGGACATGAGGTAATCTTATTAATTGGCAACGGCACCGTCAAAATAGGTGACCCCACCGGTAAGGATTCTACTAGGCCAGAACTTACTAATAAAATTATTGAAAAAAACTTCAAAACCTGGAAAGAACAAGCTAGTAAAATTTTAGACTTCTATAAAATTGAGATTCGTCGCAATGGTGATTGGTTAGATAAACTTACCTATATTGATCTAATCAAAATCATGGCCAAAACTACTGTCCAACAGTTGATGGAACGAGATATGTTCCAAGAGCGACTCAAAAATGGATTGCCCATCCATGCTCATGAAATTATTTACCCATTAATGCAAGGCTATGACAGCGTAGTTATGGATGTAGATCTAGAAATTGGTGGCACCGATCAAACTTTTAACATGATGATGGGTCGTACTCTCCAAAAAACTTATAACAACCATGAAAAATGGGTTTTAACTACCCCAATCATCAATGGTCTAGATGGACGTAAGATGAGTAAATCATATGGTAACTTTGTGGCTTTAACTGAAAATCCAATAGATATGTTTGGGAAAATAATGAGTATCAGTGACGATATGATTGTCAATTACTTTACTGTTCTCACAGATGAGCCAATGGAATCAATCAGAAAAATAGAATTAGATATTAAAGATGGTGGAAATCCAATGCAGTGGAAAAAACAATTAGCGCATAAAATTACAAGAATGTATCACTCTAAAGAAGAGGCATCTAGAGCTAAGGTTCACTTTGAGAACACCATCCAAAATAAACAAATTCCAGAAAAAAATCCGGTCTATTTAATTAGTGCTACTTCAACCACTATTCTCAATCTAGCAGCAGGAGCTAGAAAAGAACTTAGTAGTAGTGAAGTTCGCAGAAGAATAGAACAGGGAGCAGTATCAATTGACTCTCAAAAATATACTGACCCCCATCAAGAAATTACGCCTAAATCGGGTAGTATTTTAAAAACCGGTAAAAGAGATTTTCACCAAATTGAAGTGGAGGATTAAAATGACTAGAAAAAATAGAGAGCGAATGACTAAAGTCTTTGGCATAATATTCATGTTCGCCATGCTTCTAAGTATTATTGGTAGTGGCTTGCTTTATCTAATTCAATAAGATGTACTCACTCTCTGGAAAACTAACTAACATCGCCGGTGTTGGCCAAACAGTAGCTGAAAAACTTACCACCAAAAATCTTCTCACTATTAAAGACTTGCTTCTTTGGGTCCCATTACGATATGAAGATCGCTCGCAACAGAAACTGATCGTAGACTTAGTTAAAGATGAGTTAGTCACTATTAAAGCAGAGGTTACTTCTGTCTCTAACCAATATAAGGGCCGTCGCTCGATGCAGCGCGCTACAATAAAAGATAACTCCGGTAGCCTAAAACTAATCTGGTTTAACATCCCCTACATTAAAGACACTCTTCAAAAAGAAACAGAGTATTTTTTCAGTGGCAAACTTAATGATCG
>CAYXMW010000043.1:0-1170 GCA_964466145.1 uncultured Pseudomonadales bacterium
TAAATTTATATCCGCAAATAACTATATCACAAACAATCATTTTTCCAGTAGGTTATAATAAGTCTTATGGTTAAAAATAATCTTAAAATAGCCCTCATTCATGATTATTTACGTGAGTATGGTGGAGCAGAACGAGTTTTAGAAGCACTTCATGAGTTGTATCCATCAGCTCCAGTTTTTGTTTCTTTTGTGGATGAAAAAGCAATGGGAATTCATTGGCAGCGATTTGCAGATTGGGATATTCGCCAGACTTGGTTTGCAAAAATTCCCTTGATTAAAAAACTATATTCACCCTTGCGAGTTTTAGTAGATAAAGCTTTTATGTCACTGAATTTATCTGAATATGATTTGGTGATCTCCTCTTCCAATGCCTTTGAGGCGAAAGCAGTGCAGGTGAAAAATGGGACTCATCTTTGCTATTGTCACACCCCACCCAGAGCTTTGTATGGTTATTCCACAATGACAGATTGGAAGAAGAATCCTTTGATAAAATTTGGTGGAGCCATCATTAATCACTACATGAGAATTATTGATTTTAAGCATGCTCAAAAAGTTGATCATTTTATTGCTAATTCGCAGGAGACAAAACGACGAATAGAAAAGTTTTATCGTCGCGAAAGTAAGGTTATTCATCCACCAGTGAATATGGTTACAAAGGAGCAATTAAAAAAATATCAACAGCAAGCTGCTAAAAAATATCCGACTAATTATTACCTTTATATCAGTAGATTATCTTTTTCTAAACATCCAGAGTTAGCGGTGCAAGCAGCTAATCAGCTGGGGATAAATTTAAAAGTAGCTGGTTCTGGCAAGATGGAGTCTAAGCTTAAAGAAATGGCTAGTAACAACATTGAATTTATGGGAGCAGTTAATGATGAACAACTTCATCTTTTATTAGCTGGGGCGAAGGGTTTGATTTACCCAGTTGCAGACGAAGATTTTGGGATTGTACCGGTAGAAGCAATGGCACATGGAGTACCGGTGATTGCTCATAAATCTGGTGGGCCATTAGAGACAGTGGTGGATGGGGAAACTGGAGTATTTTTTGATGACTTAACTGTAAAAGGTTTAATTAAGGCATTAAATAAATTTGAAAAAACAAAATTTAATATTGAGAAAATATTTAAACACGCTCAGCAATTTTCTAAAAGTAATTTTGAAAAAAATATA
>CAYXMW010000043.1:1270-2515 GCA_964466145.1 uncultured Pseudomonadales bacterium
GCTTGACAACTTTAGCAGTCATGTCTTATGATTGCTAACATGATAGATTTAACCGCACGCCAAGTCCAAATTCTTAGGGCTATTATTGAGGAATTTATCGAAACTGCTGAGTCTGTTGGCTCAGATACGATTGATAAAAAATTTAATATTGGTGTTTCTCCAGCAACGATTCGTAATGAAATGGTTTACTTGCAAGATCAAGGTTACTTAAAGAAATCTCATGCTAGTGCAGGTAGGATCCCTACCTCTAAAGCAATGAAACTTTATGTAAATGAATTGATGAAAGAAAAAGAACTATCTGTAGCTGATGAGGTTTCAGCTAAAGAAAAAATTTGGAAGAGCCGAGATGTTCTAGGTGATTTGCTTTATGAAACTACTCGAGTACTAGCAGATAAATCTCGTGCTTTAAGCGTGGCTATTACTGATGATCGTAAGCTTTATCAGGCTGGGTTTGCAAATTTATTAAATATGCCTGAGTTTTATGATATTGATGCCATGAGGCATGTTCTGCAAGCTATTGAAGAAGTGTCAGTCTTAGATGAAATTTTTGATTTTGGAGCTAATGAGAATCCAATTCAAATTACTTTTGGGTCAGATCTAGGTAATAAACACCTAGAGTCGATTGCTGCTATCTACATGAGAATCAATGCTGGTTCACATTCTTGTAAACTAGGAGTAATTGGTTCTTCTCGATTTGATTATTCGTATATCATTCCCATAATGAAATACTTTAAAGGACTAATAGAAGACATAACCATAGGATAATTATGACAAAAAAAGACACTAAAAAGAAAACTATTAATAAAGAAGTTCTTGAGTTACGACAGCAACTAATAGAGTCATTAGAGCGAGAAAAGCGTGTTTTAGCTGATTATCAGAATTTAGTGAAGCGCAATCAAGAAGAACGTGTTAAATTCTTACAATTAGCTAATCAAAGCTTAGTTGAAACTTTACTTTCACCGCTTGAGCATTTAAGTATGGCAGCGCAGGAGATTGAAGATCAGGGCTTAAATCTGGTGGTTAGAGATTTTTGGCAAGTATTAGAAGAAGCTGGGCTAGAGGAGATTTATCCTAAAGGTGAAAATTTTGATTTAGAAACTATGGAAGTAGTCGATAAAGAAGGAGAGGGTCAAAAAGTTGTGAAGATAGTTAAGCGTGGTTATCGTCTCAACGGGCAAGTCATTCAACACGCTAAAGTAATAGTTAAGTAAAAAGTATAAAATATTAAGTAGTTTATTTAAAAAA
>CAYXMW010000043.1:2615-4443 GCA_964466145.1 uncultured Pseudomonadales bacterium
AAAGAAAGGTGACAGATATGTCAGATAAAAAATCAACAAAAACCGGCAAAATCATTGGTATCGATCTTGGTACCACGAACTCTGCTGTGGCAATCATGGAGGGTGGAACTCCTAAAATTATTCCTACCGCGGAAGGTGGAAATACCTTTCCATCAATAGTTGCTTTTAAAAAAGATGAGGTAGTGGTGGGTGATCCAGCTAAACGCCAAATGGTGTTAAACCCTGGTACTACTGTTAACTCGATTAAGCGTTTTATGGGGCGAAAGTTTAGTGATAAAGTAGTTAAAAATGCCACCAAACATATTTCATATGAATTGGTAGCTGGTAAAGATGGAATGGCGACCGCTAAAATCAGTGGCAAAACTTACACCCCACAAGAAATTTCTGCAAAAATTTTACAAAAAGCCAAAACTGATGCTGAAAGCTATCTAGGAAGTAAAGTTGAACGAGCAGTGATCACTGTTCCTGCTTACTTTAATGATGCTCAACGTCAGGCTACTAAACAAGCTGGCCAAATTGCCGGTTTAGAAGTAGAGCGAATAGTTAATGAGCCCACTGCAGCTGCCCTAGCATATGGTCTAGATAAAAAAGGTAGTCAAACAATTGCTGTTTATGACCTTGGTGGCGGTACTTTTGACATCTCAATTTTAGAGATTGGCGAAGGAGTATTCGAAGTTAAATCTACCAATGGAGATACGTTTTTAGGCGGTGATGATTTTGATAATAAGATTATTGATTGGATCATGGCCGAGTTTAAGAAAGAATCTGGTAAAGACCTTTCTAAAGATCCTCAGGCACTCCAGCGGGTTAAAGATGCAGCTGAAAAAGCTAAAATTGAGCTCTCTTCTTCACAGAAAACAGAGATTAATCAGCCTTTTATCACTCAAGGTGATGAGGGTCAACCTTTGCATCTAACTATGACTTTGACTCGAGCTCAACTAGAAAAGTTGACCGATGATTTGGTCAAGAGATCTTTTGGTCCAGTCGAAAAAGCGGTGAAAGATGCTAAGATCAAAACCTCTGAGATTGATGAAGTCATCTTGGTGGGTGGTATGACCAGAATGCCTAAGATTCAAGCTGAAGTTAAAAAATTATTCGGCAAGGAACCTCACAAAGGGGTTAATCCAGATGAAGTAGTAGCCATTGGAGCTGCTATCCAGGCTGGAGTTATCGGTGGCGATGTCTCTGATGTGGTGTTATTAGATGTCACGCCTTTAACATTGGGTTTGGAGACTCTAGGCGGTGTGCGTACGCCTTTAATTGAGCGCAATACCACTATCCCTACTAGTAAATCTCAAATTTTCTCAACTGCGGCTGATAATCAGACTCAGGTAGAGATTAATGTTTTACAGGGCGAGCGAGAAATGGCAGTGGATAATAAAACTTTAGGAAGATTTATCCTAGACGGTATTCCTCCAGCCATGCGCGGTACTCCTCAGATTGAAGTTACTTTTGATATTGATTCAAATGGAATTTTGAATGTCAGTGCTAAGGAAAAGAATACTGGTAAGGAGCAGAAGATCACTATTCAAAACAGCACCAATCTTTCTGATGATGAAGTCGAAAAAATGAAGGCTGACGCTGAGAAGTATGCTGATGAAGATAAAGAGAAAAAAGAACTGATTGAAGCTAAAAATAAAGCCAATAGTGTCGCTTTTGAGCTAGAAAAACAACTCAAGGAGTATGGTGATAAGGTGGATGAAGAGGTTAAAGCTGAAATTGAAGAGAATGTTAAAAAGCTTAAAGAAATGTCTGAAAGCGAAGACGCAACTAAGGAAGACTTAGATAAAGCCACTGAAGAAACTTTTGCTTCTGCTCAAAAAATGGG
>CAYXMW010000044.1:0-4362 GCA_964466145.1 uncultured Pseudomonadales bacterium
TGCGGAGAGGGTGGGAGTCGAACCCACGAAGCCTTTCGGCGTCAGCTTTCGAAACTGATGCAATAGACCACTATGCGACCTCTCCTTTGAAGATAACTTGTGCACCCACTAGGAATCGAACCTAGATTGGTGGTTCCGCAAACCACTGTTCTATCCGTTAAACTATGGGTGCTTTTTATTATTACCACAGCTTACTTAGAGATGTATTGTAGCCTGGTTTGGAAAAATCGTAAAGAATTAGGAGTTAAGCTCTAAAGGAACTTTGTCTTGGAGCCATTTACCAGCCTTGTCATAAAAAGTATCAATCGGTTTTTCTTCAAGTAAAACTTCTGATAAAATTTTTCTAAGCTCTTCTTTTTTATCTTTTTCAAACATCAAGATGATTCTACCGGGAAATCTCATCACCTCGATAGTGAGTATCTCCTGACCATATTTCTGTTCTAGCCAAAATCTGCCCATTTCTTCCCAATAATAAGGTAGTTCTTCAATTTCGATTCCGTAAGTATTAATTTCAATCTTTACTTCATGAGGGGGAACACTGGAGAGAACATAAGCTAGGAAGCCGATTGAAATAACTACGGCAATTGGCAAAAATTGACCGGCAAAAAATAAAATTAAGCTGACTAAAAAGATAATTGCAGTTATTGTAATGTAGTATTGACGATCTCGTTTTTTAAAAGGTCTACTCGGAGCTACCCAAGTAGTAATTGCTTTCTTTGGTCTAGGTTTAGGTACGCCTGGAAAAAGTTTTTCTTCTTCCTCTTTTTTAGGAGTTTCTTTTTTAACTTTTTTTGGGGGAGCTTCTGGAGAAGTATTTTTTTGACGCTTATTTCTCCTCTCACGTATCATTTTCAAATAATCCGCTGAAGAAATTGGCTGGGCAGGTTGAGTTTGATGGCTCATAGCTAATTCTAATATACATCAGGATAATGGGTGAGTGGAAGGGCAAAGTCTGGTAGAATAGTCAGTTCAGGCGATATTGCTATTTTAGGAGGTGTCGCATAGTGGTCAATTGCACTAGTCTTGAAAACTAGAGCCTTACGGCTTCGTGAGTTCGAATCTCACCACCTCCGCAACAACCGAAAAGTTCTGGTAGACCAGTCTAATATGGTTAAATGGGTTGATGGTGATTGCTAAATTTTAGCTATTTTTAATAATTTTATAGCCCCAAGCATCAATTCCGTTTTTTATCTCATCAGAATAATTGATTAAAATTTTAATTGAAATATCTTGATTATCTTTTTTTCCTGAAATGTTAATTTCGACCAAACCATCGGTGACAGTTTGTTTCCATTCAGAAATTTCTTCGGGCAAAAATTCCTTTCTCATTTGCACAACTTTAGAAACTTTTACAAAAGTTTCAGAATCATCTAACTGCTCAATGTATTTATCCACATCCAATTGCCCCCTAATTACTTCTCTGTAATCAGTGCTTCTACCTGCTGCTATTGCATCAACTTTTTCTGCTTCGAGAGCTTCTTGACTATTCCTCAGACCTGTCTCAGTTCCAAATAACAAGAACAGATCGCCATGGGGTGTAAATGAAGCAAGCGCTATGGTGGCAGCAATTTTATCTGGATTATGGTCGCATAATTCAGCCAATCGAACAGCCGCTCCTTTTGGAATGCCATTTCTGCCCTCCTTTTGACCAAAGGCAAGAGCTCCCTTTCCTTTGAGAGCCGACCAAACTTCTTTAGCAATTTTTTTGTCTCTTAGTTCTGCAATTGGAAAGTCGTCATGCGATTGAATCACTATTGCTAATTTTTCTAATTCTTCCAAACCTAAGAAGTCGACCATCTCATCTATTTTATTTAAGAAAAGCTCTGATTTTCCTTCCGCAACTGCAAGTAAGAAATATGGCAAACTAATAAAATCGTATGCACCTCCAACTCTTTTTAAATATTTTTCAATTTCACTTAAAGGCCTGGAGGCTTCAGCAATTAAATTTACATCTGGTGCTGAGAGAGTAGTTAAAATTTTAATTAAAGTTATAATTTTATATCCATCATCATTGTCCATATTTTTGAAAATTTCTAGATTTATTAATTTTCCAATAAAAGAAATCGCATCAAGTCTCAATTGACCTTTTCTACCTATTAGTTCGATGGTCTGCAAAATAATATTTGAGACTAGTTCAAATGTAACTGGCTCGGAGAAATCTAGATCAACTTGGAAATCATAAAAAGTATGTAACTCCAATCTTTCATCTTTTCTACCTCTATGACGTACTGCGAGCAAAGGATCTTCCTTTTCCCTTGTTTGTTCTGGAAACATAATTAAGACTTCAAATGGATTTCCATTTGTTAATTCATATGTTGCGTAAGTTCCGCCGGTTTCTTCGTCATCTCTAGTCTTTTTAAATTTAAAAGGAATTGTTTCTTCTATCCAACTTTGTATAAGTTGCTCACTAATTGTTGGGTTTTCTAGGATTGGAGAATCAGTTGCCATGTGATTTAAGATCACATCAACCAAGAGACTAATGCCAAGTTTATCGGCTAAATTTACTAATTCTTTAAACTGATTTAAGCTCCAATCTTCTCTCATTCTTAAGGGCTTATCTAAAGAATGAACTCTTACCGAAAAACCCTTATCACCAGAATTATCAAAAAATGGCAAAATATGGAGTTTTGTCACTCCCATCTCAGATAGCTTTGGCAGGATTGTGATAAGACCATTTATATCTTTAAAAGTATCAGGATATACAATGTAACAAACCTCCTTTTTTTGAGGTTTTTGAGGAATTTTTTCGAATTCTTCTATTTGATTAATTTTATCTAAGATCCTTTGAGCTAATTTCTGACCTTGATCGCCATATAAATCTGTCAGACCAGCGATAAAGAAATCATGCAATATTTTATTTCTTTCTCTAGTTAAAAGAATTTTTTCTTCAGTATTGGGTTCACCAATAATTCTTTTATTGGTTTCAATAATTGAATTATTGAGCTCAGGTCCGAGTCCAGCAAATGAACCAAGCTCTTGAACAAAGCCAGCCAGCCAATTTTCCTGACCAGTTAACTCTGGATTAAGATCTTGTTCGCTTCTGCCTATCATTAAAAAACTCTTTCAATTCTTTTTTTAATTCCGGTTTATCCCAAGCAACAGCTAAATTGGCTTTAAGCCAACTTTTAACACTCCCGCCATCTAAAAATTCATTTTGAGGAATATGGATGGCAACTTCAGATTGTTGAGCCAGTTTTTCAACTGTGTCAGTTATGTAAAGCTCTCCAGATTTAGAGTCGAGTGGTTGAGTCTTAAGAATTTCAAATACCTCTGGAGTGAGGATGTACTGGCTGGTGTTTGATAAATTAGAGGGGGCGGTGCCTGGAGTTGGTTTTTCAACCAAATGTTTAAGATACTTAATTCCATTTTTTTCTTCAATCTCAGCAATGCCGTATTTGTGGAGCTCATCTTGAGGACGCTCTACAAAACTAGCTACCCCACCAGCTTGAGATTTATCAAATAGCTCCATCATCTCTTTAGCTTCAGAGCGGCCATTTTTACCGTAGGTAAAAACATCACCCATAAAAACAAAGAAGGCTGTTTCGTCTTTAAGTAAATCTTCACACAATTTTACTGGGACGGCGGTGCCGTATTGCTCACTGTCAGGCTGTTCGATAAAAGTGAACTTGGCTTGAAGGTGAATGTGGTCTACTTGATCATAAGCAGCTACTTTATTCATCTTTTTTAGATATTCATAGAGTCTTAAGTTTTCAGAGTAGTAGTGTTTGATCTGAATATTGTGTTCATTGATGACAAAAATAATTTCTTTAATCCCAGCTTTGACTAAATCTTCAACTACATAATCTACTAATGGTCTATTTAAAATAGGCAACATTTCTTTTTGAATAGTTTTAGAAATAGGCAAGAGCCTGGTTCCAAAACCGGCAGTAGTAATGATAGCTTTATTAATCATGTCTGACATTATATCTGCTGAGTCTTTGAAGTCGAAGCCTAAAATGAGACAGCGTTAAAAAATTATCAGTATGGCACAATTTTTTAATCTTGAGAAGATTTATGAGTGGTATCTGCCGGCAAGGCTTTATAGATCACAGAGTGTGGATAAATTTTAGTATTAGATCCAATAGTTACTCCAGGCATAAAGCTGCAGTTAACGCCACAGAATACACCTTTGGCAAAAATCGTTCCCAACTTATCTTTATTAGTTTCTATTTTTCCCTGAGGAGTTTTGAGTTTAATTGTTTTTTTGTCTAAGCGCCAGTTAGTGGTGACTGTCCCAAAACTAGGATTGACCTCTGCTTCTAAAACTGAGTCGCCAATGAAATTGTGATGGAGTGCACAATTAGGCCCAATGTAACTGCGAGCAACTTCGCTACCAAAACCAACAATGACATCTCGCTCAAT
>CAYXMW010000045.1:0-2561 GCA_964466145.1 uncultured Pseudomonadales bacterium
TAGAAAATCTTCAAACAGCAGCTAAACTCAGACCAAAAGAGGCTCTTTATCATAATCAACTAGCCGATGCTTATAGTAAGATCGCCGTCGCTCTTGAGCAGCAAAATCAAAGTAGTTCCTCAACTCAATTCAAACAAGCTGCTTTAGAAGAATCAGCTCTAACTCTTAAACTAAACCCTCGCCATCTTAACTTTCACAAAGCTAGAGCCAGAATTTTAATTACACTTTTACCAATAGATCCTAGTTTATTAATTAAAGCAGAAGAATCTTTAATCACAGCAATAAAATTGGCCCCTACAGACGCCAAATTAATGTATAATCTATCCTTAATTGAAATCAGTGGTGATCAAGTAGAAAAAGGGATTCAAACTTTAGAAAAAACAATTGCCATGAAACCTAATTACGAGGCTGCTAGGATGGCTTTGGGCAAACAATATGAAATACAAAAACAAGACCAACTAGCCCTGGAACAATACCAATATATCTACAATCACATTACTCAAGCTAATCAGGAGATAAATCAAAAACTAACTAATCTTAAATGAAAATTATCACCATCCCCCATCCTACTCTCAGAGAAACTGCTCAAGCAGTTACTAAAGCGAACAATCAATTGATTAAATTTATTACTGAGCTAGAAAGTACTCTCAAAAACTCTAAAAATCCTCGTGGAGTTGGGTTGGCTGCACCTCAAGTAGATAAACTACTCCGAGTATTTACCACCAGCTTTTCTAGCAAAGATGATCAGGGCGAGCCTGGAAATCGTCCTCAAGGCAATATTCGTCATTTCATCAACCCCGTTATTTCCAAAGCTTGTAAAAGAAAAAAAGTCTTGGGAGTTGATCCAACTGATCCAGACTTAGAAGGTTGTTTATCTATGCCAGGACTTTATGGACCTGTACCTAGACGTCGCTGGGTAGAGATAGAATTTCAGACTCTAGAAAATGAACAGCTTCAAAATCATAAAGAAAGATTCGATGGTTTTCATGCCCGAGTTATTCAACATGAGTTAGATCATCTAGATGGCATACTTTTTACTGATTACTCTCTAGAACATGACTTGCCGGTTTATCACCAAAGCGATGATGGTAAAAAACTTGAAGAAATAGACAGAGAGCTAATCGAAATAATTTAATGACCTACTCTATCGCCATTGCTGGCACTACCGATCGCACTAAGCTCTGTGCTGAAACACTTTTAGAACATCCCTCGTTTGAAGTTTCTTTTATTATCACTCCCGATGCTAAACCCATTGGTCGCCAACAACTTTTGACTTCTAACCCACTTAAAAAGTTTGCTGATAGCAATCAAATCCCAACGGTGCTAATAAAAAATAAAATTGATGAATCAATTAAAAATAAAATTCTAGCTCATAAAAAACCTAATTTTTTATTAGTTGTAGATTTTGGATACTTAGTCCCAGAGTGGCTTCTAGACTTACCCCAAATCATGTCTCTTAATATTCATCCGTCTGCTCTACCTAAATGGCGCGGCAGCTCTCCCGGTCAATTTGTGCTACTTAGTGGTGACACAGCCTCAGCCGTCAGCATTATCCAAATGACTACTCAATTTGACCAAGGTCCGATTGTCTGGCAAGAAGAATTCGAAGTTGATCAAAATTGGACACAAACTGAGTACTACAAACATAGTTTCCAACTCGCCACCCAAAGTTTGACCAATGTAATCCTGAAACTAGCTGAAAAGAAAATCACTCCCATTCCCCAACCAATCACCTCTCCCACTCCAGTAGCTAAAAAAATAAATAAGAATGATGCTTTTATAGAATGGGGGGAAGTTAAAGCTGCGATAACTAGTGATAAAAATGGTGCTCTTCAGATAGAACGAGCCTCCAGGGCCTACTCACCTTGGCCACTCCTCTGGACACAGATCCAAACCAGTAAAGGTCAGCGCCGGATGCAGATTATCAGTGCGGAGTTAAATAAATTGGGGTTATTAAATTTAGAAAAAGTCAAAATTGAAGGTATGGCAATTAAGCCGTGGCAAGAAGTTAAAAACGTAATTAGGGATTAATCTTTAGACTCTGGTTTTTTCCAGTGAGTAGTCACCCCAGATTTCTTCATCATTCGAAGAACTTTGGTTGGCACACGCATTCTCTTCTTTTTACCATCAACCATCATGGTGACAGTGTGAAGATTACGTCTGAAAACACGAGCGGTTCGATTCTTGGCGTGAGAAACGTTTCTGCCGATGTGGGCCTTAGATGGATATTTAAAATCAAAGCTTGCCATATAGATTTAATATTTTATCATATAATATAGATTCATGCTCAGTATTTTACTTTCTAACCCAATTGTTTTCCTCATCCTATTCCCAGGCTTACTCCTAGCCATTACTGTTCATGAATTTGCTCATGCTTGGGCTGCAGATCATCTCGGTGATCCTACACCTCGAGCTCAAAATAGACTAACCCTCGATCCCAGGGCTCATCTTGACCCCCTAGGAACTATCGCCATCTTACTCACTCGGTTTGGCTGGGGTAAACCAGTCCAGTTTGACCCTTATAACCTCAAGGATCCAATTCGAGACACTGCTTTAATTGC
>CAYXMW010000045.1:2661-4356 GCA_964466145.1 uncultured Pseudomonadales bacterium
CTAATCTAATCCTAGCTGGTATTTTTTCCTTAATAATTAATTTTAATATTTTCCCCTGGGAATTAGTTCATTATTCTCTAGTCCAGCTTTTGATTATTAATGTGATGTTAGCAATTTTTAACCTCATTCCTGTTCATCCCCTAGATGGTGGCAAAATATTAACTGCCATCTTACCTCAAGAAACAGCCTACAATTACGAAATAGCCATGGAACGTTATGGCACTTTTATCTTAATTTTTTTAATTATGCCTTGGGGAGGAGTTTCTCCGGCCAGACAGCTCATCTCCCCGATAATAGATATTATTGTGCGGATGTTAATTTAACTCCCCATGCAGATTGAAACTCTTAAACTAGGTCAACTCGATACTAACTGTTATTTAGCCTGGTGTGAAAAAACTGATGAGGTAATCATTATTGATCCAGCCGACGAAGGCGGATTTATTAGTGAAAAAATTCTTGAGCTAAATCTTAAACCAGTCGCCATTATCCTCACCCATGGTCATTTTGACCATATTTTAGGCTTACTAGAACTCAAGCTTAACTTCCCCAAAACACCAATCATGGCACATGAAGCAGACTTATTCTTAATTGAAAGTGTCCAAAAACGCGCTCAACACTGGCTAAAAATGCAAGTTAATCCTGCACCAAAAGTAGATAAGTTGCTTAAAGAGGGTAATCAAATTAAATTTGGACAAGAAGTTTTGACTGTCCTCCATACTCCTGGACATACCCCGGGAAGTATTTGTTTGTATAGTGATCTAGTAATGTTCACCGGAGATACTCTTTTTAAAGATGGAGCTATTGGCCGAACCGATCTGAGTTATTCTAGCCCTAAAAAAATACAGCAGTCTTTAAAAAAAATCAAAGATTTGCCTGGCTCGCAACAAATGTACTCTGGTCATGGCGCTAGTTTTTAATTAACTACAAAAATTTCTGGTGGTAGCTCAAACTTTTCTATTAATTCTCGATTTCTTTTGTTATCCTTCACTAAGATCAACACAAAATCATCTACATAAACTGGCACCCACACATCATCTTCAATCTTCTTTATTAAAAATGGCTGTGCCCAAGGGGTGAAGTCATGACGATAAAAGAAAATAGTTTCAAAACCATATTTTGCGTCTAGTTGCTGCCATGCAACCTCGTCTTCTTGTACTGTAATATAGTTAGTTAAAAACTCTTCAGAATAAGCCTCTGGACGATTGTCTACAAAAACTCGTTGGCCAGGAAAAAGCTGGTGGATTAAATAACCACCTAAATCGTAGTTGTTAAAAATCGGCCCAGATAGATTGTGTTGGTTAAAAAATTGGGCTGAATTTTCTACATTAGGTAATAATCCCACCCCAAAACCATTATTGAGTGGTGATAAATAGTTTTTAGTACTAATAAAAACTAATAGTAAAAATACTGTTAAAAATGGGATGAGGCTTTTCTCCAAAATTTTATTCTTATCTAGCAATTCCCCCACTATCCATGAACCAAAAGCAACAATCATTAAGCCCAACATCGGCACAAAACGATTCATCACTATCGCAAAAATGGAAAAAGAAATTAATAATATAGTTGCAAATAAATACTGGAAACAATGTTTCCAAATCAGGTATCCACTCGCCCCCAGCCCCAATATTGCTGCCATAAAGCCATGCCAATATCTTAAAGTCCCAAAGCGTTTAATCATAAAAAATAAAGTTTGAT
>CAYXMW010000046.1:0-4270 GCA_964466145.1 uncultured Pseudomonadales bacterium
TGACAAATAGTGATCAATTAGTGTCGCAAATTAACTCGGGGAAGAAGATGGTGGTAGAGTTTACTGACCCCAATCCATTCAAACAGTTCCACATCGGACATCTTTACAGCAATACCGTTGGTGAGAGTATTTCTCGATTATTCGAAGCCACTGGCGCAGAAGTACGCCGGGCCAATTACTTTGGCGATGTCGGGATGCATGTGGCCAAAAGCATTTGGGGTATGAGGGAGAAGATCTTTCACGAGCGAGAAGAATCAATTGTTCATGCATTGGAAAATTTGAGTGATCATCCAATTGCAGATCGAGTTAAATTTCTAGGTGAGTCCTATGCAATGGGTGCAACGGCTTTCAGAGAAGGTGACAAAGCTAAAGAGCAGATTACCCAGCTTAATAAGTTTCTTTACAAGATTTCTCAAGATATTATGGTTGAGGAAAAAAACTGGCAACCAATCGCAGATTATAAACAGCACCTCGATGAAGAAGTAGAAGAAAATTGGGATTACGCTGAGATTAAGCAGCTTTATCAGACTGGAAAAACTTGGAGCTTAGCTTATTTTCAAAGTATTTATGATCGAGTTGGAATGAGTTTTGATAATTTTTACCCAGAGAGTGTGGTGGCTGAGTATGGGCTAGAGTTAGTGAAAAAGGGTTTGACTGAGGGTATATTCGTGGAGAGCAAGGACGCAATTATTTATGAGGGTGAGAAGCATGGCTTGCATACTCGGGTGTTTATTAACTCTGTTGGCTTGCCTACTTATGAAACTAAAGAATTGGGTTTAGCTCCAGCCAAGTATCGGGATGGGGAGTACGACGCCTCAATTATTATTACTGGCAATGAAATAAATGAATATTTTCAAGTGTTATTGGCAGCGATGAAGGAAGTCGAGCCAGAGTTGGGTCAGAAAACTGAGCACATTGGTCATGGGATGGTGCGTTTGCCTGGCGGTAAGATGAGCAGTCGGACTGGTGACATTATTACGGCTCAGTGGCTTTTACAGGAGGCGGTTGAACGCATTACCCAGGTGCTAAGAGAGGCTAAAAAGGGTCTTTCAGCTGAAAACAAGGGCTTGATTGCAGAGCAGGTGGGTCAGGCGGCAATTAAGTATGCTTTTTTAAAGTCTAGTATTGGTAGAGACATTGCTTTTGATTTTGATGAGTCGTTGTCTTTCCAAGGTAATTCCGGTCCTTATCTGCAATATAGCTATGTCAGATGTCAGTCGGTGTTACGAAAAATGAGTGAGTCTGATGTCTTATTTAATATTAAAGATGCTAAAGATTTAGAATTATCTATTGAAGAGATTGATCTATTACGAAACCTTTACCAATATTCTGAGGTGGTTATTAAAGCCATGACAGAGAGATCGCCTCACTTAGTTTGCACCTATCTTTATCAGTTAGCTCAAGCTTTTAATCTTTTTTACACCAAACACTCTATTTTAAAAGCAGATCAAGAAATTCAAAAGCAGTTTAGATTAGCTCTGACTAAAGCCACCGCCGAAGTATTGGGGCAGGGGCTAGGGTTGTTGAACATTGCGTTAGTGGAGGAGATGTAGGGTTTTATTAAATTGTGTCAAGTATTTTTTTATCAAGTGAAGTCCGATAATATTAAAATATATGATAGAATAATTTTTATATGACAGAACAATCACCCCAAACAGCAGAAATACAAAAATATTATAAATTGCTTACCACCCTTATAATTACCGGATTCTATCTTGCTAGTTGTACTACAGATCAAGACTCTCCAGACTCTCCAGATGCAGTTTTAACAAACAATTCACCAACTAGTGAGGTATTTGATACGGCGGATATAGTTCCAACAGACAGTCCGCCGGCTGTTGAAGTAACAAATGATGATTTTAGTCAAGCTAATATTCAGGAAACGGTTGAGGCAACTGGGACTCAGGTGCCAACGCAGACGCCAGAGGTTATACCCACCAAAGAACCAGCAGTTCCTCTTCCTGATTTGGTAACCAATTTGACCGCTACTCAAAAAGAGTCTTTTTTCAAAGATTTGGCTGAACAACTTCCTATTTTAAAAGAAAATGGTTCTTATCATATGTTTTGTGTGGGTGATGAAATTGTAACTCATGAGCCTGCTATACAGTTACCAACTGGTCAAGAAATTTCACATACTTTTTATTGTCAATATCTTGACGCTGAGGGCAATCAGCAAGGATTTCATATTCCTGTTTATACTTATAATTTGGGGGATTTGACGGGTAAAAATATTGGCTATTTGCCTAAAGAATATCCTCAAGATGTGTTTGAAGATTTAGTAATTACAAACAAACTTTATAATTATACTGTCAAAAGCCCCGGTGCTATAGGTATGCTTGAACGAGTTGGTTGGTCTGGACCCGGTCATATTTTTTATGTCACTTTTGCTATGCCAACTAACATTGATGATCTTAGCCATCTCACAGAACGAGGTTATTTTAATGAAGCTATTATGCAGATGCTGACAGCAGCACAAATTGACCAATTTGCCCAAACTGGAGACGCTTCACTTTTACCACAAACTATTGATGGTGAAGCTATCTTATTGCTAGTTAATATGAGTGTAGTTAATGCTTATGGGGCAATGCAGGTTGAAAATAAATAAGAGTTGTCACTTCAGAGTTGATTTCCAACACGATTTTCCAGTAGCATGAAGCTGATGTAAGGTTTGATTGGGTTTAGTGACAAAGTCTGCTGCGTGACATAGAATATGTTTTTGATGTCACATCAAATCAAAATTTCTCAATTTTTTTCCTCAAAATTAAGTTTTATTAAATTGTGTCAAGTATTTTTTTATCAAGTGAAGTCCGATAATATTAAAATATATGATAGAATAATTTTTATATGACAGAACAATCACCCCAAACAGCAGAAATACAAAAATATTATAAATTGCTTACCACCCTTATAATTACCGGATTCTATCTTGCTAGTTGTACTACAGATCAAGACTCTCCAGACTCTCCAGATGCAGTTCTAACAAACAATTCACCAACTAGTGAGGTGTTTGATACAGCGGATATAGTTCCAACAGACAGTCCGCCAGCTGTTGAAACAATTAGCTTTGATGAGCAAATGACAATGATTATGGACCAAATTGGTCCTGTGGCCGCAGGTGAAGAGATGACTCTTTCTAGAAGCTCATCGGCAGAAATGACAGCAGCTATTAAAACTATTAATGAAGTTAGTGGCGATAAAGTTAACGCTGCTCTAGAATTTCAAAAGCCTGATGGGACCTCAATTTTTATGGGATTTTTTCAAGGTATTGATGTTGAAGGTTCTGGAGGAGCAATTGAGCCGATGTCATTTTACTTATTAGAAAATGATGAAGTTTCCCAATTAAGCTCAGCTTTACTTACTGCAGAGGGTGCACCCCACATGGTAGTGGGTCATTTTGATTTTGAAGGTAGTGTAGTGGATATGACCTCCCTAGTTGAAGACATTAGCCCAGAAGCAGTAGAAACTGCGGTAGCGAAGATAGCAGAGGGCACTAAATCTCCTTCACTTGTTTTTATCTTTTCTCCAGATGGCGGTGAAGTAGAAGCAGTTTATGTTCTTGATAGCATCAGCGGCAAGTATTATTCGCTGGACATGAGTGGTCCTAGCGCTGAAGTTTTTGCCAATTTAAGTTTATTACCTATTTCTCACTTAGATGGTGATCCGGAAGGAATGTGGGTCTTGCCATTATCAATGGAAGCTCAACTAGAGGGTATAAATTGGGATTATAGATGGACTGAGCTTGGTTTAGAGATTTTTGATGAAGCTGATGGTAGAGTGTTAATCACCCGCAGTGAAGCTAGTGGTGATTGGGTGCAAGCACCAGAAATTATGATGCCGATGGTACCATGGGAGGAACTTATTCCGGCTAATTTTCCCAATAGCAATAGAGAAAGTTTGCTTTCAACCTTCAATGGTCAATTTGGATATGAGAATGGGTTAAATAATATAGACGGCAGATATTACCTCTGGTGTATCGCTACCGAAGATATGGTCCAACATAATCCTCCCATTGAGCTGACTGGTGGTGATATTGTAACTCACTCCATTTCTTGTCAGTATCCTGGTCCAGATGGTAAAGATCACCTTGTTTTGATTCCAGCTCTTAGATTTAATGAAAAAGAAAGAATTTACCAAATTTTGGGTTTTAATCCAGTAGTTGATAATGGTTTTGATAGTATGCTTGAAATGTCCACTACGGGTTTAGGAAAAGACATAGGTCCACTTCGGTTTCTAGAAAGTCCTTTTGGTTATGCTGGCCAAGGTAGCATTT
>CAYXMW010000047.1:0-2876 GCA_964466145.1 uncultured Pseudomonadales bacterium
GGCTGCAGAACCAAAAACTATTACTAAAACAATTACTCAGACAGTTTCTTCCAGTAATGCAAAAGAATATGTTATTTATCTAGGAAGTGGTAGCACTACTTCTCGTGAGTGGGTAGAAATTGAAGGTACTAAAACTACCATCAACTCTGCTAACTATTCAGTAATTAAAAATGTTGAGTTTCAGGCTTCGTTAAAAATTGTGGGTGGAGAAGCACAGGCCAGGCTTAAAAATAAAACCAGTGGCGCAATTTTTCATGATAGTGAAGTAATGCACAATTCTTCAGTTGTGACTTGGGTTTCTCGCACCGGTCTTCCTTTACATGGTGGTAATAATGAATATGTGGTGGAGCTACGTTCTACTAGTGGTGAGCTGTCTCAGCTTGAAGGAGCAAGGCTAATAATTACGGTTGAATAAGGAATAAATTCTTTTAATTTTTGAGCAGTTTTGATGATTAATTTTTGGTACCTATCTTGATTACTTTCATCATTTTCTGCGAAAGAAGCTAGTTGATCTAATTTTAAATATGCATACTTAGTAGTAATTTCTCCAGACTTATATAAAGTTTTTAGTAGATCTCGCAGCAGGGTAAATTTATTGGTTATCTCAATTAGCTCACTATTTTCATTAGAACTATAACTTAGATTAAATAGTTTAGTGCCCATAACTTCTTGAGTTAAAATTGTGACTTTGCCCTTAGTGTCATAGGCATATATCTCAACTTTTTTATTTTCATCTATTTTGTTTTTAATTTTCAATAAGTATTCACCATTTGTGGGTTTGGCTAAACTTTGAATTATTTTAATTTTTGTTTGTTCTGTTGATGTATCTAAATAGTCATGAATGTATTCCGAATAGATTTGTAGTTTGGTGGTTATGCTGTCACTTTTATCAATTAAAGTGACTTCAGTTTCTATATCATGGACAATTAATAAATAGCTGAGATCAGTGTGACTGGGTTTAAATGAGCGAATTGATAGTAAATTATTTTGATGTTGGCTGAGAAAGTCATAATCATAAGCTGGGTCTTTAATAAATAAATCTGTTTGCAGAGTGTTGTAGCCATTGGCTACTAAAAAATGTCCAGGTAATTGTAGAATCACGGGTTGATTCTGATCGATGTCGTTAATCGCATTTTCAATTTCTCCTTCTAGTCGTTGATACTCTAAAATAGGTGTGTCTAGCTGATCACTCATTATTTGGGTTAAACGAGTCACTGCCAACCAATTAATTAATCCCTCACCAATAAAACCATCGGGTTGATTTTTTAGCCAGAAATTTAAAGTGGTTGGGCTCAATTTTAAATTGAGTGGTATTAGGTTGATGTTGTAGTAATCTAAGATCATGGTCACAGAGGTTAAAGCACAGCCCCAACGAGCAATGGTGGGCGTGGTTGACCATTGATTGGCATGATCATACTCACGATTTTTCCATTCAGGATCATGTTGTTTATAAAATGGAACATTGAGTTTTTTTTCACCAATTTGATCTAAAGATTTTACGATTAGATTGTCAAAAAAAGAGCTGGAGTGAAAAATATCACCACTACTAGCTTGAAAACCGACGGTGGTGTAGCTTTCTAAATAAGGCGGTCTATCTAAAGTTTTTAAAACTTGTTGATTATTTATCCAGACAGTGATTGAGTCGTTGATGACGCTAATCTTGAAATTATAGCTTTGATCAGGCTCAAAATTATAATATCCCCAATTATTATATAAAGACTGACTTTGCCCGTTAATTACTTTTTGGAGTAACAATTTATTATTAAAGATATGCACTCCATACCAATTATCAGGATTCTGCCATTTTATTAAAACATTACGATCCATGTGAGTAGATATCGGAAAATACCACTCAAACTCAAACTGATAATTACTAATTTTAGCTAAGTCTAAGTTATTTGGAATTATCTCAGTGGTACAAGGGCTACCTTTAATATTAATTCCTATTTTTCCATCAATAGTTTTCCATTGCGCTGGAACTCCATTAAAAAAACATGGTTTTTCAGGGTGGTGATATTGTTTGTTTCTAGCTACAGTCCAGTTATTTAAATTATTTATTTCAAAATCATCTCTAAGTAAAACCTCATTTGCTTGAACTGGCTTGGCCATTAAAAACAAGAAAAGATAGAGTGCAAGTGATATCATGCGAGTAAGGATAGATCTCAATGCCTACTGCAACCGTAACAAAAACAGAACAGATAAAAATTTTACAGGTAACTCCTTTTTATGAGCCTCACTTGGGAGGCATAGAAACTCATCTTAAGTTTTTAAATGCAGAGCTTATTAAACAAGGACATCGGGTTTCAGTTTTGACTCAGCGCTATGATGAAAGTTTACCTCTACAAGAAAATATTAATGGAGTTGAGGTAACTAGAATTGATCTAGAAAAAGGATATTCTAGTAAGCTAATAGAAAAATTAACGGTTTGGCAGCGGGTGGCTAAACATTCGCAGCTTTTACTTAAGGCAGATATTATTCATGTGCATGATGTTTATTGGTGGCTACTCCTTCTTTTGCCGTTGTTTTGGTCAAAAATTTACTTAACTTTTCATGGTTGGGAAGGACAGTTTCCGGTGCCGTGGAGAAACAAGTTGGCTCGATGGTGTTGGAGTAAATTATCTTTAAAGACGATTCATGTTGGTGATTACATTCAAGAGTTTTATTGGGATAAACCTGAGCTGGTGATTTATGGTGGAGCTAAAACTAGCCAGAATAAAATTAAAAAAAATAATAAGAAGAGATTGCAGATTGTTTTTGTGGGTAGGTTAGAAATGGAAAATGATCTTGAAAAATATTTATCTTTGGCTAAAAGATTGAGGTTAGTGCTAGATATTGAAATAACTTGGGTTGGTGATGGTTTCTATAAAGATGAATGT
>CAYXMW010000047.1:2976-4085 GCA_964466145.1 uncultured Pseudomonadales bacterium
AGTGCTAGATATTGAAATAACTTGGGTTGGTGATGGTTTCTATAAAGATGAATGTCAGCAATACGGCACAGTCACGGGGATGGTGAAAGATTTAACTAAATACATTGTCAAAGCTGATTTAGTTTGGTCGGCTTCTTATTTATCAATTCTTGAAGCCCAAGCTCAGGGAAAAATAGTTTGCGCGTTGTACTCACAAGGATTAAAAGAGCAATATTTAAAGTCTTTCCCCGGTTCTGCTTATATGTTGGTAGAATACGATGTAGAGCAAATGAAAACACAAATTGTGAAGTTGATAAAAAACCCTCAGGTTTTTAATCAATATTCGCGGGCAGCTCAGCGATGGTCTCAGCAACAAACATGGGCAAAAGTAGCTCATAAATATCAGCAGTTGTGGGGGCTTAAATGAAAATCTCTGTAGTCGTAACAGTCCTAAACGAAGCAGAGATGATTAGCGTTTTACTTTTAGGATTACTTGCACAAACACATCAGCCTAGTGAAGTAATTATTGTTGATGCTGGCTCAACTGATTTCACAGTTCAATTAATTAAAGTTTTCCAAAAAAATCATCCTAGTTTTCCTCTGAAGTTAGTTATTAAAAAGGGTAACCGCAGTGTAGGTAGAAATTTTGGGATTAGATTAGTAAAACATAATTGGATAGCCATCACCGATGCGGGTTGTATACCACACGTAGATTGGCTAGAAAAGCTAGCTCAAAAAGCTACTCAAACTAAAGCTGAGGTAGTAGCTGGATACTATGAGGCTGCTCCAGAGACTGCTTTTCAAGCTGCGGTAGTACCGTACATGCTGGTGATGCCAGATCGAGTTAATCCGGCACATTTTTTACCTGCCACTAGATCAATGTTAATAAAGAAGCAAGCTTGGAAAGAAGTGGCTGGCTTTGATGAGAGTCTAATTTTAAGTGAAGATTATGATTTTGCACGTCGATTAGAGCAGGCTAAGTTTAAACTTGCTTTTACTAAAGATGCTCGGGTAGTTTGGTGGCCAATCGAAACTCTCAAAGATTTTTACCAAACTGTAAAGGGAATGGCAGAGTATGATGCTCGAGCCAGAATTACTCGAATCAAATCATATTTAATTTTTTGTCGCTA
>CAYXMW010000048.1:0-3887 GCA_964466145.1 uncultured Pseudomonadales bacterium
AATTAGCAAGGCTTTGAGCTAATGGTAAATTAGAAGAACCAGAGATTAGTTTCATATTACGGACCCTGTTTTTTCAAGTGATAACGAAGAAAAAATAGTAGGTACGCAAAATGAGTTGTATTCTTTCATAAGTGATATTGTAACAGTTCTAGGGTTCTTTGGCGCATTTGAGTTTGGGTAAAATCTGTCAATGCTTTTTTCCTACCATTTATAGCTAGTTTTTTATTTAAATTTTTATTTGAAAGTAGTTTTTTAATTTTCAAGCTTAGGTCATCACTATTACCCTTTCTAAAAAAGAGACCAGTCTTTTGATCAATAATTATTTCTTTTTGAGGACCTGATCCTGTAGAGATAATCGCTGCACCTGCCATCATTGCCTCAATGGTAGTTACCCCAAATCCCTCCATTTCCCATGCTGATGGAAAAACAAAAACATCACTAATAGATAAAATAATATTTTTTTGAGTTTCAGAAACATAGTCGACAAATATAACTTTGTTGGAAATTTTTAGATGCTTAGTTAATTTTTGGTAAACTTTTTTTTCTGGTCCAGAACCGATGATAATAAGCTGGACATTTTTGAGTATTAATTTAGAGAAAGCGTTTATTAAAATATCGACTTCTTTTTCAATAGCTAGTCTACCCACGAAAGTGATGATTTTTTTTGATTCTATAGCATGTTTTCTTTTCCACTCAAGTCCTTTTTTTTGAAGAGTTTTAAGTTGGGTTAAGCTTATTTTTGGTATTCCGGGATAAATAATAGAAGTTTTAGCTTTATTAACAAAAGAGTGGTTAAGCATTGATTGCTGAGAATGTTTGGAGATAGTGATGACATGATCAGGAAAAAAACTTGTGGCCTGATAAAGAATTTTTGATAAGCCAAAATTGCGTTTAAAAACTGCTTCAACTGGACCATACTCCAGCCAAATTAATTTTAATCCTAAGAGTTTTATAAATGGTGAAAAAATTAATCTTTCAGTAAAACCGGGAGTATAAACGATCACTTGTTGATGTTGTTTTTTAAGATTGGTTAAGATTCTAATTAACCAAATTATTGCTAATGGAGCTTGTAAGAAAAATTTTACGACTCCCTTTTTATTACCAATTAAATCTAGGCGATAGGGTAAATTAATTAGATTCCATTTTTTAAAATATTTATTTTTAATTTCTTGATTGCGAGTGGCTAATGATATTTTAAATCCTTGTTGAGATAAAAATTCTAAATTAGAAAGAAGATATCTCTCTGCCCCACCTAAAGCCGGGCTATCAAGAATGGAAAAAATACCAATTTTTGGACTCATGATTGTAGGAGTAATAATCCTTGTCTTTTATCTTTTTCAAGCTGAATTTTTAGATTAGATAGGTCTAAGATTTTTTGAGGAGCTCTAATGTAGTTTATTAAAGTCACGTTGATTGTTAGATCATAAATATTTTGATTAAAGTTATAAATATAGACCTCAAAGCTATTTTTCTTTTGACCAAAGATATGACGTGGACCAAAATAAATAAGGCATTTAAGCTCCTGATTTTTTATTCGATCATCTTGATAAATATTGCAAGTTCCCACATAAACACCGGGCTTCAGAGCACTTTCTCTAGGCACTCGATCAAAATTGGCAGTAGGAAAGCCAATTTTTCGACCTATTTCCTCACCGGGAATCACTTTTCCTGTGAATTTAAAAGGTAGCATTTTAATTTTTATTTTTGATGTTGTGGCGAGTCAATTAAACCACATTTTTTATATTTTAAACCACTTCCACAAGGACAAGGATCGTTGCGACCCACTTTGGCTTTTTTAAGTTCTGATCCAACCACCTTGGTTTGGCCTGTGGCTGAACCAAGAGCTGATGCTAGATTTGAAATATTACCTTTGGTAGTTTGGGGACTAGTTTTTATTGAAGGCACAGTTGCATCTGCAACTTCTTTAGCTAAAGGCTCATTAATATCTTCTTTTTGGGCGATTGCCTGTTGAGTATTAATTCTAGTTGATCGTTGAACTCCCAATTGAACTCTAAAAATTCTATTAGCAATAGTTGATTCAATTAAATGAATCAACTGTTCAAACATAATAAAAGCCTCTTTTTTGTATTCAGAAAGCACAGTTTGTTTGTCACCGCGTAGCCAAATACCCTCACGCAGTGACTCGACTTCATCTAGATGATCCATCCACTTTTCATCGATCGTAGACAGAGTTACTATCTGTTCCATTTGCTTCATTTGATCATGACCGACTACTTTCTCTCTTTTTTTGTAAGTCTGATTAACAATATCCATCAATTTATCTTCGATCTCACTTGCTTCTGTCAGCTCTGATAATGTTTTTTGTAAAGCTTGTTGAGATTTTTCATCAAAAGGAATTATTTTGATAAATTCATTAACTAGTATTTCATATTCTTTATCAGAGTAATCTTGAGGTGCGTGGAGACTAACTAAAGCACTTATTTGATTTTGGACATACTCTAAAATTTGAGACTTGAGACTGTCTGAGCTGACATCTGCTGTAGTTTCTAGTAGGCGACGACGGCGTTTGTAAATAATATCGCGATGTTGGTTCATAACGTCATCAAAATCAACCAATCTTTTGCGTTGATCAAAGAAGAATCCTTCTACTTTGACTTGGGCTGATTCAATTGCTTTGCTGACCATACCGTGTTCGATGGGCTGGCTTTCTTCTATTTTTAGAAAGTCCATCATCTTTGAGATTTGTTCACCGCCAAAGATGCGCATAATCTCATCTTCTAGTGATAAGAAAAAGAGTGAGCTACCATCATCACCCTGCCTACCAGCACGCCCGCGAAGCTGATTGTCAATTCGACGTGATTCATGGCGTTCTGTGCCGATAATGTGAAGTCCGCCTAGTTCAACTACTTCGTCATGGTCTTTTTTCCATTCATCAAGGGCTTTTTGATAAGATTTTTCTTTATAACCATTGCCGTCTTTACGTCTAAAGTCCTTTAATTCTGGCTTAGCTCCTCCTAGTACAATATCTACTCCACGACCGGCAATATTTGTAGCGACAGTGATTGCCCCTTTATTACCTGCGTTGGAGATAATGGAGGCTTCTTTCTCATGATTTTTAGCGTTAAGTAAATTAAAAGGAATTTTTTTTCGTTTGATGAAATTGGAAACAATCTGGTTATTTTCAATAGATCTGGTACCGATTAAAATCGGTCTGCCTTCTTGGTGAATTCTTTCTGTTTCTTTGATAATTGCAGAGTACTTAGCAGCTTGTGTTTTATAAACTAGATCTGGTTTGTCGTCACGAACGATTGGTTCATTAGTGGGAACAACCATTACAGTGATGTTATAAATTTTATTAAACTCCTCAGCTTCAGTGACAGCAGTTCCAGTCATTCCAGAAAGTTTGTCGTACATTCTGAAATAGTTTTGAATGGAGATGGTAGCCATGGTACGTGATTCTTGCTGAATAGGTACGCCCTCTTTAGCTTCAATAGATTGATGTAAGCCATCAGAGTATCTACGACCATACATGAGGCGACCAGTGTGCTCATCAACAATAATAACTTGATTTTTACGAACAATATACTCTTTATCTCTTTGGTAAAGAGTTTTAGCTTTTAGAGCAGCTTCAACATGGTGAATAGTATCAAAGCTTTCTTCATAGAGATTGCCTACACCTAGTTTTTGCTCGATGCGTTTTATTCCTAGGTCAGTCAGAGTTGCTGTCTTAGCTTTTTCATCAATCTTATAATCTGTATCACTAACTAAAGAGCGCACCATTTTGGAGTACTTAAAATATTCCTCAGTTAAGTCAATGTCTGGAGCAGAAATAATTAATGGTGTTCTGGCTTCGTCAATTAAAATTGAATCAGCTTCATCAACGATCACAAAGTGATGGGGATGATTTTGACGCTGCACCATATTCT
>CAYXMW010000049.1:0-3795 GCA_964466145.1 uncultured Pseudomonadales bacterium
TGGTAAGGAAGTTGAATCTATTCAAGATCAAAGCATTTTTTATCTTTTAGGTGTAGATGACAGTAGTGATGAAGAAAAAGAAGCATTTTTAGATGAGTTACAACAAGTAATTTGGGAAGATTTTATCGAGAGTGATGCTAGAAAATTAATCTCAGATGAAGAGATGATTAAGCTACGTCAAATGATGGCTAAGGGCGATGGTCAAGATGTTCAAGAAGAGATGGCAGTTTATCTAGAAAAATTAATTCCTGATTTAGAAGAGATTATGCTAGAGAAAGCACTTGAGCTTAAGGAAGATATGGTGTGGGAGCGCATTGCTGGTATGCGTGAGTACTATTCAAGTAAACCAGAGTTACTTGCTAAAATAGATGAAGCTGAACAGTTGGCTAAGAAAGATCAGTGGTATAAAGCTGCTCAGATGTTAAACACCATTGGTGTTGGTCGGTAATTTTTCCCCTCTCTTTATGTTAAACTGATGACTAATATGAGTCGGTTTGCTGGATTAATAACTAATACTAATTTTTTTGTAAAAAAATTGAAACTCAACTTGAGTCTAGATTTTGGTTCAAGCCAGACGCGTTTATTGATTAACCACAAATTAGTCTGGAATCAACCCACACTATTGGCTTGGCATACTCGTTTGCAAGCAGTAGTTGCGGTTGGTGATAAGGCAGCGGCACTACGTGGGAAAATACCAGCTTACATTGAGCTAATTGCTCCAGTTAGAAAAGGAGTTGTTGCCGAACTAGACTATGCAACATTTTATTTAAAAGCAATTTTAGATCAGTTGCGCCAGCAGAAAAAAATTTCTCCTTGGGTATTGGCTAGCTGTAGAGTAGTTTTACCCGCCAATGCTTCTCCGTTGGAAAAAGACCAAATGCGGCAAGTTTTAGATAGAGCTGGATTTAAAGTGAAAAAAATAGTTACTAAAACTGAAGCGGTAGTGTCTTTACCTTCGTTTAAAAAAATTACTCAAAGTCATGGGGTGATTGAATTTGGAGCACAAACTGTAGATGTAGGCATATTTACAGGTCAACAACTATTTAAGGGTATTACTATAAATAGTATTACTGGTGATACCTTTACTCAAACAATCATCGATCGGGTTTTAGTTGAATATGGGCTTCAAATTGGGTGGGAAGTAGCTGAGCAAATTAAACACCAGCTCTCAAGCTCTTCAGTGATGACTGTGAGGGGCAAAGATGCCCAAACTCAATTGATAAAAGTAGTGAGAGTAGAGGCTGAGAAATTTAAAACTCAATTTCATGATTTGGCTAAGACGCTTTTATTAGAGTTAAAAACAATTATTGATGAACTACCATCAGAAGTAGCCATCCAGTTACAAGAGCAGGGATTTTATTTAACTGGTGGTGGTAGCCAATTATCAGATTGGCAAAATCTAATTAAAACGCTTTGGCAGATGCCAGTGATCGTTTCTTCCTCTCCTCAACTAGATGTAGTAAAGGGTTTGGATTATGACGAGTAATTATCAAAAATTTTGGTTTGAGCTGGCAATAGCAACAACTGTTTTTTTAATACTGACTTTTGGGGAGTGGTTGGGGATAGTGCGTCCAGCAATGTCAGTTTTTGAAAGAGCGCTTCAACCAGCAGTAGTTAAAATTAGTCAATTAGTAATAAATACTACTCAACCTTTGGTTCTATTTAAAAAAAGTTTTAATTCAGCCCGACGAGTCCAAGAGTTAGAGCAAGAATATAGTCAGTCTTTAGCTAAAATTTCGGAGTTAGAGTATCTAGAGAAAGAAAACCAAGAGCTGCGACGACTTCTTCAGACTCGACAAAAAACAGCTCCAATAGTAGTTGCAGCGCCAATAATTTCTCTTGGTCAGCCTAGTATTAGTATTGGTCGGGCTGCTAACGTAAAAACTGGTCAGCCAGTTTTAGTTGCGGAAACGCTGGTGGGTTTGATCAAGTCTACTTCTGATTATCAATCAGTAGTTAGCTTATTATCTCAACATATTGCTGTGCCAATTTTAGTTAAAACAGAGAGTGGTGTTGAGGGATTGGTGATGGGAAACGGAAAAAACATTCTTTTTACAGAAATACCAAAAGAAGCCGAGATCTCAATTGGAGAATTGGTGGTAACAGTTGGCCAAGAACAGATTCAGTCTCAGCTATTGATTGGTAGAGTACAACAAGTAGTTGATCAGCCCTCTGCGCCGATTAAACAGGCTATTATCCAGCAGGAAGTATCCTTTTATGAGGCATCAATTGTGGAGGTACTCCAATGATTTATTTCCAGCGATGGTTGACTAGGTTACTATTAATAGTATTAGTTGGTTTGTTTGAGAGAGTCATGGGTTTGCCCGTAATGATGATTGTGTTGACTAGTTTATATGCGGGTCGTTTAGATCGATGGTGGCGCTGGGGACTGCTTTTGGTAGTTGGAGTTATGATGGCTGCTTTATTTATGACGCCTCTCTCAATTTCTTGGTTAGTAATAAGCTTGAGTTATGTCTGGTCTAAACACGCTCGACGGTTGTTTTCTAGTAAGGCAATGCGGTTAATTGTGGGAAGTATAGTTGGATCAGTAACGTTGGTTATTTTTAGTTTTGGTCAAGTTTATCTTCAACAATTGATTTATGGAGTAATTGCAATTTTTATTTATGTAGTTTGGCTAAAGAGGCATCGATTCTATTTAAGATGAGACATTTAAATCACCATCAATATTTTTCAGCTCGAGTGGGGTGGTTGGTGTTAGGAATATTATTTTTCTTTTTACTGATTTTTACTAGATTGGTAGACATTCAACTTTTTAGAGGTCAATATTTTTTAGATTTAGCAAATGCCAATCGTTATTTCACTATTTCACTTCCTGCTGAGAGAGGAATCTTCTTTGATCGTTATCAACAGTCATTAGTTTGGAATAAACGTACTTATTTAAAAGCAGATGATCCAACCGTACTGCACCCCAAAACTACTGCGATACCTAGGGAGGAAGCGCTGCAGTTACTAGCAACTAATAGCGCTCAAGTCAGATATGGCTTGGAAAGGTATTATCATTTTCCTCAATCAATTGCTCATATTTTAGGTTATGTGGGTCCAGTAACCAAGGAAAATTTAATAGAAGATAGTTCTTTAAAAGTCAGTGATGTGATTGGCAAGATGGGACTAGAAAGAGTTTTTGATCAGCAATTACGAGGACAAGCTGGGTCTGAAGTTTACGAAATAAATGCTTTGGGCAAGCGTCAAAGATTAATTTCTAAAAAAGTTGGTCAATCTGGGCAAAACATTACTACTTCTCTTGATCCATTTTTATCAAAAGTTGCTTTTGAAGCTTTAGCAGGCCAAACTGGTGCAGTAGTAATAATGGATGCTAATAACAGTGAAGTCTTAACTCTAATGAGTAGTCCTAGTTTTGATGCTAATGTACTTAGCACTCGGTTATCTGATGTAGTTTTAGAAAAACAACGTCAGCAGCAAATTCAAGATTTATTTAATAATCCTCTGCAAATATTTTTTAACCGTAGCCTGAGTGGGACTTATCCACCGGGGTCAGTTTTTAAGCTGGTTACTGCTTTGGGTGGATTAGAAGCAGGCGTAGTTAATACTCAAACAACGGTTTTGGATGAAGGTGTTTTAAGAGTAGGTGAGTATGAGTATGCTAATTGGTACTACACCCAATACGGGAGAACAGAGGGTGAGATTGGTTTGCAAAGATCATTAGCTAGAAGTAATGATATTTTCTTTTATAAGGTGGCAGAGTGGTTGGGACCAAACAAATTAGCTGAGTTTGCCCGATTATTGGGTTTGGGTCAGGTGACTGGAATTGAACTG
>CAYXMW010000050.1:0-3782 GCA_964466145.1 uncultured Pseudomonadales bacterium
ATTGTTCTCATACTCTACATATTTAATAGCAAAAGATCAAGTTCTTGGTCTAGATTTAAAGCGTTGGTGGATGTTTTTTGGTGTAAATCAATATTTAGTAACTGGCGGTGAATATTTAAGAGTTGCTGAAGACTAAATAACTGACTTTGTTTTTTTATTTTTTGCACCATCCATGGAGAACCGGCCATAGTTCCGCTCTCTTTTACTTGGATTAGCATCCTAGTCTGTCGGGCTAGCATTATTAAACACAGGTAAGGGTCTTCATCTTTGAGAGCCTGATGAAGAGTAGTGATCTGCTGTTTTTTATTTTTTTTATTACCGCTAAGTGAATCAAGCCAATTAAATAAGGAATTACTAAGTTTAAACTCAATAGTTTTAGCTTGAGGAAACTTTTTCAGCATTGTAGCTGTTAGTTTCCTTTTTTCCCATAAGATTACATTTACTTCGCTTTTGGCGATGAGCTCAACTAATATATTTTTTTGTTTTGATCTGGGTAATGAATGAAGCTCCTCAATTATAATGGTTATTTCAGTCCCAAATAAATCTTGCTTAACGAGCTTGCTTTCTAGTATGCCGGGGTTAATTTTCTTAGCATCAAGTCTCTCAATAGATTTATTTTTATTTTTAGCATCGTTAATTAACTCAACTAGTTTATTTCTAGAATCGATAATGTTTTCTCCGTGAAGAATGATCAGCATCATGAATATGATAACAGATCATATGCTATGCTTTATCTATGACAGAAGAAATAAATTTCACTCAATTGAGTACAGCTTGGGCCTCATTTACCGCTGGTAGTGTGGTGGTGACGCTTTTAGCCAGTTTATTTTTCCCCAGAGCAGTCGTTTTAGGTAATCATTTGTTATCACCAGTTATGAGTGCTGTTTATGCGATGTCGGTAGTTTCATTGATTGCGGTGGGTGTGATGCCAGTTGCTGAGTATGTGGCTAAGCAAAACAAGATAAAGATGACTAGCACTCATTGGTTGGTTTTATATTGGGTAGTTAATGCAGGCTCGTTATGGTTAATGGGTAGGTTTGCGGAATTAGTTGGTTTGGGACTAAACTCATGGATGGTAGCAGTTTCACTCGGATTTATTATTGATTTAGTTCAAGGCGGTCTAATGATGCACGTAGTCGGAAAAATTAAGTCAAATTAAAAAATAGTTTGTAGTCTAGCAGTTAAATATCCAGCTAGAAAAACAGCCACAAATAATAATGTTCTAAGACCAATTCTGAGATATTTTTCGCGAGGACTTTCTTTTTTTAAATGAAGGAATTCTAAAAATTTTTTCATAATATCATCCTAACATATCAGCCTAATGTTAAACCATGTCGTTTTAACCAACCGCGATTTTTTAAATACTCAGGGTCATGTTCTCTAACTAGATTCCAAAAAACTGAGGAATGGTTCATGTGTTGGCGATGGGCTAGCTCATGAATAATTACATAATCAATTACTTTGGTTGGACAGTGGGCTAAGCGCCAGTTAAAATTGAGGTTTCCTTGACTACTGCAACTCCCCCATCTAGTTTTTTGTTGTCGAAGGGTAATTCGATTAAATTTAATTTTCATTTTATCAGCTAGTTGTTTGCTTCTGGGCAAAATATACCTGGTTGCAGTTGATTTTAAAAATCTATCAGCCTCTTTTATTGAATTGATATTAAGGTCTTTTTTTTGATGTGTTTTACCGAATATTTTTATTTTATCGGCTGTCTCTCCAAAATTTTTTTGATTTTTGATTTTTAAAAGTTGCTCTTGGATCCAACTATCACTTTTTTTTACCACTGCATTAATACTCCATTTGGGAGTAAATCGTGGTGTAGTTACTACCACTTCTCCATCGGGTTTAATACGGATCTTTATTGATTTAGAGCGAGGATGAGTTTTATGGGTATAGGTGATCATTAGAAAGATAATACGGATCTAAGAGTTTCAATAATAGTCGAGGTAATTAGTTGGCTGGAGTCAATTTGGTTTAGAAAATTACTGATCTGTGTATTACCCACCACAAGTATTATGGCTAGTGTGACACTAATAATTTTCGCAGCTTTAGATTGGATAATTGTGATCCGAAGAGCAAAAAATAGACTTAAAATAGTTGAAATAGTCATAATAATGGCTTTATTAGCAAAAATATTGATTTGAGAGCTGCTAATTTGTCCCAAATGCAGTCGTTGCTCTAGAGCTGGTAGCTCAAAGAAAATAAATCTAATGGAATTAAATAAACTCCACAAGCCTTGAAGTATTAATAAAATTGCCACAATTTTAACAAAATAAAGTTGGGCTAGATGAAGTTGCTCTTGCTGTTTTAATTCTTCAGCATCATGTGAAGTAATAGTTGATGGGGTGTTGTTTGGATCAATAGTAATTGGTGTGGGAGTATCTAGCTGTGGTGAAACATTGGCTTTGATCATAAACACATCTTAACTAATTTAAAAATACGGTACAATATACACTTATGGAGCCATGGTGTTGGAATTGGTAGACAAGCACGGCTTAGAACCGTGTGCCGCAAGGCATGTGGGTTCGACTCCCACCCATGGCACTCAAGAAAAATTTAGGGTCTGCAGCTTTGCATCTTTCATGCCTGCTGAATATTTCTTCGCTTACGCTTGAAAATTCAGGGACTGAAATAATAAAAAACCCCGCATACTTCGAAAGCGGGGCTCTTTAAGCTCAGCACGTCATTCCCGGTGAGGAATACCTACTGAGATAAAAGTATTATAACTTATTATTATAAGTTTGTCAAACAATATCAAACTATTATTATTCTGTGGGGACAAATTCTAAAACGTTGTTGTCTTGATCTATCTTTATACCCAGCTCTCGATCGTTGTAGCGCATCTCTGTCATCCATTGATTAACGCTATCTGCCCAACTACCATCACTGCCGGGAGTGTATTTGGTCATTATCTCTTGAGGTGTAGTCAGACCTTCATTGATATAGTACATTTTAAGCTCTCTGGCAGCACGTTCAAAATTAGCATCAAAGTCTTCAAAACCAAGCGTGCCTCGCTCATGAATACCAAAGCCTAAACAGTTATATGAATCTGGTGGGATGTTTTTACAAAGGTTACTTTCTTGCATAGCGATAGCAGGTAAAAGTCTAAAATCAAACTCGTGTTTATCGGCTAAGGTGACAAAAACTTGTCCATAATACGAATATGGTTGGAGTGGTGAGTCATATCTTTCTAAAAAAGTGGCTACTAAAGTTGCTCTGGCATCTTCTGTTTCAACGATACTTTTAACTCCTCTGAGATCTGAGTCAGCGGTGTGGTTAAAGGTTGATTTAGTTGTACCTAAAATTACTTCTTCAGTAGGACCTTCAGCAACAGTTTCTTTAGGCATTAGGTAGAAATAATAGCCAGCAATGCTAGTCAACATAATACCCACAGTGAGTAAGATCCAAGCGTAGGCGAAAAAAAGTCTTTTCATCTAGGGGGAGTATAACAGATTGAGCTCAATCTGTTTGATATAATATAGCTGTATATAAAATAAGTTTTTATGGCTAGAAATCCAGAATATCAAGATTTTTTAAACGTGATTGGTGGTCGTAAAAAAGATATGGATCCTGTTGATTTAGAAACAACAGCAACTTCACAAGAAATTGGTTGGTGGAAACA
This sequence comes from uncultured Pseudomonadales bacterium, assembly GCA_964466145.1. GTDB lineage: Bacteria > Patescibacteriota > Microgenomatia > UBA1400 > PJMF01 > JABBGTR01. The sequence continues at coordinate 3,626 of CAYXMW010000050.1, forward strand.
ACACCAGTTTAGAAGGGCGATGAGAAAAGCTAGGGCAGGAGAAGCAACTGAGCTGGAGTTAATTTATTTAGCAAAGCGTGGTTATTTTTATCCAGATACTCCCAAAGAATATCTTAAAAGACCTAAGTAAGTTCGGGGTCAAAAATATTAATTTGTG
>CAYXMW010000051.1:0-2556 GCA_964466145.1 uncultured Pseudomonadales bacterium
CACCCATTGTAGGATTTTCAGACAAATACTCCTTAAATTTCACCGAATTATCAACGTTTTCTAGAGGTTCAAACCTTTTTGCTACAGTTCTAACTTCTTTTGCAATTTCTCTAATCATTTCCAACGGCTTTTTTAGCTCTATATCTAGTGAGTGATTAGTGAGTACGAGGTTCGAGCCTAAACGGGAAATAATGTCACGTCGCTTAAAATCATCACCGTCTTCAAACTTTTGTCTAGCTGTTACTGCAAAACCTAAGTCATCATCAATTTCTTGCAATCGCTCATCGACTCTCTGATCAATTCCGTCTAAAACTTTCTTGCGTGCTTTTTTATTCTTTTCATACTCTGCAAGTTTGCGATTGTAGTAGTCTTCTGGAACTTTACCATCTAGATACTTCTCAACTAGATTATCCATTTGCTCGAGTAAGTCATCATAGCCGTTTCTAGCCCGCTCTAAGCTTTGACCTCTATCTCTAATTTCTTTTTCCTGGTCTAATTTAATTTCTTCTAATGCCCACTCATGAAATGCCTGTGGAACTTTGATTCTTGAAAGAATTGATTTGTATTGTTTTTCTAGCTTTTTGACATTAGTACAAGGTTGACCACAATCACCTTTTTTCTTAGTACAACGATAATAAACATAATGATGTACATTGCCATTTTTCTGAGTTTTCTTTTTCTTCTCTGCAGTAATAGAGCAACCACACTCACCACATTTCATTAAGCCAGTGTAGGGTAGGAAGTGTTTTTTTTGTCTTGGCTTATCTTTTTTACCTAGAACCACTTGAATAGCATCAAATTCTTCTAAACTCATAGCTTTTTGTGCTTTGGATTCGTAGAGGTTACCGCTACCAATGGGGTACTCAAAACTGCCTGAATAAAGTGGCTCAGATAACATTGTGTACCAAGTAGACTTAGGCAAATCACCGCCTTTGCGTCCTTTCAATCCTTGAGCAATAAGCCATTGATGAGTTTCAATTGGAGTCTTTTTGCCCGAAGCTACTAACTGCAAACCTTGCTGAACTAAAAAGAATTTTTCTTCATCAATAATAATTTCTTCATCACCAAGTTTTTTATAAGGACTGTGTTTATATCCAAGAGTCAAAACAGCACTAGGAAGCCATCCGCGTTCTGCTTTTTTAACTAAGCCTCGCTTAGTATCTGAACTTAAGTCTTTACTGAACTGGTTATCCATTCCAAATTCAACATACATCATCATCACGTTGTCATCTGGATGCCAATTACGACTAACAGTCCTGATATGCTTGATTTCAGACCTTTGTAGCATACCCATAATTTGACCCGCATCGTCTGGATTCCTCGATAAACGTGATAATTTCCAAGCAATAATCCCATCGGCTTCACCACTTTTTATTTTCTCGACCATATCATTAAAAACAGGTCTGCCAATCTTAAAACCAGAACCAGATTCGTGCATGACCTCAACAATTTTCAAGTCATGATCGCGAGCCACTTCTTTCATGGCATCTATCTGAGATTCAATTGAGGCAACTTGCCTATCTTCTGAGGTAGTTGATTTACGAGCATATAGAATATAACGCGGTTGTCGTTGACGCTTAGAAGCTTTTGATTTAGTTAGTTTTTTTATTCTTTTTTTCATAGAAAAAGACAGTCCTGGTTAACCCAACTAATCGTAAGAAAAGTGGCAGAACTGTCTATTTCTGCTTGCGATTTTATATTGGGTTAACATAGCTATTATAGACTATTTTTTATTTAACTTCTTGAGAAGTATCTCTGCTATCTTCTCAGCCTGAGCCTCTTCACGCTTGTTGCTAGGTAAACCAGAAAAGTCTATTTCACCAACAATGTCGCTCACTCTAGTTTCCTCTATGATTCCATATCCAAAAGTTGTAGTTATATTCTCATGACCCAAATTCTGGCTAACTGCCTTTAATTGCTCCATACTCGAAATATGTTTCTTTACTTCATCAATAATAAAATGTCGAAATTTATGAGGTGAAAAATAAGGAATCTCAACTTGATCACTTCTTTTCTTAAATATTTTACGCATTGCTCCAGCATCAGCCCAAAAAGATTTACTTACGCCTTTTACCTCATAAGCATGATGTGTTTCAGAAACATGACCAATCTCGGTAGAAGGAAAAAGAGGATCGCCAATACTATATTTTTTGTCCTTAACTAAGTAGTTATACCAATCAATAACAAAATTGATTAGCTCTTCATCAATCCTAAATAGGGTGGTAGTAATCAATTTGCCAAACTTTGTTTCAACTCCTTTTTTTGGATTTTGATCCACACGAAGATTGGTAGGATCAAAACAACTAATTGGTAAAGTTACAATTGCTTGATCTCTCATACCCGTAAGGGCTGTAAAAGCTATTAAAGCCCTGTCTCGTTGGTCTAACTCTGTCTTAACCTCAAAACTGCATAAGGTTTTAACCTGTGCAAGGGTAGGATATGACTGCGATTTAGTGGCGGTTGCCTGTCGCCTCTCTTTTTGTCTCAAATCTAAATACAGCGTATCATCTGCAGATACTTTTGACTTATAGCCATCCTGACCAGATAACCAAATAA
>CAYXMW010000051.1:2656-3751 GCA_964466145.1 uncultured Pseudomonadales bacterium
AACCAAATAACTCATTTACCGTTTTTATATTAACTGGCACAGGAACTAGTTTTCCATCCACAGAAGCCTTCACTTTGTGCGAATATGACTTCCATTTTGAAAATTTTTGCAAATAATCCCACACGTCCTTATGATTTGTGTGAAATATATGAGCCCCATATTTAGAAATTAACAAACCATCCTTATCGACAAGATCATAACAATTCCCACCCGCATGGTCTCTTTTTTCCAAAATTAAAACTTTTTTTCCAATAGAGGCATATCGCTCAGCCAAAACAGATCCTGATATGCCAGAGCCTACTATTAATATTTGATTAGATTTAATTTTCATTGATTGTGAAACTTATAATGGATAAAACCGTTAATGTCGCACTTTAAAAAAGAATGCTCATCTCCAAATTCTCTTGAAAATTCATTTAAATCTGAGTTAACTTCTACGGCAAACGTTAATGAGTTCTTAAAATATAAAATGTTTGCATTTGGATTCTTTTCTTTTAGGTTTTTGACTAAATCATTCTTTCTTTTTTCTAATCTGATAAACTTTCTCCTCCACTTATTATTTCCACCAATAATATTTGCCCAAATTGCCAAAACAGAAGCTCCCGATCTTGATCCTAAAATTGTTGAGTCATCTTCTGCTAAATATGAGATAGGAGTTTCAATAAGTTTCCTCAAACTACCTCTATAGAGCACTATTCCTGATGGAAGTGGCGAATCACCATATTTGTGAAAATCAACTACGTATCCCTGAATTAGACTACTTTGCAGTGGCTTAAAATTATTTTCTAAAAAAGATTTTGGCAAACCTTGTGCGGCTGCATCAACCCACATGAAACACTCAAACTTTGGATGCTGCTGCTTTAACTCTTTAACCAAGCTTACAATTTTAACAAGAGGATCACTGGCACCTGTAGAACTATAACCAATAGTAATTGGTAACAAAAACAGATATCTTTTCTTTTCAATAAATCTTAAAAAAACTTTTTCCAAATTTACTAGATCCATTCCCCAACTTCTTTTATCAACTCTGACAAAGTGAAAATCAATATCTAAAATCCTGCCAGATTTACTAACAGAGTAGTGAGTAAAATTTGT
>CAYXMW010000052.1:0-3627 GCA_964466145.1 uncultured Pseudomonadales bacterium
TTCTAATATCAGCTGGGGCTAAATTGACAATCGTTCTTCGACTACGAATTCTAACCCCACAATTTATTAGTGCTGAAGTTATTCTTTCTTTTGATTCCTCGACTGCTTTTGTGGGTAGGCCAATGATAATTAAATTAGGGGTGCCTCGATTAGAATCAACCTCGACCTCAATTTTAATTGGTTTAAGACCGCTGGTAGCGGCTGTAAAAGTTCTAGCTAGCACGTTTTAAGTAAACTAAAATAAGCCTACCAAAGGTGTGACAAATTAGCTTTTGGTTGGAATACGTGAGATTTGTTCAATTAATCGATGACAGTATCCCCACTCATTATCGTACCAGCTTAATATTTTAACTAAGTTGCCACCGACAACTTTAGTGAAGCTCAGGTCTACAATGGATGATTCTGACCTACCAACAATATCTGATGAAACAATTGGTTCATCTGTTACTGCTAAAATTCCTTGGAGGTGATCTTGTTTTGATGCATCGATCAGAGCTTGATTTACTTCTTTGACAGTTACATCTTTGGAAGTTACAAAAACCATATCTGATAATGAACCCACTGGAGTGGGTACTCTGATTGCCATTCCATCAAACTTATTTTTTAATTCTGGAATAATGTTAGTGGTAGCCACAGCTGCGCCAGTGGTAGTGGGCACTATATTCATTGCTGCTGCTCGAGCACGTCGCATATCTTTATGAGAATTATCTACTAAGTTTTGGCCGTCAGTGTAGGCATGGATGGTGGTGAGCATGGCTTTTTCAATGCCAAATTTTGCTCCTATAACTTTAGTGACTGGGGCAACACAATTAGTGGTACATGAAGCATTGGAAAAGATTTTGTTTTCAGCATTAAACTCATTGACGCCAATTACTGAAGAACTAACATTACCATCTTTTGCGGGCGCAGAAAGAATTACATGTTTTGCCCCACCTTTGAAATGAAGGGAGGCTTGATCTTCAGTGCGGAATACTCCGGTTGCTTCTAGAACAATTTTGACTTCATTTTTACCCCAGGGTAATTTGTCGGGGTTTCTTTGAGCAGTGACTACTATTTCTTTTGAACCACTTTTATCTTTAAGAGTGATAGTTCCTAAGACTGGGTCTTGATCAGAAACATCATTTTTAGATTGATGGATATTGGTTGTTATTTGAGCTGCAAATTCACCATAATTGGTGTCTCGTTTTAATAAATAAGCCCACTCTTCTAGTTCCATTGATCCAGAAGTATTGATCATTTTTAGATCTAAGTTTTGCTGGTGGTGTAGCCACCATACTCTACAGGCAGTACGACCAATTCGACCAAAGCCGTTGATTCCAAAATTAATCATGACAGATCTCCTAGAATTAATTATTAATCATCGGCTAAAACTGTTTTGACATCATTGCCGACGAAAGTACCAATGTCTTCACCAATAACTGCTTTTTGCAAGTTATCATTATCAAATAACTTAAAGATCATCAGTGGCATATTATTTTCACTACTCATAGCTAGAGCAGTAGTATCCATGACTTGTATTTCATCTAATTCAATTGCGTCTTTATAGTTAATCGTTTTGTATCTTTTTGCGCCAGGGTGTTTCATTGGGTCTCTGTCAAAAATCCCATTTACTTTTGTAGCTTTCATCAGTACGTCACAATCCAATTCTAGTGCGTGGAGAGCAGCGCCTGTATCAGTGGTGACATATGGGACACCAGTGCCAGCAGCTAGAATTACTACTCTGCCTTTTTCCATGTGTCGAATAGCACGTCTTCGAATGAAACTTTCTGCTACAGCTGGCATATCTAGAGCTGACTGTAATCTGGTGGGAACGCTCATTTTTTCAATTGCATCTTGGAGAGCTAGTCCATTCATAATTGTGGCCAACATACCCATATAATCAGCGGTGGTGCGGTCAATACCAGCTTTTTCTCCGGCTATGCCTCTAAAAATATTACCTCCACCAATTACAATTGCTATTTGAGTATTTCTCGCATAAACAGCTTTTATTTGTTCAGCCATGGCAATGGTAGCTTGAGGGTCAATTCCGTATTCTCTATTACCAATTAAAGATTCACCGCCGACCTTAATCATGACTCGCTTAAAAATTTTTCTACTCATATTTCTACCCTCTATTCTTTTTCTTTAATTATTTTTTTTATTTGATCAACTTTTCGATGAACTTCTTCTAATTCTTTTAAAGATTTTTTATCAACCGCCACATCTTGTTTAATCACTGCCATGTCTTTTTGGCGTTTAATTTCTTGCAAATGTTCTCGTTGAGCTGTTTCAATATTTTCAGCCATTAAAATAAAAATACCAATGTAGATGGCTTCGATGGAAACGATTATTAAAAGTTTTTCTATATCTAATCTAAAAATAAACCACCCTGCAAAGATGAGGGTATGAGCTGCGACGCTGGCCCAAGAGCCAAAAATGCGAACAAAAATAATGGCAGATTTTGAAAAAAGTATTTTATATTTTTGCTGTTGGTTGGGGTCCAATTGATCAGTCATTGTGTAGGTATAAATGATACGATATTTTCTCTAGAAGGGCAAATGTGTTTTTAGGCGTAGCCATTTCCAGCGCAGCTCTTCCCCAATTCGGTAAAGCTTGTAGATCGGATAATTCATTACCAGATCATAGCTGCCCACAGACTCCATTAGTTGTCCTCCATAACCTTTTTTGAACCGATGAAACCCAAACCAAGGATTTTTAGGGTCTGGTTTTGGACCTAAGCTGCCCCACATATCAAAACTATGACAACCTGATTCTTTTCCAAATCTAATCATTTCCCACATCATCAAGTTACTAGCCATGACATTTCGATGAACACTGCGAGAGGCACCATATGGATAATATAAAATATCATTAAACAGGAACATTATCCATGACACAACAATTGTGTCCTGATAGACAGCATTGAAAATTTTAACAGCACCTGATTTACCAAATGATTTCCAAATTTTTCTAAAATAGTCTGGGGTATGAGCGTAGAATCCTTGTCTAGATTTAGTTTCTTCCAGTATTTGAATGTACTGCTCCATTCCTTCTTCAGTGCTGTTTTCGAAAATTTTAACGCCTTTTTTATAAGCTAGATTAACATTGTATCTAGTTTTACTTTTGAGATTGGCAAAAAGCTGATCTTCTGACAAAGATAAGTCTAGTTGAAAAGTATACTTGGTAAAGAGTGGCCGACCTTTGACAGCGTTATTTTTTTCAAATAATTTTACTAGTTGTGAAAAACGAGGCGAAACATTTGTGTTTTGTAGAATATTTGGTTCTAGTTTAATAAATAGCGCGTTATGTTTAGTTGCCAACTGTTTTAAAGCTGAAAGCTGGTTTTGGTCTGGAGTAAAGCCTTTTGGTAAATAGCCAATAGTTTTATTTATTCCTGGGACAGGAATATTGTGAAAAGTAACTTGAAGACCTTTGATTAGTTTTTCACCTTCAAAAAAACCCAAGCGTTCTACTTTAACTCCAGTTTTTTCTCTAAACTCTCCCCACTCCCAAGATTGTAAGGGGTGAGAAACAACTAAATTGTAGAGTTTTTTTTCTTCTGATCTGATGGAGCGAATAAGCATTAGTTTGATTATAGAAAAAGTTATGACTTAAGAAAAGTATCTAGATCCATGTCTCCACTTAAAA
>CAYXMW010000053.1:0-3616 GCA_964466145.1 uncultured Pseudomonadales bacterium
CAAGTAAAGACAACATCACCCTTTCTGCGACTGATCTATATGTGGGAATTAAAACCACAGTTGCTGGGAAAATATCTCAAGCTGGTAGATTAGCTATTCCAGGCAAAATTTTTTACAGCAGTATTAATTCACTCAATCCTGGAAAACTGACTCTTTCATTGAAGGGGAGTACTCTAACGATTATTTCTCAAAACAATAAAACCACCATTCAGTGTTTGGACGAGACTGAATTCCCGGAATTTCCAGAGATGAGCGGAGAAAAACATTCCTTAGGTGCGTCTAGTTTAGAAGATATTCAAAAAATGGTGGTGTTTAGTACTTCAATTGACCCCACTCGACCAGTTCTAACATCGCTTCTCTTTCAGTTTAATCAAGACGGATTACTAGTTGTTGGTACAGATGGATTCAGACTAACAACTCTAAAATTATCTGCTGAAAAAATAAGTAATGACATTCAATTTTTAATTCCAGCTAAGGCTGTAAGTGAGGTAACTAGAATTATTTCTACCCAAGAAATAGAAAATATTTCGCTGAAGATATCCAAAGAGCTAAAACAAGTAGTGATGGTAGTTGGATCTACTCAATTTTTTGTAAGGTTGATTGAAGGTGAATATCCACCATTTAATAAAATAATTCCCATGCAATACACTTTAAAAGCAGAATTGGATGGAGTTGAGTTTGAAAACCAACTCAAGAGAGCTCAGATATTTGCCAGAGAATCATCTAATATTATTCGTTTGAAATTTTCCAAGGGAGAGTTGCTTATTACAGCTGCTTCTTCTTCTTATGGAAAACATGAGGGAAAAATGAGTGTTGAGGTGATCGAGGGAAATGAGGGAGAAATAGCTTTTAACTCAAGATACTTATTGGATTTTATGAGCGCACTAAAGCCAGAAAAGATAAAGTTTTCGATGAATGAGAGTTTAACTCCCGCCATGTTACGTCCAGATAGTCGTGAAAATTACCAATATGTAGTGATGCCGTTTAGGGTTAATGAGTAGTATGTTATAATTCTGCACCTATGTCGAAGAGAACTAACCAACCTAAGAAGAAGAAAAGAGCTCGAAAGCATGGCTTTTTAGCTAAGATGAGCACTCATGATGGTCAGAACACTATTAAGCGTCGTCGTGCTAAGGGTCGTACGAGACTAGCGATTTAGAGTTTGTTTTCTTACAATATTATTTAATGATTCCTAAAATTTATAAGCTTAAGTTGAGAAAAGAAGTTGATTTTTTTCATAATTGTGAGCGCTATTACTCAAGATATTTCCAGATTTTTTATCGTCACAGTAATAATAATCAGAATACTAAGGCCGTTGTAGTTGTTCCTAAAAAAACAGTTAAGCTGAGAGTTAATAGAACGAAAATTAAGCGTCAGATTTATGGATTAAGCTTGCCACTGTTGAGAAAATCTAGGGGTTTAGACATGGTTTTTGTTATTAACAAAAAAATAATCACTGCAAAGAAGCAAGAATTAATTAATGATTTGACTGATGTTTTTTCAAGTTAAATTACTCAAAAAAATAATGATGAAAGTAATTTATTTAATTTATCGATCTTTAGCCACTTTTAAGCATACGTTGTTAGTGAGTGTATTTGGCTATAGCTCTTATTGCCATCACTCACCCAAATGTAGTGAATATATACTTCAATGCGTTCAGAAAGATGGTACAATTAGCGGACTTTGGAAAGGTTTTAGAAGATTATTAACTTGTTGGTAATACATCACTTATGCAGTTTTTCACTGATGCTTTTTCTGAAATTTTATTATTTTTATATCAATTCACTGGTAGTTTAGGTTTGGCGATAATTGTAATGACCCTGATAATTAGGATGGTTTTAGTGCCACTGACTCTCCCCTCTTTGAAAGCAAGAAAGAAGATGGCTGATATCCAACCAGAAGTGGATAAGTTGAAGAAAAAGCATGGTAAAGATAAAAAAGCTCTACAAAAAGCTCAATTAGAGCTTTATCAAAAATATAACGTTAATCCCTTATCAGGCTGTATCCCTCAATTAGTACAGTTAGCAGTCTTAATTTTTCTATATAGAGCTCTAATTAGTTTCTTAGGTCAAGATGCTATAAATGGAAATGGGATTGATTCAATTTTTCTGTGGCTAGACCTAACTCAACCAGATGCAAAATATATTTTGCCTGTTGTTGCTGGTGTTTCTCAGTTTATTTTATCCCTTATGATTTCTCCAGGAGGTGAGGTGAGAGACATCGTTCCTAATAAGGCGAAAAGCAAGCAGATTCAGAAAGAAAATAAAAAAGAAGAAGATACTGCTGGGATGGCAGCTAGCATGCAGCGGCAGATGCTATATATGATGCCAGTGATGACAGTTTTTATTGCTGCTAAGTTTCCATCCGGACTAGCTGTTTATTGGGTGATAACAACAATATTTAGCATTGTTCAGCAGTATATTATTAGTGGCCCCGGTGGTTTGAAGAGTTACTGGGTAAGAGCGCAAGCTCTTTTAAACAGAAAATAATTTTAGGAGAAAACTATGAAAATAGAGGAATATCTAATTAATATCTGTAAACATCTTGGCCTAACTGATGAACAGTTCAAAATTGAACTGGAAGAAACAGATGAATTTATAAGTGCAAAAATAGTTCTTCCTGAGGAAGAAAGTGGCTTATTTATTGGTTATCATGGTGAAACACTTCAGGCTATTCAGCGGCTGATAAGAATCTCTTTTTATGACGAACTTGGTGAAAAAAGATTTAAATTAAATATTAATGATTATCGAGAGCAACGACGAGATAAGTTGAAGGAGCAAATTATTAATATCGCTCAAAGAGTTCTAGATACTGGTGAGAGTTATACTTTTTCATATTTATCAGCTCATGATCGCTTTTTAACACACGCAATTTTATCTGAGGATGAGCGTTTTATAGATTTAGAAAGCAAGTCTGAGGGCGAAGGTCGAGATCGTTACTTATCTATTCAATTTAAGGTGAATTCCGCAGGAAGAGAAGATGCCCTGGGGCAAAAAGCTAAGGATGAGTAGTTTAAAAATTTACACCGATGGTGGTGCTAGAGGTAATCCTGGTCCAGCTGGAATTGGTGTTTATGTGATTAATCAGCAGCAAGAGTGCGTTTATTCGGAATCGAAACTCATCGGTCGGGCAACCAACAACGAATCGGAGTATAAAGCCTTTTTAACCTCATTGGAGTGGCTTGAGACATATATAAAATCTACTTCAATTGATAAAGTTGAGTGGTTTTTAGATTCAAAGCTAGTGGTTGAACAAATGAATAGAAATTGGAAAATTAAAGAGTTAAGGCTTTTAGAATTAGCTAAGCAAGCTCGGGGTATCCTCTCCTCTATTAATTGCGAGTTCAGTATTTCTCATGTGAAGCGAGAGTCAAACAAGCAAGCTGATGCGTTGGTCAATGAAGCATTGGATGCCATATAATAAGGCTAATGTCTGCCTTAATAACCCATACTCTAGATGAAGACTTAAAGATTTTGCTAATCGCTGAGTCATCTAAATTTTCACATCTTTTAATAAAAAAAATACAACACCAGTCGGGAATTGATGTCGAGCTTATCTCACCACTAGAGTTTAAGGTTGGAAAAAACACAAATAAGTCCTGGTATAAGGTTGTTTT
>CAYXMW010000054.1:0-2336 GCA_964466145.1 uncultured Pseudomonadales bacterium
CTTTGGTGCTAGCTTTTTTCTTAGCTGGTTTCTTTTTAGGAGCAGCTTTTTTCTTTTCTTTCACTAGTGCTTCTGCGAGAGATTCTAGCTCTGCTAGAACTTCATCATCATCATCTTCACAACATGAACAGCCTTCGGTTTCAATCTGATTTTTTAAGAACTTAATTCTCTTACATCTGAAAGCATTGCCTACAGCAGCGACTAAGAATGAGCCGAGTCCGATTACAAAACTAACTACTGGAATGTATTCGAGTAAAACTGGTTGTTTGAAAAGTTGCTGACCAGCATAAACATACTGAATTAATAAACTTGGTAGTAATGCGGTCACAAATAAAGCTGCTAGTAAAGTAGCAACTGCAGTCAGCATCGCATTTTGGTTTTTAGCTCGCAATTGCGAAACTTTAAAAGATAGGTCGGTGTACATTAGAATCCCCCTTTTTTAATTGTTATAAAATATTTGATGAGTTTGCGGATAAATTTAGGATACTTATCGACATAATGCTTATCATAATACTGAAGCATCGTATCATAAAAATAACGATTAGTGGTTTTAGCAATTTTTTTAGAAGAGCTTTTAATTCCAGATTTATATTTATGATGAGTGATCTTAACCTCTGGATGATAGATGACCTGGAAACCATGATCTCTAACTCGGTAACACCAATCGAGGTCTTCTGCATACATGAAAAATATTTCGTCTAGATAGCCGATCTCATCCATAATACTTTTTCTAATTAGAAATGTGGCTCCACTACAAGCATCAATTAGATGATGGCTATTTAAGTCTTTATAGTATTGATGGTATTGGCCAAAAAGTTCTGATTGAGGGAATAGTTTTTCTAGCTTAGCGAAGTAAGTCAGTGAAGCCCACAGGGTTGGTTCACCTCGGTGACAAGCTGGATCTATGTCTCCATTGACAAATTCTATTTTAGGGGTGATCACTCCAGCTTCTGGGTGTTTATCCATGTATTCAATCAGTACATCTAGGTTTGAATCATTCCTAAATTCTAGATCAGAGTTAAGTAGCATTGCATATCTACTAGTAACTTTTTTCAAAGCGACATTATTACCACCAGCAAATCCCAGGTTCTCTCCAGTCTCTATGAGCTCTACCCACTTCATGCTCTTCTTAAGTAATTCAATACTGCCATCAGTACTACCGTTATCTACGACAATGGTTTTAATTTTATATTTGCTTTTATCTAGATAAAATTCTTTTAAAGTTTCAAGTGTTTTTTTTAGCCAAAATTGAGTGTTGTAGCTAAGAACAATAAGAGTAAGATCGTATTTTTTAACTGTTTTTTTCATGAAAACTCCTGGTAGACTTCATCTAGTTTACTACTAATATACTTCCAATCATATTGGCTGGTGACAAATTTTTTAGCTCTTCTAGAAAGTAAACTTCTTTCTTTTGGCCGGCTTAATAGGCGAGCAATTTTATCTGCCATTTCAGCAGCACTATTAGCGAGGATAACATGCTTACCGTCTTTTACTCCTAAACCCTCAACAGCAATATCGGTGGCAACAACTGGTGTGCCGGCAGCCATCGCTTCTAATATTTTATAGCGAGTGCCTTTACCACTAAAAACTGGAGCAGCGACAACATGAGCGCTTTTAAAAGCATCACGAATATCGGGGATGTTGCCAGTAACTTTAATTCCCGAGTCTTGTTTTTGGAAATTTAAAATTTCTTTAGTAGGTGCATTACCAACAATCCATAGTTGCACATCTTCAACTTGTTTTTTTAGTAATGGCCAAACTCGATTAACTAAAAATTGAACAGCTTCAATATTTGGTAGCCAATTAAAAGTTCCGACTGAAAGAACAGTTGGTTTTTTGGGTGGTTTTCTTCTTTTTTTATTAAACCACTCTGAGTCGACTCCATTAGCAACTACTTCAATCTTATCTTCATCACCGATTTCTTTAGCAATGTATTCTTTGTCAGCTTGACTCATGACAATTAATTTTTTTGCATTACGCCAAAAATAACGCTCCCATTTTTTTATTTTATTAATATCAATTTGGAGGAATGGCTTGATGAAAAACGGAGCTTTTTCTGCATAACTTTCATAGCCTAAGTACTCAATAGTTTGCTCAACTAAAATTATAGGGACATTTGTTTTTGGTAAGTGAGGCATCATGTAAAAAGTTTCAGCATGAATTAAGTCATAATCATGACTAGCTAGTTCTTCTCTAACTGCATCGATGATTTCTGGAACATGATTGCGAATAACCAGAAAGGGATAGCTAGAGATGAGTGTTTTGTAGATATTTTTTGGGGTGAATGGCTTTTGAGAGCGTTTAAAAACCTTAACTTTAGCGCAGTATTTTTCAAG
>CAYXMW010000054.1:2436-3558 GCA_964466145.1 uncultured Pseudomonadales bacterium
TTTTCATAAGTTTGAAAGTTTGATGATAACATAATCATCTGTCTGCTCAATAATCTCATATTTTTCCATTAACTGATTGGTTTCGTCATCAAAATTAACGCTGACGTAATAATTTGCACCCTTATTTATTTTATCTTCAATCTCAAAACCAATTGGCCAACCAGTGCGATTGGTTTGAAATAAGAAAGCAGTGTCACCTTGGTAAGGAGCAATAATTCTAGCGTCTGGAGGAGTGAGTTGATCAACTCTTTCTCCAGCAATGACAATATTGGGATGTTGAATATCATAATAACCCCGTATTTCCCACCAAGACATAAAGAAAGTTAGCCCAATAACTATCATTAAGGCTGGCCAAAGGATGAACTTTCTAGTTGAGAATGATTCGGTCATCCAGACAATACCTCTGGCCATCAGGATAGAAATAATCGGCACTAGTAAAACTTGATAGTAATCATGCTGGACGTTACCAGTCGCAAAAACTACTAAGTAGGCAAACATTGATCCAGCCCAAGTGATGGTGACCCAGTCAAATAATGAGGGGTGCTTGTAGTTAGTTTTAATTTTGCTAATGAGCCCAGTAAAAAATAAAGAGACACCCCAATATCCTAAAATTAATTTAGCTATTCTTTCGGCAAAGAGCCATCGCCACCAAGCAGGTCGTAACCGAATACCATTGCCGTTTAATAACCAATCCGAAACAGGGATACCTTCGGGGAATTTATTTATCCAGCTTCTCCACCCTACTAGTGGGGCAATTCCAACTAGGGCGTAACCAATTAACCATGGAGAAAAAAATGCTCTCAGGCCCAGGTGAGCAACTCCTAGAACAATAAAAACTGGAATAATAAATATGGCGGTCGGTTTAAGTAATAGACTAATGGCAAAGGCAGCTAAGCTGAGAGAGTATATTAAATGACTCTTGGGTTTGTGCTTACTAGGTTGTTGTAGCCAAAGTAAAAATAACCATAAGCTAGCTAATTGAGTGCCCAGCATGGCTGGTTCTGGCAGAATAACTCGTGAATAGAAAACACTGTACGGTAGAGCTGCAAAAATAAGGCCTGTTAAAAAAGCTAAGGCTCGGCGCTTGGTTAGTAAGTACACAAAAGCATATAAGCTGACTAA
>CAYXMW010000055.1:0-1904 GCA_964466145.1 uncultured Pseudomonadales bacterium
GGATATAATAGATTGCTAATTTAATCTATGAAATTCAAACTTAAATCTGACTACACTCCCACTGGAGATCAACCGCAGGCAATTAAAAAATTGGTCCAGGGATTGAAAGATAACAAAAAACACCAAACACTCCTGGGTGTAACTGGAAGTGGTAAAACCTTCACCATGGCTAATGTAATTGAGCAGGTTCAGAAACCAACTCTAGTCATGGCCCACAATAAAACCTTAGCTGCTCAGCTTTACCAAGAGTTTCGTGATTTCTTTCCTAATAATGCGGTCAGCTACTTTGTCTCGTACTACGACTACTACCAGCCAGAAGCTTACATCCCTAGCACTGGCACTTACATTGAGAAAGAAGCCCAGATCAATGATGAGATCGATAAGCTGCGTCTTTCTACGACCACCAACTTGCTGACTCGCAATGATGTAATTGTGATTGCCTCAGTTTCTTGTATTTATAACCTTGGCTCACCAGTAGAGTATGGTCGTTATATTCTGCAGATAATTGAAGGGCAGTTATTACAAAGAAGAAATCTATTACTCCGCCTCTCCCAGCTTCAGTACGAAGCCAGCTCCACCGAGCTCCGCCGTGGAACTTATCGTTTGCGTGGTGATACCATCCAGCTTTGGCCAGCCTATGAAGATAAAGCGCTGCGAATTGATACACTAGAAAATAAAATTATTAAGATTGACTGGATTGATCCCATCACTGGGACCAAAGTGAATCCAGATAAATTGACTCTTTATGAGCGCCAGCAAAAAACCTTTGTCATTTACCCAGCCAAACACTATGTGATTGATCCCAAATCACAAGTGGAACAAATGGGAGCTATCTATGCTGATTTAAAAAAACGTCTTCAGGAATACAAAGACCAAGATAAGATTTTTGAAGCTCACCGCTTAGAACAAAAAGTAAAATATGACTTACAGATGATCAAAGAGTTTGGTTTTACCAATGGGATTGAGAACTACTCCCGCTACTTTGATGGTCGCCAGCCGGGACAGCCACCCTACACTTTACTGGATTACTTCAAACATAATGCGACGGAGTTTGGTAATGGTGAGTTCCTAACAGTGATTGATGAGAGCCATATGAGTATCCCTCAGATTGGAGGAATGCATGCGGGTGATCAAGCTCGTAAAAAAACTTTGATTGATTATGGTTTTAGATTGCCCAGTGCTTTGGATAACCGCCCGCTACGGTTTGATGAGTTCCAGGAGCGGATTACCCAGGCAGTCTATGTCTCAGCCACACCTAGGGAGTGGGAGATAGAACACAGTGGTGGAGAAGTAATTGAGCAGCTGATTCGTCCCACGGGTTTACTGGACCCAGAGATTGAGCTCCGAGAAACTAAAGGGCAGATTGAAGATTTAATTATCGAGATTATTAAACGCAAACAAATGGGGCAGCGGGTTTTGGTGACCACGCTCACTAAAAAAATGTCTGAAGCTTTGACTGAGTATCTTAATGACCAGGATAAGATTAAACAGCTGGTGGAAAATTTTATTGCCAAGCGGGATAAGCAACAAGAACAAATCAATCCAGAGAAAATTATTTTAGCTAATGGGCAGTTACCAATTGAAGAGATGGAGATTGGGCAGCTGGATGAGCAATACCACACCCAAGCAGAACTACCATCAGAGATTGATCTGCGTCAGCAGATTCTTTACCCCAAAGTGGCTTACTTACATTCGGGAGTGGAAACACTGGAGAGGTCTGATATTTTGGCAGATCTACGCCAAGGGGAATATGACGTGGTAGTGGGAATTAATTTACTTAGAGAAGGATTGGATTTACCAGAAGTTACTTTGGTAGCCATCTTGGATGCAGATAAAGAGGGCTTCTTGCGCTCGAGGATTTCTTTAATCCAAACCATGGGCAGGGCATCCAGACATGTAGAGGG
>CAYXMW010000055.1:2004-3480 GCA_964466145.1 uncultured Pseudomonadales bacterium
GGGATAAGATTGAGGAGTTGGAATAATAAATTCTCAATTTCTAATAAGTAACACTAAGTTAACAGTAACACAAATTCTATTTAACGTTAATAAATATTAGCTGTGACACCATAAAGTAACACTAAATCTTATACACATAACACTAGATGTCACAGTAGCAATAATACTAGTTGACAGTAATATAACACTATGATAATATCCATATTATGAAAAATGATATAACGCTACAGAAAAAAATATTGGGGTATGCTGAAAAAAACAAAAAATTTCGCACATCAGATGTTTTAGAAGATTTAAAACACCAATATTCTCGCCCATATATAAGTAGAACTCTTGGTGATATGACTTCGAAAAAATTGCTTTCTCGAGCTGGATCAGGCCCAAGAGTATTTTATGCTTTGCCTAAAAATGAAGATTTTTTGAGTGATCGAATAAGACGTAGATTAAAAAATACTAATTTAAAAGAGCACGAAGTAGTTGAAAAATTAATGGGACAAGTACCATTTCTAGGAAATTTGAAAGACAATGTCAGGAGTGTTTTTGATTATGCTTTTTCTGAAATGTTGAACAATGCAATTGAACACTCTAAATCAGAGTGGATTGAAATAGAAGTAAGGAAAGATAGTAATTATTTATTATTTGAAGTAAGAGATTTTGGAATTGGTGTATATAACAATGTGATGAATAAAAGAAATTTAAATTCAGAATTAGAAGCAATTCAAGATCTATTGAAGGGTAAAGTAACAACCCAGCCACAGTCTCATTCTGGAGAAGGCATTTTTTTTACATCTAAATCAGGAGACCTCTATTATCTTGATAGTTTTGGCTATCGATTACTGGTTAATAATGAAATAAATGATGTTTTTGTTGAAGAAATTAATTCTATTAAAGGTACAAGAGTTATATTTAAAATAAAACTCAACTCTCCAAGACACTTAAACGACATTTTTAATAAGTATCAATCTGAACCAGAATCTTACGCTTTTGATAAAACCGAAGTACTCATAAAACTTTATAAGATGGGTACGATTCATGTTTCTCGTTCCCAAGCAAGAAGAGTTTTATCGGGATTAGATAAATTTAAAAAAGTTATTTTCGATTTTGACAGTGTCCCAACAGTTGGACAAGCATTTGCAGATGAAATATTTCGAGTTTTTGCCCAAAACAATCCAGAAATGGAACTTACGCCAATCAATATGAATGAGGCAGTTGAATTTATGGTAAAAAGAGTGGACTCACCCAAATAGAATCATTGTTAGTTAAATCTATTAATAAAATTTGTGCTAAGAAATATCTTTTTTAAATTTGTTGATTACTAAATGAGAAAGAATGTTTGAAAGTACAGTTGATATTATTAACACGGGGATGCTGAGAGTGAATATTTGCCAACCCTCAGATAAATTACCCCATTGACTAAAAGTGCTCTGAAGAAAATTTCTTATTGGATTCCATAGAAATACACGCCAATAAAGAATA
>CAYXMW010000056.1:0-3319 GCA_964466145.1 uncultured Pseudomonadales bacterium
TGAAGCTGAAATTAAAGTGCGAGCGAATTTATAAGCTGATGATTAAGGATGTTGGTTATCGTAATCTTTGATTACTTGTTGGCAGTAAAGATATCGACCGTAGTCTAAAGTTTCTTCATAAATTGGCTTGTCTTGATTATCAGAAGCATCTTCATTACTTTGAGTTTCTTCAGTTGGTTTAATATATTTTTCTAAAATATTACTCACATGTTCGCTTACTTCCTGACCTCTGCTGGTTAATTCTTGAGTTTGCTCACCAACAGTATTACTGATGCCTTTAACTGAGCCTTGGAACTGTTCTTTTTTTTCTTCTAAATCATTTGCTATTCCAGAACTTTGGTTTTGTTTTGAAAATAAAATTCCACCAACAACCACTGAGGCTAAAAATAAAATTCTAATCAAAATTTTAGTCATATTTATCAAGTTCAGTATAGCATTATTCGTATCTGAGGGCTTCGATTGGGGAGAGCTTAGAGGCTCGATTGGCAGGAGCAGCACCAAAGATTAAACCCACTACAGTTGAAACACTAAAGGCTAGTACCACTGCCCCCATAGTGACTTGGGCAGGGAACCACTGTTGGATAAATAATGAGCCAGCATAGGCAATACCAACCCCAATCATGCCACCTACTAACGATAATAATGCTGCCTCAAATAAAAACTGAATTAGAATCACATTTGGTGTCGCTCCTAGAGCTTTACGTAGGCCAATTTCACGAGTTCTTTCAGAAACTGATACTAACATAATGTTCATAATCCCAATGCCTCCCACTACCAGAGAAATGGCAGCAATTGCTCCAAGCCCCGCTGTTAATACTCCTAAAATACTATTAATTGTTTCGAGGAGTTGAGTTTGGTCAAAAACACTAAACTCATCTTCTTCCAAGTTTTCACTGTAGAGAGTTTGTTCGATTTTATTAATAGCTTCATTGATCTTATTTTCATCTTTAACTTTAAAGATAAAGTTGTCAATTAATTCGGTATTAAAATCATCAAAAAGAGTATTGAGTGGTAAATAAATGTAGTTATCGTAGCTAGGGCCACCGAAACTACCTTTTTCTTCTAAAACACCAGCTACTCGATAGTTTTGACCTTCAATTTTAATTTTCTTATTAACTGGATCTACCTGACCAAAAAGCTCTGTTGCTATCTCTGATCCTAGCATCACAATTCGCTTACTACGTTCTTCATCATTCTCTGAAAACCATTTTCCTTTACCAGCTTTGGTGTTATTAACAGTCTCATAGTTGGCTGTGACTCCAAGAAGAGTAACGTTTTTAGTTTCTTCTTTGTATTTAGCTTCACCAGAGCTATAGCCAGTCACAGTTCCATCAGAAATAATGTCTCGATTATCTCGCAAAACTTTATCAAGATGTCTTCTTTTTAAGTTGGCTTTGGTACTTTCAATAAAAGCAGCTTCTTGGTTACCTAAACCTCCGCCCTCACCAAAAGGATTTCCCGGTACTACAAAAAGGGTATTTGCTCCTAAATCCGCAAATTGTTTTTCGATGTAGATTTGTAGGCCAGTGCCGATACTAGTTAGGAGTACCACTGAGCCCACCCCAATAATCACCCCTAGCATGGTTAGAAAAGAACGTGCTTTATTTACCCACAGGGCTTTAATGGCGGTTAGAAAAATGCTTTTTAGTTCCATAGTTATTTAAATTTTGGTGTCATTAGTAATTTTTCCATCTTTAATAATCAATAATCTTTCAGCTATTTTACCGATGTTTTTTTCGTGAGTAACCATAATAATAGTTTTTCCTTCTTGATGAAGTTCTTTAAATAAATTCTTTATCTCAGTTCCACTTTTTGAATCTAAGTTTCCAGTAGGCTCATCAGCAAATAAAATTGAAGGCTCATTAATTAAAGCTCTAGCAATGGCTACTCGCTGTTGTTGACCTCCAGACAGTTGATTGGGGGCATTTTCAAGTCGATCTCCTAAGCCAACTCTATCTAGCATTTCTTTAGCTTTTTTATGACGGGCTAATTCTAATTCTCCAGCATAAACTAAGGGTAAAGCTACATTATCTAGAGCAGAAGTTTTAGCTAATAAATTAAATTGTTGGAATACAAAACCGATTTCTTTATTTCGCAAGTGAGCTCGATCTTTTTCGTCATAGTGAGTTACGTTTTTACCTCTGAGAGTAATTGTGCCAGTTGTGGGTTCAGCTAGCATGCTAGCAATTTGTAAAAAAGTAGATTTTCCTGATCCAGATTGGCCCATGACTGCCACAAACTCTCCCGGTTCAATCTTAAAAGATAGCTTATTTAAAGCCTTGATGGTAATATCGCCAATTTGATAGTGTTTAGAGACATTTTTTAGTTGAAGCAGTGACATGCTAATTTTCTGGGATTAAGACTTCGTCATTTTCACTCAGTCCTTCTAAGACTTCGATGTAATCATCGGTTTCTAATCCAGCTTTAATTTCTTTTTCTTCATATTGGTTGTTTTCAGTTCTAACATCAACATAGATATTATTATTTCGCTCTCTAGTAGCTTCGAAAGGAATAGTGAGGACATTCTCACGAGTATCGAGTTTTATTTCAACATCACCATTCATGCCGAGGCGATATTTATTAAGTAGGTTTTCTCCAATAAGTGGAAACTCAACTATAAAAACAGTTCCAGTAGATGACGAATTGCTTTTATAAGCGATGTAGCTTACTTGGGTGGAAATTGCATCATCTGGATAAGAGTCTAAGAAAATTTTTCCTGGCTGCTCAGTTATTACCTGAGCAATATCTGCTTCATCTACTGCTGCTCTGAAAATTAATGTGTCTGGATTAACTAGTTCGAAGACTTCTGTAGCTAAGAGATTAACCCCAGTGACATTGGTGGGAGAGCTAACTAAGATCCCGGAAAATGGGGCTGAAAGCACAGTGTTAGTAATGGCAATGCTATTAATTTCGACATCAAGAACCTCATTGTTCAGATCCCACTGTTCTTTGTCGATCACTCGGCGGTTTTCTAGTGAGTCAGAATCATAATCAGTATTATCTTGAGTGGTTTCCCAGTCCCAACGCTCCTTCATGTATAGGTTTAAATTTTGCTGAAGTTGTTTTTGCAAGGTTCTTTTATCGATGGTAGCGATAGTTTGCCATTTTTTAACAAAGTCACCTTCTTTTGCTCCTAGATAAACTATTTTTCCACCAGCTGCAAACCTGAGCTTGGCCTTTTCTTTAGCATCAACTACTCCGGAAACCTCAAGAACTTTAGTTAGATTTTGGTAGCGGGGTCGTTCAAATGTAAGTTGTGGTTTTTCTGCCTGTATTTTTTTGTAGCGGAAGCCTCCAATGAGTCCTAAAACAATGCCAA
>CAYXMW010000057.1:0-3215 GCA_964466145.1 uncultured Pseudomonadales bacterium
CAAATAAAAATAACACCCCCGCCACAACGGGGGTTTTTTGTTAGAATAAGAGAATCTCAATATGAATAAAAAAAGCTCCACCATCATTCAATCTCCACACTGGGCAGATAAACTAGCCCTAGGAATAATGAAGTGGCAAAAAAAACTAGGTATTAAAAACCTACATGTAGATGACATGAAGACTCCTTCAGGGAGAGTTCATACTGGAGCACTAAGAGGAGTTCTACTCCATGATTTAGTGGCTAAAGTTTTACAAGCTCAAACTCCAGAGACTGTAAGCACTTATGTCTTCAATGATATGGACCCCATGGATGGCTTACCTGCCTATCTAGATAAAAAAGACTATGAACAACACATGGGAAAACCTCTTTCTAAAATTCCTGCTCCAGCTCTAGACAAATCTGGAGTAGATTTCAGCCATTCTTCTGAAGAAGAAAAAGACAGATACCGTCAAGCCAAAAGCTTCGCCGAGTTTTATGCCTTTGATTTCATTGATGCATTTCGTCGGCTAGGTTGTGAACAAAAAATTGTGTGGAGTCATGATCTTTATGAATCTGGCCAAATGGATGGAGTTATCAAAACTGCTTTAGACAGTGTTGAGCAAATGAAAAAAATCTACCGCGAGGTAGCTGAATATGATCTCCCAAAAAACTGGTATCCTTTTCAAGTTACTTGTGAAGAGTGTGGCAAAGTAGGTACTACATTAGTGACTAATTGGGATGGGGAACAAGTTACTTATGAGTGCCAACCAAGTAAAGTAACTTGGGCTAAAGGCTGTGAACATACTGGTAGCGTCACTCCCTTTGGTGGCACTGGAAAATTACTTTGGAAGGTAGACTGGCCAGCTCACTGGACTACCATGGGAGTCAATGTAGAAGGAGCTGGTAAAGACCACACTTCTGCTGGTGGATCCAGAGACATGGGGAAAGCCATGTGTGAACAAGTCTTTGATATTCCTAATCCTTTTGACATTCCTTATGAATGGATCTTAATCCGTGGAGCTAAGATGAGCTCTAGTAAAGGCGTTGGTACTTCTGCGCGTGAGTTTATCCAGTTATTTCCAGCTGAAATCGGACGCTTCTTGTTTACTCACTCTCACTACAACAGCGTCATTGATTTTGACCCACGAACGATGTCTATTCCAGATTTATTTGATGGTTATGACCAAGGAGCTAGAATTTTTTGGGGACAAGAAGAAGGCGATCAACGTAAAGGCAGAGCATTTGAATTATCACAAATAAGTGAAGTTCCATCAGCTTACTTTGTGCCTCGTTTTCGAGACATTGCTCTCTGGATGCAGCACCCTGAAATAAACTTAGTTGAAAAGTTTGCTGAGATTAAAGGCTCAGCTTTATCTGATCAAGAAATTAAGGAGCTGGAAGATAGACAAAAATACGCTCAAATTTGGGTGGATAACTATGCTCCCGATGAGTATCAATTAACCCCAACAGATGAATTGCCAGCTGGTGCTCAAGAAATAAGTACTGAACAGATTAGCTTCTTTGAAAAAACTGTGGGACTAACTACTTTAAAAGATAATTGGAATCCACAAGAACTACAGCAAGCCATTTATGATCTAGCCAAAGAGACTATTGGGGCTAAACAGGGCTTTGGAGCCATCTATTTAGCTTTGTTGGGTAAAAAACATGGACCAAAATCAGCTTGGTTACTACTAGCAACTGCGCCAACATTATTAACAAAAAGAGTTGAGCAACTAAAAAAATAAATATGACTTTACCTACACGCGCTGAATCACTAGACTTACTGAAAAAATACATTGAAAATTCAGCCCTACGCCATCACTCGCAAATGGTTGCTACTGCCATGGCAGCTTACGCTAAAAAGCTTAGTAAAGACGAAGAGTTGTGGTACCAAACTGGCTTACTACATGATCTAGACTGGGAAAAATACCCAGATGAACATCCTAATAAAGCTGTCAGTGAATTTTTAAATGATTACCCTAAAGAACTAAAAGATGCTATTTTATCTCACGCCCCAGCTAGAACTAATAAAGAACCAAAAACAGAATTAGAGCGCTATCTTTTTGCCTGCGATGAGCTTTCTGGTTTTATATATGCCTATTCACTGATGCGGCCCAACGGATTTCAAGGTATGAAGGCGAGCAAAGTTAGAAAAAAACTCAAAGATGCTTCCTTTGCTGCTGGAGTAAATAGGGAAGATGTCGCCCAAGGATTTGAACTGATCACAGAAGAACAAGCTGATCATATCCAATTCTTAATAACTACTTTTATAGAAATGGAATAATAAGGAGTCACTTATGCTAGACATTAACTACATTCGCAACAATAAAGACCTGGTTAAAAAAGCCACCAATGACAAACAACTTGATTCTACTATTGTTGATCAAGTGCTTAATACTGATGAGAAACGACGTGAATTAATTAAAGAAGTAGAGGCTATTCGCCAGCAAATTAACCAAAATGCTAACAAAATAAAAAAACAAGTTCAGCAAGGTGGAAAGCCAAAAGTAGCAGATATTGAACGGGGTAAAGAATTCAAAACTCAACTTAAAGAAATTGAACCAAAACTAAAAGAAGTCGAAAAAATCTTTAACGACTTAATGCTTCAAGTTCCCAATATTCCAGCTGCAGATGTCCCGATTGGTACAGATGAATCTGGTAATGAGGTTGCTCGTCAGATTGGGGATAAACCCAAGTTCGATTTTGAACCTAAGCCACACCAAGAGCTCATGTATGATCTAGATCTACTGGATACTAAGCGAGCAGTTAAAATTGGTGGTTTCCGCTCCTACTTTTTAAAAAATGAGGCCGTACTTTTAGAACAAGCTCTACTGCAATACTCACTCCAAGCAATGATTGACCATGGTTTTACTCCAATGACAGTACCTGCTTTAGTTAGAAAAGAAGCATTGATTGGTACGGGTTTCTTTCCTTGGGGGGAAGAGGACCACTATACCACTCAAGACGACTCTCATTTAGCTGGCACATCAGAGGTTGCTTTAACCGCCTATCTCCAAGGAGAAACGCTTACTGAAAAGGACTTACCAATTAAAATGGTTGGCATCTCACCTTGTTTTCGTCGAGAAGTTGGCTCCCATGGTAAAGATACTAGTGGAATTATTAGGGTTCATCAATTTAATAAAGTTGAGCAAGTAATTTATACAGTTGCTGATGAAGAGATAACTAGAGAGTGGCATGAAAAAATCACTCAATTTTCTGAAAAAATACTCCAAG
>CAYXMW010000058.1:0-2913 GCA_964466145.1 uncultured Pseudomonadales bacterium
TTTTTATCCAGGAGCGATGGGGGAAGCTGAAAGCTTGTCGCTAGAAAAGTGGCGAAACTCAACAGCTTTGGTAGTGATTTCACCTCATGATCCAACACAAATGGCTCTTCAAGTAGAGGAGTGTCAAAAATTTGGGATGAAGATGCTGTATGACGTCGGTCAGCAGATAAGTAATCTGAATCAGCTGGATTTACGATCTGGGGTAGAGGCTGCAGAGATACTGATCTTAAATGATTACGAGTTGGGCTTATTGGAGCAAAAAACAGGTTGGAGTCAGGCCCAGATACTCGATAAGGTTGAGTTATTGCTGGTGACTTTAGGGGAGAGAGGGGTCAAGATTTTACAATCTAGCAAGAAGGAAGAATCGATTGGCGCAGTGAAGCTTAAAAAAGTAGTCGATCCTACTGGTGCCGGTGATGCATTTCGAGCTGGATTTTTATATGGCTATGTGCGAGAGTGGGATGTGATCAAATCAGCTCAATTGGGGTGCACAATAGCTTCATTTGCAGTCGAGAAACATGGTACGCAAGAACATAAATTTAATAAAAGTAAAATTATAAAAAGATATCAGGAAACATATGGCAAAAAAATTGTCTTCTAACAAAAAACGAGACTATAAAGTCAAAGATATTTCTTTAGCCAAGTGGGGTAGAAAAGAAATTGTTTTGGCAGAAAAAGAAATGCCTGGTTTGATGGCATTGCGCCAAGAATATGGTCAAAAAAAACCTCTCAAGGGGGCGCGAATTGCTGGTTCGTTACACATGACTATTCAAACTGCGGTTCTAATCGAGACGCTCCAAGAATTGGGAGCAAAAGTAAGATGGGCTTCTTGTAATATTTTTTCTACTCAAGACCAAGCAGCCGCAGCAGTGGCTAAAAAAGGGGTGCCAATTTTTGCCTGGAAGGGTGAGACGGAGAAAGAGTACTGGTGGTGTACTGAGCAGACTTTGTTGTTTAAAGATAAGCAAGGCAAAGTAGTTGGTCCCAACTTAATTTTAGATGACGGCGGTGACCTCACGGCTTGGGTCCATAATAAACACTCCGAGATGCTAGAGAATATAAAAGGTGCTTCTGAAGAGACTACCACTGGAGTTCACAATCTCTACAAGATGATGAGCGAGGGTAGGTTAAAGATTCCGGCTATTAACGTCAACGACAGCGTTACTAAGTCCAAGTTTGATAACTTATATGGTTGCCGAGAGTCTTTGGCTGATGGCATTAAAAGAGCTTTAAACCTAATGATAGCGGGTAAAATTGTCTTGGTAGCAGGCTATGGAGATGTAGGTAAAGGTTGCGCCCAATCAATGAAAGGTTTTGGAGCCAGAGTAATTGTGACAGAGACTGATCCCATTTGTGCTTTACAAGCAGCTATGGAAGGTTTTGAAGTTAAAAGAGTTGAGGATGTGGTCAAAGAAGCTGATATTTTTGTAACGGCTACAGGTTGTAAGGATATTATTACCATTGAGCATATGAAAAAAATGAAAGATGCGGCAGTAGTATGCAATATTGGGCACTTTGATATTGAGATTCAAGTTGATCAGCTCAATAAATTTCCTAAAATTGAAAAAGTTACTATTAAACCTCAAGTAGATCAATATACTTTTCCCGATGGCCATCGGATTATTCTTTTGGCAGAAGGAAGATTAGTTAACTTAGGTTGCGCTAATGGCCACCCCTCATTTGTAATGTCAAACTCTTTTACCAATCAAGTTTTGGCACAGATGGAGTTGTTTAGTAAAAAACATGAGGTGGGAGTATATCGATTACCAAAACATTTAGATGAAAAAGTAGCCGCTTTGCACTTGGATAAATTGGGAGTGAAGTTAACTAAGTTAACCAAAGATCAGAGTGAATATTTGGGAGTTTCTAGAAAAGGTCCGTTTAAGCCAGAGCACTATCGGTATTAAAAAAGTTGCAATTGACGAGATTAATTGATATATATAGAATAGTTTTGATATAAAAATATTTGCTGAATTTTAAAAACCAACTAGGAAGAATTTAATGTCAAAAATAGAAACTCCCACAAAAATAGATAAATCATCAATGATAACCATTCATGAATATGCCGATGGGGATTTTTACAGCTGGTGGTATGTAGTGGGATTAGTAGATGGAAGACAAGAAGCCGCCCTTGAGTCTTTAAATGAGTTTGTGATTGAGTTTGCAGGGCAAGGAGAAGCGACTGTAGCACAAGCGATCTTGGACAAAATAGCCTCTATCCCCGCTGTTCCTGCTGCTAAATATAAGTAAATCTCAATGAAAAAGTTTTTAAATTCAATTACCACTACTACTACCAACCCCTAGGGCCAGGGTGGTCGTGGTAAATAACTACAACCTCCGCCTCGACGGGGGTCTTTCTATGAGTAAAATATAGTGTAAAATTAAGAAATAAGGAAATAAACATGTCAAATAAACAAAATAATAACAAGCAAGCACAGCTTAAAGCAGAAAAGTCTAATTTATGGAAGCTAAGACACACTGCCGAGCATGTTTTACATCAAGCTGTTAAGGAGCTTTATCCCAGTATTCACTTAGCGATGGGTCCAGCTACTGATGATGGATTTTACTTCGACTTCGATGCTGGTGAGTTGAAGATTTCAGCCGAAGATTTTCTTCAGATTGAAGCTAAGATGCAGGAAATTATTGATCTAGACTTGCCTTTGATTGAGAAAGAAATTTCTGCTGTAGAAGCACGAGAACTATTTGATGGTAATCCATACAAACAGGAATGGGTCGACGCAATTAAAGCTAAGGGTGAGATGGTGACGGTTTATTGGAGTGGCGAACCTGGTTCAGAGCGAGCCATGGTCGATCTTTGTGCTGGTCCACATGTAGCTTCAACTGGTCAAGTCAAAGCCTTCAAATTACTTTCTGTAGCCGGCGCATATTGGCATGGTGATGAGAAAAATAAAA
>CAYXMW010000059.1:0-2739 GCA_964466145.1 uncultured Pseudomonadales bacterium
CCTCCAATAATCAGCATTAGTAAAATTATGCCGCCAATTATGTAGCTCCATTTTGTTTTCTTTTTAGTAGGGTCTCTTCTTTCAATTTTTTGCTGAGGACTTTTTATGCTCTGAGGAGGAGAAACCTGTTCAGTTGGTTGAGTTGGTAAGCTAGAAGTCGGTATTCCTGGATTGATTGGCGCAATGTTTGACATAAGAATATCTTCTAATTTAGGAGATGACTTAAGAATAATCTTATTGAGTAGTCTTCGTCAAGGGCTTAAGGGCTGGTAAATCTTGTCCTGCTAAAAATAATAGTCCCGCACTGCCAGCGGTTGAAATATAAGTATATTTTTTATCTAGCTTTAAATCAGAAATTGTTTTAATTGTATCTCCACCACCAACAACAGTTGTGGTCTTATTTGATGTTAGAGCTGCTAATGATTTAGCAATTTCAACTGTGCCCTTTTTAAATGGTTTTTTTTCAAAGTATCCCATCGGTCCATTCCAAAAAACTGATTTTGCTTGAGCAATTAGTTCTTGGTAAAGGCGAATAGTTTTAGGCCCGATGTCTAAGTACATTAGGTTTTTATCATTTGGTTTATCTGCCATGCCACTAGTTAAATCAATAATTTGAGTTTCAGTTGATTCTGGTGATTTTGCAGCAACTACATCTAAAGGATAGAGAATTTTTGGTAATGGTACGTAGCCATCCTTAAGAATTTTTTCTGTTTTTGTTTCTTCAATTAGCTTGTTAGCCAACATTACATAGTTAATGCCTTCTTTTTTTAGATCTGCTGGTACATCTTGAAGGTAAGATTTGTAAATCTCTATTCCTTCTGCTTTTAAGAAATTATTGGCTACTCCACCACCAACTAAAACTGCGTCAGCAACTTTAAGTAGTTTTTCAAGCACAGCAATTTTGTCAGATATTTTTGCTCCACCCACAATGGCAAAAAACGGTCTTTTTGGTTTAGTTGTTAGTTTGATGAGAGTTTTAATTTCTGTTTGCAAATGAAAGCCAGCAAAACTAGGTAAGTATTTGGTTACACCAACTGTTGATGCATGCTCTCGATGAGAAGTAGAGAAAGCATCATCTATGTAAACATCAGCTAAGGAAGCTATTTTTTTGGCAAATTGAAGGTCATTTTTTTTCTCTTCAGGATGAAAACGAGTATTTTCTAATAGTAAAATTTCCCCTGGTTGAAGTTGATCAGCAGCAGTTTTAACTTGATCTCCAATACAGTCATTTACCCACAACGTAGGAATTTTAAGCACTTTTGTCATGTGGTCAGCAATTGGCTTTGAGCTTAATTTATTATTATGTTTTCCACCCGGTCTACCTACATGAGTTATGAGAATAATTTTAGAGTTATTCTTTTTAAGAAAGTCAATAGTTTCTAAAGAAGTTTGAATTCTACGATCATTAACAACTTTATATTTATGATTCACTAATTTGAGAGGTACATTATAGTCAACTCTGACTAAGATAGTTTTATTCTTAACATCACTAATTTTGGGAAGGCGAAGTTTCATAGATACCTCTGGAAAGTAGATACTAGTATGGTATACTGTACCCTATTCCAATCGAAAGGGGAACACATGTATTATGAGCACCAAGGACGATAAACCAAAGAAAGATAAAGCAGTAGTTAAGCCTGCTAAGTCTTCAAAAAAGAAAACTTCAAAAAAGAAAATTTCTCCAAAATCTAAAAAACCGCAATCAATGGCAGAACTACTTAAACAAGTAGATAAAGTTATTGTTGTACCCCACAAAGACGAACAAATCACCGGTACTATTATAGAAAAGCAAAAAAATGCTCTAATAATAGATATTAATGCTAAAACCTTAGCTGCCGTTGGTAGTCGTGAGTTTGAAATTGCTCAAGATTACATCAATGAGCTTAAAGAGGGTCAAAAAATAGAAGTAACTGTTGTTTCAGAAGATAGTTCTAGGGGTGGATACATACCAGTTTCTCTCAGACAAGCTGCGGTTGATGCTAAGTGGGAGATTTTTGAAGAGTCTTTAGATGGTGATATAGAGCTAACTGCTAAAGGTCTTGAGACCAATAAAGGTGGCATGATTGTTGAAGTAAGTGGAGTGAGAGGCTTTGTTCCTTCTAGTCAGTTTGGTAAAGATTTCATGGGTAGGATTGATGACTTGTTAAATAAAACTTTTCAAGTTAAAGCGATTGAAGTAGATCGTGAAAAAAATCGTCTTATTTTCTCAGAGCGTCATGTGTCTGAGGCTGATGAATTAGCACTGCGAGATTCAGCTTTATCTGCTGTAGAGTCAGGTGCTATTTATGAAGGTGTTGTTTCTGGAGTAATGCATTTTGGTTTATTTGTCACAGTTGAGATTCCTGTAGATGATAAAGATAATGTTGGTCATATTGAAGGATTAGTTCACATCTCTGAAATTTCCTGGGAAAAAGTTGACCATCCAAAAAACTATCATCGGGTTGGCGATAGAATTAAAGTTAAGGTTTTAGGTGTTGATGAAAAAACTAATAAGCTTAATTTGTCTATAAAACAACTTTCTGATGATCCTTGGAAAGAAATTGATAAAGGATACCCAGTTGGAACGACTTTGACAGGTACTGTTTCAAGAGTAGAGCCATTTGGTGTATTTGTTAATGTTGAAGATGGTGTTGATGGTTTGATTCATGCTAGTAAGCTTAGTCCTGATGTAGTTTATGAAAAAGGCGCTGAGGTAACCGTGACTGTTGAAAGCGTTGATCCAGATCGTCGTCGAATGAG
>CAYXMW010000060.1:0-2666 GCA_964466145.1 uncultured Pseudomonadales bacterium
GAAAATTCCTCAAGCAATTAAGGATGATATTAAGGCGTTAATTAAGCTAGCTAAGTCTAGAGGGTATATTACCCAGGACGAAGTATTGGCTGTTTTTATTGAGCCAGAAGAATACCTTGAAGAGCTAGATAGTTTTTATGCAGCTATTCTGAAGAAGAATGTTGATGTTTTTGAGTCTACTACTCATGCAGAAGATGATGACGTTGCCACCGAGCTTACTCGAGAATTGCAAGAACTATCATCTTTAGATGGGTCTAATGCCTCAGACCCAGTCAGGATGTACCTCAAAGAGATTGGTCGAGTTCCGCTTCTAAATCGTGAAGATGAAATTCGTTTGGCTCAGCGAGTCGAAAAAGAAGATGAAGCTGCTAAACAAAAGCTGATTGATTCTAATTTACGCTTGGTAGTTTCAATTGCCAAGAAATACATTGGTCGGGGGATGACCTTCTTAGATTTAATCCAAGAAGGCAATAAGGGTTTAATCAGAGCAGTTGAAAAATTTGACTGGACTAAAGGTTTTAAATTTTCTACTTATGCTACTTGGTGGATTCGTCAGGCCATAACTCGTTCTATCGCTGATCAAGCTCGTACCATTCGTATCCCAGTTCACATGGTGGAGACGATTAACAAATTGATGCGCACCTCGCGCCGGTTGATGCAGGAGCTCGGTCGTGAGCCCACCCCAGAAGAAATTGGTGAGATCATGGAGATCGATCCTGATAAGGTTCGCGAAATTCTTAAAGTTGCTCAAAATACTACTTCTCTTGAATCTCCAGTGGGTGATAGCAATGATGACAGTACTCTGGGTGATTTTATTGAAGACGAAAAGCAGAAGTCACCCTATGAAGTCACTACTGAACAGATGCTCAAAGAGAATGTGGAAGAGGTGCTGAGTGCTTTATCTGATCGTGAGTCTAAGGTATTGAAGATGAGATTTGGTCTAAATGATAATAAGATGATGACTCTAGAAGAAGTGGGTCGTAAGTTTGGGGTGACTCGTGAGCGAATCCGTCAGATTGAAGCAAAGGCGCTACGTAAGCTCAAGCATCCTAGCCGTCGCAAGATGCTACAAGATTTCTTAGATTAAGGTATACTTTTCATATTGGTTAATATAGGAGGAGTTCATGATGAATATTGCTGGTGTATTTGCTTTGGAAATTTTAGATTCTCGCGGAAATCCCACTTTAGAAACAGAAATAGTTTTAGAAAATGGTCTTAAGGCTCGAGCAGCTGTGCCCTCTGGTGCCTCTACTGGCTCCAACGAGGCTTTAGAGTTACGCGATGGTGGTAGTCGTTATGGTGGAAAAGGCGTGCAACAGGCAGTTAAAAATGTGAATCAGATAATTGCTTCAGCTATTAAGGGCATGGACGTAACTGATCAAGATGGACTGGATAAAAAGATGTTGGAGCTGGATGGGACTGAAACCAAAAGCAAGTTGGGTGCCAATGCAATTTTGTCAGTTTCAATAGCAGTAGTTAAAGTGGCAGCTCTAGCTAAAAATCAAGAAACTTATGAGTATGTGGCAGAATTATTTGGTCATGATGTAAATAAATTTACTCTACCAATTCCGATGATGAATGTTCTTAATGGTGGTAAACATGCGATGGGCTCAGCTGACATGCAGGAGTTTATGATTGTGCCAGTTGGTGCACCATCAATCACTGAGGCAGTCCGTTGGGGAGCTGAGATTTTTCATGCTTTAGGTAAGCTGCTAAAAACTGAAGGCTATCAAACTACCGTTGGTGATGAAGGTGGTTATGCCCCCGCTCTTGGTTCTAATGAGGCTCCCTTGGAGCTAATTATACAAGCAATTGAAAAAGCAGGCTACAAACCAGGAGAAGAAATTGGGATTGCTTTAGATCCAGCTGCAACTGAGTTTTATGAAAATGGTAAATATCAATTGAAAACTGAAGGTAAGTCTTTGACTAGTGAAGAGCTGGTAGAGCGATATCAGCAGTGGGTCGAAAAATATCCAATTATTTCTATCGAAGATGGTCATGCTGAAGATGACTGGGCTGGTTTTACGATGATGACTAGTAAGCTGGGCGATAAAATTCAAATCGTGGGTGATGATTTATTTGTGACTAATCCTAAGTTTTTACAAAAAGGGATTGAGCTGAAAGCAGCTAACTCAATTTTAATTAAGTTAAATCAAATCGGGACAGTCACTGAAACAATTGCGACCATGAAGTTGGCTGAGGCCAATGGATTTACCTCGGTAGTCTCGCATCGCTCTGGAGAAACGGAAGATGCATTTATTGCTGATTTTGTAGTCGGTGTTGGAACTGGTCAGATTAAGACTGGCTCTCTTTCTCG
Source organism: uncultured Pseudomonadales bacterium (assembly GCA_964466145.1). Classification (GTDB taxonomy): domain Bacteria; phylum Patescibacteriota; class Microgenomatia; order UBA1400; family PJMF01; genus JABBGTR01. The sequence goes on from CAYXMW010000060.1 coordinate 2,318, forward strand.
CAGCGATCGGATTAGTAAGTATAATCAATTAATGAGAATTGAGGCTCAATTGGGTGATAAAGCTCAATTAGCAAAATTCCCATTTTAAAAGCAAGGTGAAGGATTAAATTATGGTTGATCAAAACAAAGTGATGTTGATTGTGATGGATGGCTGGGGAATTAACAAAGATTATCCAGGCAATGCGATTGCTCAAGCCAATAAGCCTTTTTATGATAGTTTGCTGGAAAAATATCCGCATACACAACTTGAAGTTTCTGGAGAAGCAGTTGGTCTTCCCATCGGGCAGATGGGTACTTCTGAAGTAAATCATTTTACTATTGGCGCAGGCAAAGTAGTTCTTCAAGATTT
>CAYXMW010000061.1:0-2625 GCA_964466145.1 uncultured Pseudomonadales bacterium
ATATTTTAGATAAAGTTTTAACTGAGATTGAACAAAGTGGTGTAGATGTACTTGCTCAAGCAGTTCCTCAGGCTACTCTTGATGCTACTGATACTTTAAATCCAGCTCAATCTACGACAGCAACTCTAAAAGAATCAATAGCGAGTGTATCTCCAGACATTAGTCCAATTGAGAGTGGTGCAGGTTTGCAGCAAGTTGAGTATGAGCAGTCTGGAGAGTTGCCAGTAGAGGTAGAAAGTTATTTGCAAAAAGTAGAAAAACATCAAGATCAAGATTTGAGTGAGATAGTGATTGCAGATGGTACTATCGCACCTTCAACAGCTCATCCACCTGTCAAAAAACCAGTTATTGTTTTACCGATTACTGCTGCAGAAGAAAAAATGGGTCAAAAAAAACCTCTTCATCTGAGCGTTAGATGGTTAGTTGAGTGGAGTAAAAAAATTATGAAGATGTTTACTGGTGAAGTTATTTATAAAGAGGTTAATCAAGCATGACAGACTTAAATCTTCTTTTACAACAAATGGTTGGGTGGACTATTAGGGGGGCATTGATTTTATTTTTTATGGCCCTATTAGTTGTGTTTGGGTATATGTTTTTTCAATGGTTAAAACATCGTCGTCGAGAAGATTATGCCTTAAATTTTGTAACTTTATTAGTTCGCTTGCCTAGGGATAGCGAAATTAAAATTGACGCTGCGGAGCAGATGTTTACGGGCTTATATTCTTTGAAAAAATCGGGGCCGTTACAGTTTATGAGGCCAGAAGATATTTTTTCTTTTGAAATTGTGGCTTTGCAGGAGAAAATATCTTTTCACATTAACTGTCCACGGAAAATTAGAGACTTAGTAGAGAAACAAGTCCACGGAGCTTATCCTCAGGCAGATATTAAAGAAATAGATGAAACTAATATTTTTAATGAAAAAGGAAAAGTGTCTTTTGAGGCACTGAAACTAGATAAACCTAGCTACTTTCCTATTAGAACGTATAAAGACTTACCTACCGATGGTCTTTCACTAATTACTTCAGCGATGTCAAAGATGAGGTTTGGTGAAGGAGCGATTTTACAACTAGTATTAGAGCCAGCTTCTAAAAAATGGCAAAAAAAAGGCAAATCTTATGTTAGTAATGAAAAGAAACGTGAGGCGGATCCAGATAAAGCTACCTACGGTCATGATCCTAAAGAGATGGAAGCAATCTCTACCAAAGCAGAGAAACCCGGGTTTAGAGTGGCTGTTAGAATTGTAGTTTCAGCTGATAATAGTGCTACTACTGAGTCTCATTTAAATAATATTAAAGGTGCTTTTTCACAGTTTAGATCTGGCCATAATAATTTTACTAAAGTTAGGTTTTTCCCCAAACATTTGTTCATGATTGATTTTTTGTATCGATATATGCCTTTGTTTAAACGAACTACTCCAGTTTTAAACACTGAGGAATTAGCGACTATTTTTCATTTTCCTAATAAAACTGTTGAAACACATCATATTGAAGAATTAAATGCTAAGAGCGCTCCAGCTCCTAATGAGATTCCTAGTGAAGGCTTGTATCTAGGTAAATCTTTTTATCGTGGTGAAGAGCGAAGTGTTCATATGAGTCTTGAAGATCGTCGCCGACATTCTTATATTGTCGGTAAAACTGGCACGGGTAAGTCAGAGTACTTAAAAGAATTAATCTTGCAAGATATCGAAGCTGGACATGGCGTTTGTGCGATTGATCCGCATGGAGATTTTGTAGAAGATATTTTAGAGTTGATGCCTCCAGAGAGAGCAGAAGATGTTATTTATTTCAATCCATCTGATTTAGAGCGACCGATGGGGATGAACATCATGGAAGCTGAGACGGAAGATCAAATGCACTTTGTGGCTGGGAGTGTAATTAACTTAATGTACAAGCTTTATGATCCGCATCGAACTGGAATCATTGGGCCTAGATTTGAACACGCAATTAGGAATGCGATGTTAACCATTATGTCTCGTCCTGGAGCCACTTTTGTGGAGTTAGTGAGGGTGATGACAGATGCCAAGTTAGTTGAAGAGTACCTACCTTATGTAAAAGACCCAATGGTAAAGCGTTATTGGACTGATCAAATAGCGCAAACATCAGACTTTCATAAATCAGAGGTTCTTGACTATATTGTGTCTAAATTTGGTCGGTTTGTAACTAATAAAACAATGCGTAACATCATTGGCCAGCCTAAGAGTGCTTTTGATTTCAGAGAAGCGATGGATAATAAAAAAATTATTTTATGCAATCTTTCTAAGGGAATTTTGGGAGAAGAAGACGCTAAATTTTTAGGTTTAATTTTAGTACCAAAGGTATTGACTGCCGCCATGAGTCGTCAAAATACTGCTATGGAAAATAGACCTGACTTTTTCTTATATGTCGATGAGTTTCAAAATTTTGCCACTGAAGATTTTGCGGTAATTTTATCTGAGGCTCGTAAATATAGATTGAGTTTAACCGTGGCCAATCAGTATATTAGTCAGATCGATGAAGAAGTTAAGAATGCAGTTTTTGGAAATGTGGGTACGATGGTTAGTTTCCGCATTGGTGTGACTGATGCCAATTTTCTTCAACATGAGTTTGTGCCAGTTTTCAACGAGACTGATTTATCCAATATTGAAAA
>CAYXMW010000062.1:0-2531 GCA_964466145.1 uncultured Pseudomonadales bacterium
CTTGAGGAATAGCATTCCATTGTTCTGGAGTGACACCTTCAATAGTAACGGTGGGGTGGAACTCTATGTTTGGTTCAACTTTAAAGTGATGAGTAATTTTGAGACCTGCTGCAGTTAAATCAGTTTGATATGAGTCGTAGATAAAGCGCGGGTGTTGCTGACGGAGTTCAACCAAATTCATAAGTTAACTTATTATACGCAAAAGCTGGATATTTTGTTGCCACAAATTTATTGAGTTAGATTATTTTTCAAAAACTATTTTTTAAGTAAAAAACGATGTTTTCCCAAGTTAAATTGTGTACAAAATCTGTAAAAAGGATTGATTGTTTTTTTGAATAAATATCGTTTTTTGGGTTTTTGTGGGGTGGTGAGTTATGTGTGTTTATAAAAATAACCATAGCAATTCATTATTGGCCCGAAGAAATAGCGAAATAAGCCAATTTGGCTAGAATTGGAGTTAATGTTATGATTTTAGGAGTAAAGTTTTTGGGTTTTTGCTTGGTAGTATAATATTATTTTAATGAGTAAAATATATGAAAAAGATTGATGATAAGGAACTTCTTTTTGATTTGAACGTTTTTGGCAGAAGAAGGAGTGGTTTGCTAAGTATCTTCGAAAAGTGGCTAAATGAGGCTAAAGAGCTTCATGTGGTTTACACCCCTAATCCAGAGCAAATTATTCAGTCTCGAGGTAATCATAAATTTAAGCAAGCTTTAAAAAAAGCTGATTTGCTATTGCCCGACGGAGTAGGTTTGGTTTGGGCATCGAATTTTCTAGCACTTTTTGGAAAAGCTAAGCCACTTTCTGAAAGGATTGCTGGAGTAGATGTAGTGGCAGATTTGTTAGAGTTGGCTCGTCAACGAGATTTGGAGGTATTAGTCATTGGAGGAAGAGATTATAGTCCAGCAGATTATTTTGCTTATAAAGGAACAAAGGTTAGCTGGACAGCTGGTTACAAAAGTGCTCTAGAACCTACTACTAAGGAGAAAAAACAACTCGAGGAAAATATAGCTAGAATTAAGCCAGATTTAGTATTTGTGGCCTTTGGTGCTCCTACTCAAGAGTTATGGATCGAGAAGAATCGGACTTTATTGACCAAGAACAAGGTTATGATTGCCATGGCGGTGGGGGGTAGTTTTGATTATTTATTAAATAAAGTCCCTCGCGCACCCCATTGGTTTAGAAAGTTGGGTTTGGAGTGGCTATTTCGTTTGATGGTTGAGCCATGGAGACTTAAGAGACAACTGCGGCTAATTCTTTTTATAATTTTAACCATCAAAAAAGCAATCGAAAAATGATCGACTGCTTTTTATTTTGATAGATTATTTAATCTTTTGAGATATTAAGTGTGCAACTATTCTGCTGGTTGGTCATCGGGGCTCATGCCTAGTAGCCACATAACTGCTTCTTTTTTGTAGCGTCTATCACCGCGAGAGTTGATTCTAATAGCGGGTAATTTGCCGCGCTTGCCCCATCTTTTAATGGTTAGGGGAGAGACTCGAAGTAAATCTGCTACCTCACGCACTGTTAAGAGATCTGGAAGATTGTTGATATCTAGACTGGCAGCATCAGCTGCTCTACCAGTTTTTTTCTGGTCACTTTTAGACATGGTGTCATCTAAGTTATTCATTGCTTTCCTTTCGTACTAGTTGTTATTATCCGGTGAAGAAAGTAGCGGTTTTATTAGCTTTGAGAGCCTTATATCTGGACTTACTCACCACATCGAAATCGTACTTACTTACTATTAAAAGTAGCAGACAAACACAAACTAGGTCAAGCACTAATCCTATCTGGTAGAAATACCCAAAGTGACTAAATGCAGTTATTCACATAGGGTGGCCCATAACATTTTAAAGTAAATCCTGTAATGTTTTTAATGTGGAAAAGTATGGGAAAAACTAGGAGTGGGTGGAGGGATGACTTATCTTTGGGTTTTGGTATTTGATGTTTTTGCACCAGTGGTTTTGAGAGTAGGGGGTCAAAAAGGGGTCTAAACAAAGGCGCTAACTGTGTCGTAATCAGCAACTGGCTGGCTTGGTTGTCTATCATTATCGTTAATTCCAGCCTTCACGTTCTCGCTACTAAATCCCTACTAGTTATTAGTGGTGACGCTCGCTCAATATTACCTCATTGGAGTGGGAGAGAAGCGGCTTACTTTATGTACTAACCTACAACCCTTGGAAATGATATCAAAAAGATATCATTTCCAAGGACCGTCAAACTAATGTTGGTGAGTTAAAAGTATAGATTTCAACAATAACTTTACAAAAAAACCCCGCCTGGTTTAACCATGACGGGGTTTTCAATTGCTTTGCATCTTGCGTACCAGCTAAATTTTTTTCGTTTCACTCTAAAATTTAGGGTCCGTAATAGTTCTTTTAAGTTGTGAGTGGCTTATTTAAGCTCAACTACACAGCCTGCTTCTTCGAGGGCTTTTTTGGCCTCGGCAGCAGCGTCTTTACCGGCGCTCTCAAGTACGGTTTGAGGAGCGGACTCGACAAACTTCTTGGCGTCACTTAAACCTAAGTCTG
>CAYXMW010000063.1:0-2450 GCA_964466145.1 uncultured Pseudomonadales bacterium
TACCAAGACCTATGTCAAGCTAAAATTGGTAATAAAATTTTTGATGACTTCTCAGGAGAAACTACTCCAAAACCAATCAATATTAGTTTACGAAAAATTAACGACTACATGGGCCTAGAAATTCAAAAAGAGGAGATTGTTAAAATTTTAACTGACCTAAAATGTAAGGTGGAAGAAAAAGAAACCAATGCATTAAAAATAACGCCTCCCACTTTCAGACCAGATCTAGCTATTCCAGTCGACATTATTGAGGAAGTCGCCAGAATCTATGGCTACCATAATCTACCTAGCAAACTAATGGATACTCCCATTCCTACTACTTATCCTAAAAATATAAACTTTGAACTGGAAGATAAAATTAAATATTTCCTGAGCAATATTGGTTGGCAAGAAATTTATTCATATTCATTAATCAGTGAAGAAATAGCTTTGCAATCAGGTCACTCCACTAATAAGCACCTTAAGCTTCAAAATCCTTTAACCGATGACAAGGTCTATTTGCGCCGTTCACTTTTAGCTTCATTGGAAGAAATAATTAATAATAATCCTCAACAAAAAAATCAGTCTGTATTTGAAATTGCCAATACCTACCAACCACAGGATGAGAAAAAACTTCCTGATGAACAGCTAATGCTAAGCTTGGTTTCATCCGCTAGCTATCGTACTGTAAGGGGTTCTTTAGAAGCACTCTTATCTCAACTCTTCATTTCTTATATAGATATAGAAATTGATAAAAAATTAGTCAAACCATTTTCTCAATCAGCAACAATTATCACTAAAAATAAACTAAAAGAATTAATTAAAATTGGCACAATTGGAGTTTTAAAATCTGGGAAAATTGGGGTTGAAATTCCAATCGTCAAATTACTCAAAGTAGCCAATACTCATCCCACATATCAACCGGTCCCCAAAACTATGCCGATTATTGAAGACCTAACATTTACGCTGACCAAAGAAACAGCTGTTGGAAAAGTGATAACTACTATTAAAAATATCGATAAATTAATCAGCAGTGTTGAATTAAAAGATATCTATAGGCGCAATCATACCTTCACCATTAAATTCCATGATCTGAAAAAAAACCTCTCCGCAGTGGATGTTGAGCCCCTACGAAAAAATACTGTCAGGCAAATTGAAAAACAATACCAAGCCAAACTAGTTGGTGAAGTATAATATCAATGTGTTGAAACAAGTTTCTTTTAATAAAATCTATATTTATTTAATCTCTTTAATAATTTTTTTAATTCCTAGTAATTTATTTTTTAAAATTAATTATTCAAGTGCATATGTAAATGGATTGCTAGTTGATTACTTAATACCCAAGTTCTACGTCAGTGACATTCCAATTCTATTATTGCTCTTACTTTGGTTAATTAAAGTCATTAAAAATAAACAAAAAGTAATCACTGAAGCCTCAAATTTATTTTTTCCCAGCATTTTAATTTCACTAATTATTGTTCGCCAAATATTTGTCTCTTATCCATTGGCCTCCATTTGGTACTTGCTCCAACTAATTGAGATTGGATTTTTAGGTTGGTTTTTAACTACCCATAAAAAACTTTTACAAAAAACACTTGTCCATCACGCCATCCTCATTACAATTTGGTTTCAGTCAATCTTGGCTATCTGGCAATTTGCTCTTCAGAAATCTTTTCTCAACTATTCATTTTTAGGTGAAACAAACCTCTCTAATTCAATCGGCCTAGCTAAAGATATGTGGTGGCATACTGGTAGGGTTTTGCCCTATAGCACCACAGCTCACCCTAATATTTTAGGAGGAATTTTAGCTATCTTTAGCTTACTTCTGATAGCCCAACAAAAGCGTAATAAAATACTAACTACAATTACTGTCTTACTAGCTATTGTCATTATCGTCATCACTCAATCGATTTCCGCTGGAGTAACTTTATTCGTTGGCTTAATCCTCATCACTAAAAAACAAATTAATTTAAAATCACTTACTATTATTGGAGCACTACTATTTGTTATTACTCCCATATTAATCAATTTGACTTCAAAAAAATTAAATCAATTTTATTCATTAACTCGTCGATCTTACTTACAAAATGCTTCAATCGATATGTTTTTAAACAATCCAATTGCGGGAGTAGGCCTCAATCAATTTACATCAGAGGTAGAGAAATATAGCGACACCCCAGAAATAGTTAGGTTTGTCCAACCAGTTCATCACATCGGATTACTATGGCTAACAGAAACTGGAGTGTTGGGAATTCTATTTATTTGGTCTTTAAGAAAGAAAATAAATATTAAAAAAATAATTCTACCGTTATTAATCCTGCTACCAATCGCAGTGCTAGATCACTACTTATTAACTCAACAATCAGGATTACTATTAGCAACTTTTTTTATTACTCTGGAGAAGAACTCGGTGAAAGTGAAGGAGATGGGCTAGGGGAGAGCGATGGTGATGGGCTAGGAGAAGGAGTTGG
>CAYXMW010000064.1:0-2323 GCA_964466145.1 uncultured Pseudomonadales bacterium
AAGATGCAGGAAATTATTGATCTAGACTTGCCTTTGATTGAGAAAGAAATTTCTGTTGCAGAAGCACGAGAACTATTTGATGGTAATCCATACAAACAGGAATGGGTCGACGTAATTAAAGCTAAGGGTGAGATGGTGACGGTTTATTGGAGTGGTGAACCTGGTTCAGAGCGAGCCATGGTCGATCTCTGTGCTGGTCCACATGTAGCTTCAACTGGTCAAGTGAAAGCTTTCAAATTACTTTCTGTAGCCGGCGCATATTGGCATGGTGATGAGAAAAATAAAATGTTAACTCGCATCTATGGGGTCGCCTTTCCTACTCAAAAAGAACTACGTAAATACTTAACCATGTTGGCTGAGGCTGAGAAAAGAAATCATCGTCGGATTGGTAAAGAGATGGAATTATTTGAAATTTTTCCTGAGATTGGTCAAGGTTTACCAGTTTGGTTACCAAAAGGCTATGCCATGCGTCGAGCCATGGAAGATTACATGATTTGGCTAGAGCGCAAGTATGGTTACCAGCATATTTTAACACCTCACATTAATCGCGATACTTTATTTAAAAAATCAGGCCATCTAGATTTTTATCAAGATTCTATGTATCCAGCGATAGAGTTTGATGATGAGAAGTATTACTTAAAGCCAATGAATTGTCCTGCGGGAATGGTAGTTTATAAACGTAAACCTCGTAGTTATAAAGATTTACCACTCAAGATGGGTGAGTTGGGAACTGTTTATCGTTATGAAAAATCTGGTGAGCTTCATGGCTTGCAGCGTGTGCGTGGTTTTACCCAGAATGATGCTCATATTTTCTGTACAGAGGACCAGCTAAAAGATCAGTTTAAAGAAGTGATGGAGATGTTGGATGTTTTTTACAAAGATGTTGGTTTTGATAAATATACTTTCCGTTTTTCTCTTTCTGATCCCAAAGATGATAAATACTCTTTTTGTGGAGGTCGTGATGATTGGGAAAAGATGGAAAATATTATGCGTGAAATTTTAGATGAAGCTGGTGTTGAGTATGAAGAAGTAGTGGGCGATGCAGCTTTCTATGGTCCTAAGCTTGATGTTCAAGCAGTCAATATTTTTGGGAAAGAAGACTCGATTTCAACCATTCAAGTTGATTTTAATCTTCCCGAAAGATTTGAGCTGGAGTACATTGATAGCGATGGGCAGAAAAAACAGCCCTATGTAATTCATCGTGCGTTAGTCGGATCATTTGAGCGATTTTTTGCTTTTTTAATTGAGCATCATGGAGGTAAATTCCCGTTGTGGTATGCACCTGTTCAGGTGAAGCTACTACCCATTACTGATCGCAATACTGAGTATGCTCAGGGTATTGTAGATGAGTTGTTGAATAAAGGTATCCGAGTAGAGTTAGATCACCGCAGTGAAACTCTTTCGGCTAAAATTCGTGACGCTCAGCTAGAAAAAGTGCCTTATATGGCAGTGGTGGGAGATAAAGAGGTGGCAGCTGAATCAGTCGCGGTTCGATATCGAGATGGTAAGAAACAAGAGTCGATGAAAGTGAGTGAGTTTGTTGAAAAACTAGAAACTGAGATTAAAACTAGGGCCTAGTTTTCTACAGCCATTTTAATTCCGGGGCTCATGGTAGCGGCAAGACTGATCTTACTGATTTTATCCTTGAGTGTGGTCATGAGAGTTTGCAGATTTTCTACTAATTCTTTAATTTCCATCTCGGTGTTGCCGATTACAATGTGCATTAATGGAGCTTTTCGTTCAGAACGAATGGTGATTTTACCCGATTCAAGTTCTTTCTTTTTATCTTTGGGGTTATCGATTAAAGTACCTTGTTTAGGATTTGGCATTAAGCCTTTAGGGCCTAAAATTTTAGCTAATTTAGCAAGCTTAGGCATCATATTTGGAGTTGCCAGTAGTACGTCAAACTTAATTTTCCCCTTTTCAACTTCAGTGAGAAGTTTTTCATCAGCAATAGCGACAATGATATTTTTACCAGTTGAATGGGGGAACTGAATTCCAACTCGTTCGCCTTGAAATTTTTCATTAAGAACAAGGTGAGCCACAACTGTGCCAGCAAAACTAGAGTAAGAAAGTTTTTTAATTAGCTCTACAGCGGAATAAGTATCATAAAGACGAGTTTTATCTACTTGAGAGCGGACGGCTTGATATTTTTGACTGCGAAGCTTTTTTTTAATAGTGGATTTTTTCTTGACTACCTTGTTCTCAGTGCTATCTTCTGTACTAGTTGAAGCTTCAACAATCTTTATCTCAGTTTCATCCATTGATATGTCAACATTCTTTTTTTGTCCCATATTGTTCCTTGTGAATTTAATTAAACAAC
>CAYXMW010000065.1:0-2314 GCA_964466145.1 uncultured Pseudomonadales bacterium
GCTACTTTAGTTTTCTTAGTTATTTTTTTAGTTGTTGTTTTCTTAGCCTTAATTTTTTTTTCTTGTTTTGGCTTATGCCCCAGGGCACCTTCTCTAGCTTCGCGATTCACCTTGTCTTCTTTAACCTCAAGCTCAACCATTACATGAGAGGTTCTTTTCATAATACTGTGAGCTCGACCTCTACTAACAGCTCTCCATCTTTTATAAGTAGATCCAGGTGTAACTTGAATACTGGACAAAACCAAGCTTTCAAAAGACAATTGATGATTATTCATCGCATTTGCAATCGCCTGCTTGACTACTTTTAAAATACTTAAACTAGCTCTTCTATCTATCACTGCTAGCTGACGCATTGCTTGCTCTAAAGACAAATCCTTAACTTCATTAGCCACTAATCTCATTTTACGAGGTGTCTGTCTAATTTGTTTTTGTGTAGTCTTAATTTTCATATTTTTAAGTCTTAGAAGCTGTTCGTTTTACCATTCTGCCATGACCCCTAAAAGTACGAGTTAAAGAAAATTCACCTAATTTGTGACCCACCATGTCTTCAGTGCAAAAAACTTCTTTGAACTCTCGACCCTGATGGACTGCAAAAGTATGACCAACAAACTCAGGGGCAACAGTGCAGTCACGAGCCCAAGTTTTGATGGGTGTTTTTTGCCCAACTTGCTTTTGTTTCATGACCTTAGTCATTAACTTTGGGTCAACGTGTGGTCCTTTTTTGCTTGATCTTCCCATATTTTTATCTTACTCTTACTTTATATTTTAACTCTTCGATCACGAATAATAAATTTAGTACTTTTACGTTTTCCACGAGTCTTTTTACCCAGTGCATGCTTGCCCCAAGGAGTCTTGGGATATTTCATACCCACACCCGATCTACCTTCACCACCTCCATGGGGGTGAGAGCCTGGGTGTTGAGCAACTCCCCTGACGGTTGGACGGATTCCCATCAATCTCTTTCTTCCAGCCTTACCAATCTTTCGATTTTTCCAGTCGTGATTTCCAACCTGGCCAATTGTAGCGTAGCACTTGAGGTTAATCAAACGCAGCTCTTTAGATGGCATTTGAATAGTAGCGTATTTGCCTTCTTTAGCTTGGATATAAGCTGCTGTGCCCGCTCCACGAACTAGCTGAGCACCTTTACCTGGTGTAAGCTCAAGATTATGAATAGGAATGCCAATTGGAATATTCTGGAGAGGCATGGCATTACCAGTCTTAATCTCAACTTTTTCTCCGGCAATAATTTGATCATTAACATTCAATTCATCAGGAGCAACTACATATTTTTTTTCACCATCTGGATAAACAATTAAAGCAATATTTGCACTTCTCATTGGATCATACTCAATTCGTTCAATCCTACCTGAAATATCGCGCTTTCTTCGCTTCCAGTCAATAACACGCATTCTTTTCTTAACACCTCCACCGCGATGACGCATGGTGATGTGACCTTTATAACCACGACCTTGACGCTTCTTGTGACCTTTTGCCAATAAAGACTTCTCTGGCTCACCTTTGTATAAATCGCTACGATCTAAAACAACTTGATGACGAGTGCCGCTAGTAGTTGGTTTTCTTTTCTTTAACATATTACTGGTTTTGAATGTCAAATAATTCTATACTGTCACCTTCTTTTAAGGTTATCATCGCTTTTTTAACTTGAGCAACTTTCTTAGCTAAACGACGTTTACCTGTTTTCTTAACACTAGTATTTCTAGTAGTAGTATTAACTCTCAACACAGTTACTCCGTATAGTTCTTCAATCGCTTCTTTAAGCTGCTGCTTATTGGCCAATCTATCTACTTCAAAAGTATAAGTATTACGCTCATTAGCCAGTTGCATTGATTTTTCGGTAATAATTGGTCGTTTTAAAATATATGGATTCATTTTTAGCTATCTTTTTTAACTACTTTAATATGCTTAGCTAATTTTTCTTCGAGTTGCTTAACTGCATCATTGGTGATAATGATTTTATCAGCTAAAGACACTTCGTAGATATTTATTCTTTCAGCTCTGGTCACTGCAACTCTTTGGATGTTTCTCAAACCTCTGATTATTTCTGGCTTAGACTCAGTTAAAACAACTAAAACTTTTTCATTCTTATCTCTGATCTTGCTTAGTAGCTCGACAGCCTGCTTAGTCTTACCAGTTAAATCATTAAAGCCGTCACAAACCACAATATTTTCTTTCTGAGCACTTAAAGCAGAGATTAGTGCTTGAGACTTAAAACGCTTAGTTAGCTTAAGCTTCCAATTGGCTAAACCAGTTGGACCATGAGCTATACCACCACCTACAAAAATTGGAGCGTTTC
>CAYXMW010000066.1:0-2246 GCA_964466145.1 uncultured Pseudomonadales bacterium
CAATTTATAAACTATGATATAAATTGATACATCAATCTAATACATTGGTTTGCGACCCCGACCGGGATCGAACCGGTGATCTTCTCCGTGACAGGGAGACATGTTAACCACTACACCACGGGGCCTATTAATGTTAAGAAAGCCTATTTTACCTATTTTACCATTACTTTTCTAGAGTAATTTGCTATCATATCCTAAAGCAAGATTTTATTAAGAAAGGAAATCATGTTCATTCCATTTATCATCGTCGCTGCTATTATCATAATTTATGTCATTTCTATTTATAATGACCTCCAAAAACTTAAAACTCAAATCGTCGCCAGCATCCAAGAAATTGGCAATCAACTCAAGAGACAAGCTTCGCTAATTCCAAATCTTCAGGAAACTGTTAAAGGCTATCTTAAACACGAAAAATCAATTTTCAAAATGCTGACTGATGCTAGAAAAGCTGCTGAAAAAGCAGAAAAAACTGGTTCTGCTAAAGATATCGATGCTGCTATTAATCAAATCCAACGAGCCGTTCCTAGGCTGAGTATCGCTGTAGAAGATAATCCTGAGATGAAAGCTGATAAATCAGTCGCTAAATTTATGAATGAACTAACCGATACTGCAGACAAGCTCATGTATTCTCGTCGTAGTGTGATTGACCTCAGTCAAACATACAATGAGAAACTAGTCATCTTCCCCTCAAACATGATCGCTAATATGTTCGGCTTTAAACCAGAAAAAGGCCTCGCTACCGCATTAACTGGTTCTCACGTAGAAGTTTCTGCAGCTGAGACAAAGGACGTTAAAGTAGAGTTCTAAATGACTCATTATCAGGCTGTCGCACAAAACAAACGACGCTCATCACTTATCATTGTTATTTTTATCGCTTTTATCGTCGGCGCCAGCTATGTCATGGCTGAAGGCATGGGCTATAGCTTCAGCATAGTTGGCTGGGCTTTAGTTATTTCTGGATTAATCTCTTTTGCCTCATATTGGTGGTCTGATAAAATCATTCTTAGTATTTCTGGAGCACGTGAAGCTAAACGCGAAGAATTTTTTGACTTTTATACCGTGGCTGAAAATATTGCTATGGGCCAACGCTTACCTATGCCCAGACTTTATATCATTGAAGATACTGCCATGAATGCCTTCGCGACTGGCCGCGACCCAGAACATGCCGTTGTCTGTGCCACCACCGGTCTTTTGAGCCGTTTAAACAGATCAGAGATAGAAGGAGTAGTGGCTCATGAGCTCTCACACGTTAAAAACTATGACATTCGTTTAATGTCGATTGTGACCATCTTAGTGGGCTTGGTGGCTTTATTATCCGATTGGTTTTTACGAATGACTTACTGGGGTAGAGGTAAAAAAAGAAACAGTAACAGTGAAAATGGGCAGGTCCAGATGATTATGTTTGTGGTGGGGATAGTTTTAGCTTTACTCTCACCTTTAATTGCTCAGTTAATCCAACTAGCTATCTCGCGTAGAAGGGAGTTTTTGGCTGATGCTTCTGGGGTGGCCATGACTAAAAACCCGACTGGTTTAATTAAGGCTTTAGAAAAAATCAGCCAAGATAAAGAGCCTCTGGAAGTAGCAAATAAAGCCACCGCCCACCTTTATATTAGTAATCCTCTTAAAAACATTCATGGAGGAGTGGGTATGTTTGCTAAAATGTTTAGAACACATCCACCAGTCGCAGAACGTATTTCTACCCTGAAACAATTATAGTTTTTCTGATAAAATTCTGGAGATGAAACAAGCAATCAATAAACAACTAGTTAAACACATTGCTCAGTTAGCTAATATCCCTATCTCTTCACAAGAGGAGGAAGAACTAGCTAAAGATTTTTCAAAAACTTTAGAAGTGGTTGATAAATTACAAAAAGTTGACACTAAGGGCGTGGAAATGACTCATCAAGTCACTGGCCTAACAAATATTACTCGTGAAGATGAGGTTAATGAAAAAAATATGTTTACTCAAAAAGAAGCTCTAGCAAATGCCAGTCGCACTCACGATGGTTTCTTTGTAGTAGAGAGGCTAATCGATGTTGAATAAACTGACTCTCAAGCAAGCCATTGATAAACTAGGGAACAAAGAAGTTAAGCTTGAAGATATATGGCTTGATGTTTTAAATAGCATTAAAGATAAAAATAGTAAATTTAATATCTATTTAAATATTAATGAAAAATATCAAGATCAACTCAACAAACCACTCAAAGGATTACCAATTGCTGTCAAAGATAACTTTTGCACTAAA
>CAYXMW010000067.1:0-2245 GCA_964466145.1 uncultured Pseudomonadales bacterium
AGTTACTGGCTCTTCGGCTCTAATTTTTGCTGGAGGTAATTCTCCCGAGCACATTATTTTATTTACGACTGTATAGTTCCCGAAACCATTTCTTTTGCAGCATTGAACATCAGTGTCTGTACCATATGGGCACATGCCCCAATTAGTGCCGTATCCATCTGGGCAACAAAGTGTCGCCTGTACCTGAGAATTTTTTCCAGATATCAAAAAAATAATGAAGAAGCTAGTAATGAGGAGTATTTTTTTCATATTATTCTCCAAAGCCAGGTATTTTTAATATATTTACCCCAATGAACTGTAAAATGGTTACGGAGAAGATGATAAATATTAGGCCGATGATGGCTGAGGTGAGTATTTCCTTAGCCTCTCCAGTTCGCTTTGGTTCGCCCTCAGAAGTAGCAAATAGGAATGCTGAAGCTAAGATCATTAGTAGGGCAATTCCTCCAGCGATGCTCATGCCAACAGTCATAAGCTTGCCTATGATGCCCTCTGTTGAGCTGGTATCAATACAACCAATGGCAGTCCAGATGCCCTTTTGAGTAAAGCAAGTTTCACAATCAGTGCGTTGTGGATTAAGGTTATTATTGGCATCTTTTTCTGGAATTTGACCACAGAGATCAAAGCTATCTACATCTCCTTGTTCATCACCTCCTAGAGGATCAATGATCACATCATCCTCCATACATTGATCAGCGTTACAGCCACTCTGCACAGTTACTTCCATTTCACATCCGGGAAAAGTTTCGTTAAACCACTTTCTTTCCTCTAAATAAATCCTGTAGGTGGTGGGGGGACTACTACTATTTGCATTGAATGAAAGTATTGCGCTACCATTTACAGCATTTTTACCAACTCCATCCCACTCTCCACCTCCGCCGTCCTGTGCAATTTTTAAACCGACCCTACCTTCCCATGGGTTCCCCAATACGTCTTTTAAATCAGTAACACTTACGCTTATTGGTTCACTAACTGAAAAACAAGCATTTCTACTTAAGTTTTGATAACATGCCTTTCCATTTCTATTCTGGTAAACACTTAGTAGGCAGCCATCTCCTGGATTCTCAATATCTTTAACAGTGTAACTACCAACATCACATCGGTTGGGTCCATCTGTCCCAAATCCTGGAACCAAATCTATAAAATATTCCTTTTCATCTCCAGATCCACCCTCTAAGGCATTTTTCTCAGTTATTTCCCAAGTAACAACTCTATTGTTTATTGAAACACAACCATCGTTATTACATTTTTCTTTATTTTCATTTATATAAAACAAAGGGCTTTTTGCCTTTTGCCCACCCCAAGAACCTTTTACGGTGAGTTTATAGTCGTATTCATCACTAAAATTAGTTGATAGGTCGATTGCAACAGTGTGAGAAGTAGTCTCTGGATACGCTAATATTATTACATCAAGTCCTTCAACATAGGGGGCTCCGCATTCCGCAGCTTGAGCTGGCTGAGGAACCAAAAAAGCCAGACTTAACCACAAAACAAACCCTAAAATTAAATTTTTCTTTTTCACTCTTTTATTGTAACTCATCTACTGGAGGAACTTAAAGGCGAGATTTGCTACACTCAAGCTATGAATAAAACCATTAAGTGGTTAGTATTTTTTTTCAGCTTAATTTTAATTGGTTTTACTCTGGTTAAATCCCCTCATATTTTCGCTTTTGACAAAAATACTGATTGCAACTCAGATAATCTTGATATTCTTAAAGAATGCATTACTGGTTTTAGTGAGGCTTACCAGCAATCTGTAAATGCGACCAAGCCATTGGAAAGTGAATTGTCAAAGCTAAATTCACAAATCACCTCTGCTCGTAATGGAATTGCTGCTGCAAAAAATAAAGTAATTGAGTTGGCTGCAGACATTGAAGATCGAGAAGAAGAGTTGGCAATTCAGTATTACATTTTATCTAGGCGTATTGCTGAGCAGTACAAGCGCAGTCGTACTTTTTCTCCCTTTATGACTTTTTTAGCTACTCAAAATGCAGCTAATTTCACTAAAGACATGGCTTATCGTAGCTCTGTGAAAGCCCAGGACAATCGTTTAATTGAGACCATGAATCAAAACATTGAGCAGTTGGAGGCAGATAGAGTCAAACTGGAACAAGATCAAGTTAGGTTGGCAGCTTTAAGCAAACAACTTGATGAGCAAGCAGAGTTTTTCCGTGGAGAAATAAAAGGAGCTAAAGATTATCAACAAGATCTTTCAGGGAAGATTGCAGCTCTAAGTGCTCGTCAGCAG
>CAYXMW010000068.1:0-2211 GCA_964466145.1 uncultured Pseudomonadales bacterium
AAAGTTATTTGCGCAGTATGACAAAGCTAGCTCTTCGTTGATTCAAAGAAGACTGTCTGTAGGTTATGCTCGTGCTGCTAGAATTCTTGATCAACTTTATGATGCAGGCTTAGTTGGTCCTCATGAAGGTAGTAAGCCCAGAGAAGTGAATATGGAAGCAATTAAAAGTTATCTCAGTCAGCCTGAGCGGGCTGAAAACTAACCTTAGTTTTAAGAGTTAATATTTCACTAATTAGTTTAATCAATGACCTAGTTTGCCACTCTAGAAATGGGGTGATTCTATTAATGTGATTACTAATTATTAGATCTGCTTCATGTGGAGCTTTATTTAATTCCCAGAACGTGCGGCTCATACGAGCATCACAATCTTGTCGTTGGTCAGACAGCCATTCATTAGCATATTTGTTATATCTCATGTGAGGCATTACAAAAACTTTAAGAATAAATGGCTTATCTTTAACATCTTGTTCGATAAATTTATTTACTTTTGGCCAGGCGGTCATTTCTACGTGAGTAACGCTGATTGGCTCTGGGTGTGAAAGAGCCTCAATGAGGCTAATTTTAGGCAAACCATAAAGGCGACTACCTTGAGTGACCCATTCCAGAAGCTCATCTTTTTCAATGGCTTTTTTAAAGGCAGGGTGAGAATCATAGAAGTAGTAATCAATAGCATGTTGCTCATTTTCACGTGGTTGTCTTGATGTGGCAGTAATGATTTTGAAAATTGAACTGGGAAATATTTCGGTGATTTTTTCACGAATAGCATCTTTACCTCCACCAGCTACGCCCGAAAGTAAGAGTAGTACTTTGGAATATTTATTTTTATTGTTTTTTATTTTTTGCTTAATCTTTGGAGTATGCCAAATGCCAAAGCGATCACGATTGCGAGTAAATTTATTATATTCTGGAAAAATTTTATTAAGTCTATCAGGGCAGAGATAGGGGTTGAGTTTGGTAAATTGCTGTTTAAGATCGTTTTCGTTAGGGAGTGATACAGAAACAGACATAAAGGTATTTTAGCAGAAATAAATGAAATTTAATTTATTGTTATATTTGTTCATCAGTGATTTATGTTAGAGTTAATTAATAGCAATATAGCCGTTATTTTTTTATGAAAAAAACTCCTCGTCAAAAAAAATCTTCACTTGTTAAAAAAATTATCATTGCAGTAGTAGGTTTATTATTAATAGCTGGTGCTGTTCAGGCCTATCAAAAATTGCCAGGTAAGAAAAGTTTGTCAATTATTAATAGTATGATTGAGCAGTTTGATAATTCAAAAGAAGATGCTGTTGGATGTTGCTTGCCTCAGTGTGGAGAAAGTGGCAAAATGGTTTGTGAGCAATCTGCGGGTCGTAAGTGGGTTAAGGGTAGTTGCGAGAATTTGGAAGAATGTCAGATTGGCTGTTGTCAATTTGATTGTAAGATAGAGCAGATGGCTCATGACTCTTGTGATGCGGTTAATGGTGAGTGGAACATGGGTGAGTGTGTAGTAGGATGTTGTGAAATTGATGTTGCAGTAGTAGAAACTCTACCTCACAAGACTTGCTCTGAATGTACTGGTGGTAGTTGGAAAGAAGGTCAAATCTATACTTCATACATGACTATGGAAGATAGTGATGTATTTGGTGGCAATCAAGCCAACTGGGAAATGAAAATGAGTCTGAAGGCTTGTGGAGAGAATCCGGTAACTGCTAATTGGACTGGAGCTTGGGAATGGCTATGGACAGTTCAATTCCCGAATGGAGAATATAAAACTGATCATGCTGGAGATGTCACTAATTTCACTCCAGACTCAGGGGGCAGAGCTTCTTTTAATATTGGCGCAATGTCAGCACAGGCCAAAGTAAGTAGATCTAAGATGCATATTGTTTACCCAATGCCAAATTTAGGAGATATTATTTTAGATGGGCCGATTATAAAAGAGTAATGATTTTATTATAATAAATATAATATATGATTGTTCATTTAATTATATTTATTTTGATTAGTTTTATTTTTTTATCATTTGGATTAATTTCTATCAAAGCATTTGAATATTTATTTAAAAATAAAATAGAGACAGATTATGTTAATGTTGTTATTTTAGGATTAATAGTTACTGCTACTTTATTAAGATTTATTTATTTATTTTTTCCAATTAATAGTTTTATTTTTATTCTTTTATTTATATGTTCACTACTAATCAGTATTTTTTATAAAAATAATCTAGTT
>CAYXMW010000069.1:0-2022 GCA_964466145.1 uncultured Pseudomonadales bacterium
AGATGGTTTTTTCTTACGAGCCATACTCACTATCATAGTCAGGATTTGGTATGATGCACAACATGAATTTGAGCGATTATTTATCTGAAAACCCTAAAAAATATTTAATTTTTGATTTTGATGAAACTATTGCCATAATTAAGATGGATTGGAGTGGTTATCTAACTCATATGTCAAAAGTTTATGAGCAATTTGATCCTAATCATCAGCACTCAGCCTTTTTTAGTTACGATGGCTACAATAGTTTTATGAAAGACTATAAACCAGAGGTAGTTCCACTGGCAAAAGTTGCTAATCAGGAATACGAGCAGGCAATGAGTAGTGGCTTTACTCCATATCCAGAACTAATTGAGTTTATTAAACAAGCTCGAGAATATGAGATGTTTGTTTATTCGAGTAACTCAAGGGCGATGGTGAATAAGGGCCTAAAGGAATTAGAAATATTTGATAAGTTTGAGCAAATTGTGAGTCGTAATGATGTGACTTATATTAAACCAAATCCAGAGGGATTTGAGTTAATTTATGATTCAGCTGTACCGAAAAAAGATTATTTAATGATAGGTAATAGCGCTGCTGATAGAAGTATGGCAGAAGCTGCAGGAATTGATTTTTATCTAGTAGATTATTTTTAGGAAAGTTGTCTAATTATTTGATTTAATTCCACCATCTTTTGATTGCCGGTTTCTAGATTTTTAAGGGAAACTTGATTGTTTTTGACTTCTTCTTCACCAATAACAACAGCGAATGGAATTTTGGCTTGATCAGCTTTTTTGAATTGTTTACTTAGATTATCAGCAGCAGGGTAAAGCTCGGTTTTAATGCCAGCTTGGCGTAATTTGAAGGCAGTTTTAGTAGATTCAGCTTGATATTTTTTATCAAAAACAGTTACTAAAACTTGGGTGCCAGTTCCATTTTGAGGGATTAATTCTAGTTGATCAGCTGCTTCAACCATTCTGTCAAAACCAAAAGCAATGCCGACTGCGGGGATGTCTACACCACCTAGTTGGTCAATTAGTTTGTCATATCGACCACCACCTCCACATGACCCAGAGCCGTATTCCGGGAGGATAACTTCAAAAATCATGCCAGTGTAGTAATCTAGACCTCTAGCTAAAGTAGGAGTAAAAACCAAGCTCTCTTGAGGTACTCCAAGTTGCTGACTTAATTCGATAATCTCATTAAGATTATTGGAAGCCTTGGCTTGTTGAATTTTTTCTAAGGCTGACTGGGCCTTTTTTGGAGTAAATCCTTTTTTTACCAGTTCTTTAGCAACTTTTTTACTACTTAATTTATCGAGCTTATCAATGCTTCGAATGATAGAGAGAACGTCTACTTTTTTAGTTACAAAAGGTTCTAGAGCAGCAAATAGCACCTGACGATCATTTATTTTAAGTTTAATGTTTTTAAAACCGACATTTACAAATGAAAAATAAGTACAAGCTATAATTTCTGCATCTGCTAGGGGAGAGGTGGTACCAAAAATATCAATATCACATTGAGCAAATTCGCGGTATCTACCAGCTTGAGGCTTATCAGCGCGAAAAACGTTTTGGATTTGATAGCGACGGAAATATCGAGGTAGTTGACTTTGATACTGTGTCAAAACTCTGGCCACAGGAACGGTCTGGTCATAGCGCAAGGCCACAGCGCGATCTCCTCGGTCCTTGAAGTTGTAGACGAGTTTATCTGCTTCATCACCATATTTACCCAAGAGTAAGGATGTATACTCTAAGGTTGGTGTTTCTAGTGGTTGAAAGCCAAACTGTTCAAAGGTCTCGATGACTTTTTTGGTCACGTAGTCACGCTTGCGTTTTTCTGTTGGTAAAAAGTCTCTAAAACCTTTAAGTGTTTGAACTTGTTGCTTAGACATATGGCTATTATACGATAAAATAGGATTTATATATCAGGGCTCATAGGTAAACGGTATACCATACCCTTCGCATGGGTAAATTCCGGGTTCGATTCCCGGTGAGTCCACAACTTCACCCTTGTAAGTTTCAATAAATCATGTTGATTTTTTAT
>CAYXMW010000070.1:0-2002 GCA_964466145.1 uncultured Pseudomonadales bacterium
AAAACCTTAACCTGTCCTAACTGTAAAAATAGTACGACAGATAAGTCATTGTAATCAAAATTTTTAGCTAGTTTTAAATCAAAAGCAGCAGCTGAATCCGATATATTTGTTTCGGTTTTTACTGAGTTTTCCACAGCCAATTGGAGCTGCTCTACTTGGGGTGAGAGCACTGAAAAAGTTATTGTTGGTGTTTGATATCTTTTGATCGAATTGTATAAATAATGCTCTTGGGTAAATCTCATCTGCTGGCCTAAAATCGGCTTTTCCAAAACTGCACCGCTCAACATCTCTAGCTCTGCCGCCTCTTTAAACTCAGAAAACGTTTGAGTATCTTTCGTAAACCGAGTGCTCATGATTTGTAAAACGTCATATTGCTCAATCACCGCATCTAATCCACCAATATGATCAGCATCAGCATGTGTCGCCACTACTAGCTCAATAGTTCTATCCCAAAATGGTAAATGCTCTTCCAAACATGATAAGACCCCATCACTTCGGCCACCATCAATCAGCATCTGAGTAAATCCAACAGTGATTAAAGTTGCGTCACCTTGACCAACATCACAAAATACTAAGTGAACATATTCATCTGGCCATGAACTCCAAATCTGACCCACTAAGATCATTAAGCTAAAAAGGCTAGTTATTAATAAACGTTGCATATTTTCTCAAAACAATTATCCCCAACATACTCCACCAGATTACCACTACATAGAATGGTAAAGAAAACTTAACTAAACCCCACTCGAGCTGCCCAAACCACTCTACTCCAGAGATAAATAGCTCTGTAGGCAACCACACCAACAAACTCAATATTGGACCTACAAGCTGCCACACCCCTGGCCAAGGAGAAAAAATAGCCCCAATAAACATCAAGCCCAACCCAAATAAAGTAATCACTGGAGTTAACCATAACAGCATAGTATTGGTCACAAAACTTAGCAGACTCACCTCTCCAAAAACTGCTGCCGCCAGAGGTAATGTTAAGCTTTGAGCAGCTAAAGTAACTAAAAAAGATTCCTTAAAAATATTGCTTTTGCTTGGCTTTTGCTGATCAACCAAATGACCTGTACTTAACCTAGAAAACCAACCTTCCCCACTCTCTAGGAGTGGCAAAACCAGGACTATGCCTAAAGTAGCCAGTGTTGATAGCCAAAACGATAAACTCTGAGCGTAAGATGGCTCCCAAAGTAACATTATTAAAGCTGTAAAAACTAAAGTAAAAAGCAAATTATACTGTCTAAAAAACACCCGTGAAGCAACTAAATTCAATGAAATCATTATTGAAGATCTAATCACCGGTGGCACTAGCTCTGCTGCGATAGCATAACCCCAAATCACAAAGATAATCACTACCGTTGACAATCTTTTCGATAAAAGCTTCGAAAAAAGAAATATCGCTAGTCCAGCCACCACAGAAACATTGTATCCGGAGGCAGAAACTACATGAGTTAAGCCAGTTATTTGAAAATCTTCCTTTAACTCTTGAGGTAAAGATGCCGTACCTCCAAAAACCATACTAGCAATTAAGTTAGCATGAGTAAGTGGTAAGTAAAATAACCCAGTCTCGAGGAAAATAGTTTTTTGCTGATAAATAAGAACTTGTGCCCTATGCCACCAATGCTTTACCGAAAGTCGATTAAGTGAGATCTGCTTTACAGCTTGAACCTTCAATCTTTTTTGCTGAAAAAAGGCTTTATCAGAGTCACCTTCATGACTGCCAGAAACCTCAAGAAAATCACCTTTACTATACTGTTGGCAATCGGGTAAAAAGAACGAGTAACTTAGGGTTCTTATAGAACAATTTTGCATATTTCCTGCAATTAGTACTTTGGTGCTTATTAACGCAAAACCACTGTATTTTCGGGTCAAAATCAATTCTTGCATAATATTTGCAGTTATAAATAATACAAAGATAATATAAATATATAGTTTTAGCTTAGTCATAATCTTATAAACGACTCACTAATAAGATGCGAAGCTATAGTTTAAGTTGATTTTG
>CAYXMW010000071.1:0-1997 GCA_964466145.1 uncultured Pseudomonadales bacterium
CCAGTGGAATTAATGCTCTGCCTTTTTGCTGACTCAACTGCTCTATCTCTGCCAATTCTTTTTTATGCAGTAATAGTTTGCGGGTACGTTTGGGATCATAATCAGAGTTCTCTGCAAACTTATAAGGTGTAATCTGAGTATTTAACAAGTAAGCTTCACCACTTAATAACTTCACATAACTTCCAAAAAAGCTCCCACTCCCAGCACGTAAACTCTTCACCTCAGAACCAGACAAAACAATCCCGGCTTCATATTTCTTGAAGATCTCATACTCATAAGTAGCTCGACGATTTTTAAGCAAAAGCTTTGACATACAAATAATATTGTATCAGGGAAAAACTAAATACTCATCGCGTACACAATTGAGCCACTGACTGCAAAAGCTTTATTCAGCTCCTCGCTCACGAATAAAGAAGTAGTTGAGGTTAAAGAATCACTCTTAATTTCTTTTAAGAACTCACCTTTTTTATTTAACACCACTAATCTTTTTCCATCTGGCTCAAGCACATACAGGTTTTCTAAATCCTCATGAGTAAAAACTTGCAAGGCATGAGTGAAAGGCTCTGACAAACCAGTTACTTTAAACTCTTGCTCCTTGCCGGAAGCTAATTTATGGAGTCCACCTTCTCTAGTAGCCACCCACATTTCACCATCAATTGCCCAAGAAGAAACTTGTCCATAATCAAAGCCAGCTGCACCACTCACCCAACCGATTGGGTCTGAGTAACCATCTTCTTGTTTGGCATAACGATAAATATTTCTTTTTTCAGGATTAAGAATATAAATGTATGTCGCAAAACCTTCAATTAGAGTAGCTTCTTTATTAGAATCGCCTTGAGCAATTACTTCTATGAAATTGGTTTCTTCGTCCTTAAAATCCTTAGCTAAAACACCATCTCCTAAAACAGTAACTGTAGAACTAGTTAACTCTAAATCAATTGGTTTGTCTTCATCACTTAAATCAATTTGCTTGAGTTGCTTATTTTCTAAATCTAAAACTGCAACCTGTTTTTTACCAGCATCTAAAAACACTGCTTGCTGGGCAGTAGCATCTAAGGCACTGACCACAAATTCACTATCTGCTAATCTTAAATCATAAAATATTTCTAATTGACCAAACTCCTCTTGACCAGAAATTTGATCATAAAGTTCTCTAGCTGAAAATAGTTGGTCTGCTACTAATTCTTGAGCTTTTTTCTGATCTATAAAATCTTTTTCTAATTGCTCTAATGCAGTAATGGCCTGACTAACTGATTCTCTAGCTGAAATCGGATCTGATTCCAACTGATCTTTAGCTAAGCTTAACTGACTTACTATTGGATCTAAAACTAAATCAGCATTTTTAAGTTGTTGTCTAACTTTATAAACTCTAAAACCAATTAGGCCACCAATTACTATCACCCCAGCTATAATCGGCAGCGCAATGCGCATTAATTGCCGTGGTGAATTATTTTTTAGATAAATATCTCGAGCAGTAATCTTTCTAAATAGAGTGACTGCAAATTTAATACTTTTTAAAAATAATTCTTTTAGTCGACTAAAAAAACTAACTACTCTGACTAAAATAGAACGCCAATTAATTCGTTTAAATAAAGTGGTGGTTTGACTCAATGTTGAGCTAAATACTTGTTTTACTTTTCTAATTAAATTAGATGCTAATTTAGTTTTATGAGCTTGTCCTAATTTTGGTAAAGATTCATCTTCATTGATTTCAGCTCTATTTTTCCCAGCTCCCCTTAATTTTAAAGCTGGTGGAATATCCAAAACTGGAGGCTCATGTTCTTCATCGATGTCTTCTTCTAGCTCACGGCCACCGACTACAAAAGCAATGCTGGATAAAGAAGAATCATTTAATCCATGGAGTCCAGGAATAATTGAAGTCACCACAGAATCGGTATCAAAACCACGAGTAAATTTCTGCTTAATCTCATTAATAAAGTCGGTTGCCTGATGGGTTATGAGTACCACTACATCACCAGCTGTTCTTTTGCCTTCAA
>CAYXMW010000072.1:0-1965 GCA_964466145.1 uncultured Pseudomonadales bacterium
ACAGCCAAAGAAAGATTTACCCCATCGGCTAGGCTTAATAATCACATCTCCTTTTTGACATAAAGGACATAGCTGACCCTCTAATTTTTCCACAATATTCTCGGTAAATTTACAATCTGGAAAACGACTACAGCTAATAAACTTCCCGTAGCGCCCCGTTCTAATCACCAACTCACCTCGCTCATCTTTATTCTCTGATTTCCCACAATCGGGACATGGTTTATTTAGTTTTTCTACCGGAATTTTTGAACGCTCAGCATTTTCTGTCACTTCATCAATTTTTTTCTCAAAAGGTTTGTAAAATGTAGCCATAACACTTCGCCATTCTTTTTCTCCCCGCGCAATTCGATCTAAATCTTCCTCCATCTCGGCGGTAAAATCATAATCCATAATATTGGAAAAATTTTTCACTAAAAAGTCACTGACTGTAGTCCCAATTGCTGTGGGTTTAAACTTTTTGTCTTCTCGCTCTACATAACCACGATCTTGAATGACTGAAATAATGCTGGCATAAGTACTTGGTCTACCAATACCTAGTTTTTCTAATTCTTTCACTAAGCTCGCATCGTTGTAACGGGCTGGTGGCTGAGTAAATTTTTGAGCTGCATTAAGATCTTGATAGAAAAGCTCTTGTTTTTCGGCTACTGCTGGTAAAATTTTATCAGTCCCACTCGGAAATAGCTTCATCCAACCATCAAACTTCAAAATAGAACCAGCTGTTTTAAGCGTTGCTTGTTTAAAAGCTTTTTTCTCTTTAGGAGTAGCCTCAATCAAAATTTTAGTTTGATCATAAACTGCTCGCCCCATTTGGCTAGCCACAAATCTTCGCCAAATTAAATCATAAAGACGAGCATGACGATCAGAAAATTTAGAACTACGAGGAATGATTGTATCTGCCATAACTTTAATATCGGTCACCCTAATTGCTTCATGAGCTTCCTGAGCATTTTTAGATTTACTCTTAAAAACTCGCGTTTTTTCTGGCACGTACTTATCACCATAATTAGACTTAATATAGTCTTTAGCCATCTCTAGAGCTTGATTAGACAGGTTAACTGAATCGGTACGATGGTAAGTAATCAAGCCTTCTTCATAAAGGTGTTGTGATAAAGCCATGGTCTGTTTACTAGTCATCCCCAATCTATTAGCTGCTTGTTGTTGTAATGTTGAAGTAGTAAAAGGAGGTAAACTCCAACGACGACGTTCTTTTCTCTCAATTTCACTGATTTGATATTGGGCAGTTTTTAAAGCTACCACTACATCAGTAACATCACCCTTGCTCTTAGGCTCATACTTGCCTTCATCGATCTTCATCACCCTGGCAATTAATAAGTTTTGAGGTAAATCATCACTAGCCTTACCATCCACAAAAATCTGGGCTGTTGGCTGGTCTTCTACGTTTACTGCAACATCTACTTCCCAATACTCATCTGGCTTAAAGGCTTCAATCTCTTTCTCCCGCTCCACAATTAAACGTAAGGCTGGAGACTGAACTCGACCAGCTGATAAGCCTCGTCTAATTTTTTTCCATAAAACTGGAGAAATCTTATAACCCACCAACCTATCTAGAATTCTCCTAGCTTGCTGTGCGTCAACTAAATTCAAAGCAATCTTACCTGGTTTCTTCATCGCTTTCAAAACTGCAGTTTTAGTAATTTCATGAAAAGTAACTCGTAAAAACTCGGGTTTTTTCTTAGATTTACTATTTTCAATAATATATTTTACGTGCCAAGCGATCGCTTCTCCTTCACGATCAGGGTCCATCGCTAAATAAACTTTATCGGCTGACTTAGCTACTTTCTGAAGTAAATTAGCCACTTTTTTCTTACCATCTACTATTTCATAAGTCGGCTCAAAATTATTCTCTACATCTACACCTAGTTTTTTGGGTAGGTCGCGAATATGGCCCACTGAAGCTTCAACTTGGAAATCTTTACCTAAAAAAGCTTTCAATTTTTTAGTTTT
>CAYXMW010000073.1:0-1948 GCA_964466145.1 uncultured Pseudomonadales bacterium
CCTTATTTTATTTAAATAAGCTTGCGTCGAGTAATAGTAGCTAAAGCACCAGTCATGACTAAAGAAGCAATAGCTGAGCCAGTGTTCATATCCATACCAGTATTAATTGGCTGATGAGGTTTAATCACTGTCCCACTACCTAAAGTAATAGTTTGTTTCTGAGTTCCTTTTTGATAACACTTGTTGGTACAAGTAGAATCTTGGCCATAGGCACCAACTTCACAGACTACCTCACAATCTTGTTCCAGCTCTTGCTCTTGAGAAGATTCAGCAGCTAAAACGGGTTTGGTCATCACTAAAGAAGTGGCGGTTATTAAAGATAAAACAACATATTTGTTTAGTTTCATACTCATCCTTTTCTATATAAATTGATTTACTTTTATATAGTTAGGCGAAATTATAACAAATAGTATCTGAATGTCAATAGTTATAAGATACCACATCTGTAAATTTCTTGCTCAAAAAATACTTTAATAATTATTTAATCTTCTATTGATAGGCTTAGTGAATGCAGTTAATTTTGATAGTGGAAGATGACGGCGTGTTGTCTCAGACGTTAAAAATATCTCTTTTAAAAGAAGGTTTGCGAGTTATGATTGCTAGAAACCTTAGAATAGCTCAAATTTTAATTACTCAGCATAAATATAGCTTGATTATTTTAGACCGAGTATTACCAGATGGTGATGGAATAGATTTAGTCGAAAAGATACTTGAAATTAACTATCAGGCTCGAATACTGGTGTTATCTACTAAATCATCGGTAAAACAGCGTATTAAGGGCTTTAGACTAGGTGTAGATGAGTATTTAAGCAAGCCATTTTCTTATCAGGAATTAAGGCTACGGGTTAAAAATTTATTAGCTAGGCAAAAGATTGATTCATCTGAGGCGATTTCTTGTGGGGGAATTGTGCTTTTCCCCAAGACTTGTAGCTTGGTTATCGATGGTAATTGGAGTAAAATTCGCCCTCGAGAGTCTCAGATATTAGCTTGTTTGATTTATCATAAAAGGTTTGTAGTCACAGACGAACTATTATTAGATTTTGTCTGGGGATATACTGGCAGAACTCCCTCTCATCGTTCTATCTCGGTTTATATTAGGCGGATTAGAATGTACTTGGGCTCGAGGTCACAACAGTTAAAAACAATCCGGGGAGTGGGTTATTGTATCTCTTAAACCAAGGGTAAAAGCCAGGTCATAGTTGTACCCTGGTGTTTTTTACTTTTTACATTAATTTTACCTGAGAAATGTTGTTCAATAACATTTTTTACCCAAGTTAAACCAGTTCCTGATCCGGATGATTTCATACTATAGCCATCAGCAAACATCAGAGATTTTTCTAGCCAACTCATGCCTTGTCCACCATCGATGAAAGACAGTTTAAGGTGATTATTGATAATTTTACCTACTATGAGAATGATTCTGTTTTCTTTCTGGCTAAGACCAGTGTATGACTCGATTGCATTCTTTAAGGTACAAATAACAGCTTCCTGAAAGTAAAACCTACTTCCATAAAGTTTTGTTTGATGGGGGAAGTTGAGATGACTATTTATAATTACTTCTGGAGAGTTATGCTTAGCAAGTCTTAGGGCTTCTTTGAGAAAGGGTCTGATAAAGAATGACTTTTTAGAGTTGAGGAGTTGTGGTTTCTGGAATAGTTCTTTAAGGCGATAAGCACTACAGAGAGCTTGTTGGACATATGGAGTTTGAGCAATATGACGATGTTCTTGAGCAAGTTCTAAATTAATTACTAAACTAGAGAGGGGTGTGACAGCTGCATGGCGAAAGGCTTGACCATAATGTAAGTGTTCTAGGTTCATATTTAATAGATTAACAAACTGAGATTAAGAAAATATTAATAAAAAATGTTGTGGATTTTTTTGATGAATATAGATCTGGTATACTAGGGGTCTTAACAACAAAAATTGCCCTGTAGTGAAATGGCATCAC
>CAYXMW010000074.1:0-1909 GCA_964466145.1 uncultured Pseudomonadales bacterium
TCAAACAACTCATCTTTACTAAAGACAATCTTAATTTCACGCTCTGCATCTTCATCATTAGCTGAAGCATGAATGAGGTTAAACTGTTGACTCATCCCAAAATCACCACGGATAGAACCACCCTCAGCCTCTCGACCTAAAGTAGTACCAACCAACTTCCGAACCACCATCACGGCGTCAATCCCACCCCAGACCATGGCCACAATTGGCATTGAGCCCATGAATGACTTAAGATCTCCAAAAAAACTTTTATCTCGATGCTCAGCATACCAATCACTCAACATCTCATCATCCATATCAATCATCTTAATCCCAACTAATTTCAAACCCTTGCGTTCAAAGCGACTAATAATCTCACCGATTAAGCCACGCTGAAGTCCATCTGGTTTTACTAAAACTGCTGTGTGTGCAAATTTCATATCTGCCTTTCTGTATTAATTCTATTTTACCTTAAATATACTATAGTATCTTGCGTACCAGCTGATTTTTCTGCGCTAACGCTTGAAAAAGTCAGGGTCCGCAATATTTACTAAATTTATCTTCATCTGCAAAAGGTCCAATTAAAGCCAGTCTCATTTCTTTTGGCTTAATAATTTTTTCTACTACCGCTTGAATTTCATCAAGGGTGACTGCTTTTAATTTGATTAGTGACTCATCTAAAGTCTCAATCTCATTCATTAGTAACTGCTTCATACCGTAGTACTGAGCAATCGCTTGTGGATTCTCATAGCTCAAAGCCATCTTGCCAGCCACATATTCTTTTGCTCTAGCCAACTCCCCGTCAGTAATTGGCACACTCGATGATCCATCTACCAATTGTGTAAATTCATGAGTGGTTACCTCTAATGCTTCTTCAATTCGTTTTGGGTCTGCGCCCACCGCTGCTCCAAATAAACCTGTGTCGTGGTAAAGATCAACGCTAGAACTCACGTAATAAGCCAGGCCTCTTTTCTCTCTTACTTCTGTAAATAATCGTGAGCTCATGTTAGCTCCCAAAGCAATATTTAACATCGATAAAGCATAACGATCTTCACTAAATCTATCAAAGCTAGGCCAACCCAAAATAAAATGAGCCTGCTCAGTGGCTTTGTTTTCTAGATGAAAAAATTTATCTGAAAATGGAGCTTGGCTTAGTTTTTCTGCCACCTCCACCTTTTGAGTAATCCGATCTGAAGTTTGAGGATCTTGCTTACTAAATGCTCGCTGAGCCTGATCTAGGATCTTGTTGGAGCCCACCACGCTCTCATCCCCAGCAATAACTAACAGTAAATTGGGTAAGCCATACCACTGTTTTAGAAAATCTTTAAAGTCAGCACTAGTTAATTTCGAAACTGTTTTGTCTAAACCAATAATATCGTGACCCAAACCATTCCCGGCAAAAGCCATTCGATCAAATATATTACCCACGTGCCGAGCTGGTGTGTCTTCATACATATGAATCTCTTCAATAATTACACCTTTTTCTCGATCAATATCTTCCTGTCGTAATTTTGGAGTCAACAACATGTCTGAAACCACATCTAAAGCTAACTCAAAATGCCTGGAAGCAGCTTTCACATAGTAACCAGTGTATTCTTTGCCAGTAAAAGCATTAAAGTCAGCTCCTACTCCATCGACCGTAGCTGCTAAAACTTGAGCCGTCGGGTAGTTCTGACTACCTTTAAAAACCATGTGCTCAAAAAAATGAGCAATGCCTTGTTGTTTAGGCTGCTCATAACGAGAGCCAGTATTAGCCAGAACCAACACCGTCACCGACTCTACTCCTGGCATAGGAACTCTCAAAACCGGTAATCCATTAGCTAGTGTTTGAAGATTGTGAGAAAACATAGATCAAGAGACTTATTGTAACAGATCCTAATTAGTCTCTTGCCACAACATCTGAGCGCGCTTCATTTTTTCTGGGGTATTT
>CAYXMW010000075.1:0-1834 GCA_964466145.1 uncultured Pseudomonadales bacterium
TCTAGTTGGTGAAAATTAATTAGTAAATGAGGTGCTGACTGAGCACCATCTAGCAATAGTCTGATTGGCGTTTCTTTTTGATTACTAGCAATCATTTTCTTAATTTTTTTAATCGGATTAACAACACCAGTCGCATTGGACACGTGAACTAATGCCACCAAACGTACTGGAAGAGTCTCCAGTTTTTGTTTTAGCTCATCGAGCTTAAGCCGACCTTGCTCATCAACACCAATTATTTCTAACTTAGCACCAGTCCTCTTACAAACTTCCTGCCAAACCACAAAATTGGAATGATGCTCCATCAAGCTAGTAACAATTACGTCGCCTTCTTTAAGATGGTGATCAGCCCAACCATAGGCCACTCCATTAATTGCTTCTGTGGCGTTACGGGTAATAATTAATTCTTCAGTATCAGCGCCGAAAAACTTAACGATAGATTGACGACTTTTCTTAAATATTTCAGTGCTTTCATCAGAAAGACGATGAACACCCCGATGGACGTTGGAGTTGTATTGAGTATAGTAATTAGAGATGGCATCAATTACTTGCTGAGGCTTCTGAGAAGTAGCGGCGCTATCTAGATAAACTAATGGTTTGCCATTAACCTTGCGCGATAAAATTGGAAACTGAGATTTAATCATCTGCGAACCAAGCATAGGTTGATTCTACCAGATCTCATAAGTAACAGTCATTGACTTAGAAATATCAATGTCCGTTGGTACTCCGCTTGAGTAATTTAGTTGAGCTGGTGCATTTTCTCCCATAGGAGCTGACTCGCTAGTCGAGACAGTACTACTACCCTTACTGAGATCGTCACCAATACTAATTATTCTACCTACTCTTTTTCCTGAAGCCTTGGCGATATTTTTTGCTTGTTGCTTAGCATCTTTAATAGCTGATTTTCTCGCTTCCTGAGTAACTGAGTCTCTATCCTCAGGAATGAAATTTACCCCCGTTACGGTAGTTGCGCCAGCCGCATAAAAGCCCTTTATCATGTCAGTGACCTTTGATGGGTCTTGACCAGTTATCTTAAATACATTCACCACTTGATAAAGCACATCTCCCGTAACAACAGAGGGAGTAACTTGATAGAATGATTTTTGAATCTCAACGTCATCCCCAGCTAATTTTTTAGCTTTAGCTATAAACGTATTGACACTTTCTTCTCCAGCCATGATAGCTAAAATTGGATCAGGATTAGAATCAACTCTAGTAACCAGCATCTCCACTTTATCTGGTTTAGCGGTCAAACGACCAGTTCCTATTACAGAAATTACTGCTGACTTAAAAAAGATCATTTTAATCAACACTATTGCTCCCAAGATAGCTAAAACAATAGAAATTGCTTTTTTATGGTTGTGAAAAAAAGCGGTTGTATTTTGCATAAAATTTGATTGAATACTAGTTGGTTGAGATGGGGGCACTACTTGAGGTTGTGGTACTGATTGTGGCTGCACTACTTGATTCATATTTTCTCCTTCAAGTATCAGTTTACAAGATGCGTGGCTTGAGAAGAAGAGGGAAAAGTTGCTATACTAAAATGGTAGTTTTATATTAAGGAAAAGATGAACGTAAATAAAAAAAGTTTTAAACAAGTATTTGCCAATCAAAAAGTAGCTGCAGTAATAATGAAAATGGATAAATTCTTTTTCAAATTACCTCATTTGCCAAAAAAGTTCAGATTATTTATCAGTAAAATTGTCCCCTGGATAGCATTACTCGGAGGAATACTTGGTGCTATTACAGTGGTTCTTTCTTTCTTATTGACTCTACTATCACTAATTGCATTTGACCTAAACTTGATCTTTAACATGACTTGGTCTTTCTTATTAGT
>CAYXMW010000076.1:0-1747 GCA_964466145.1 uncultured Pseudomonadales bacterium
GCTGAAGCAAAGCCTTTATTATGTTTGTTAGCAATGACCTTAATATTTTTACTGCTATAAGCATCTCTGACAGCCCTCACGGTGCCGTCTTTAGAATCATTATCAACGATAATAATCTCAGTTTTCTTAGCTAGAGTGGATGATGATTGAGCTTCTTTCCAGGCAGTGTCGATAGTTTGAAGGGTTAATTTTTTAGTATTGTAGGAAACAATGATGATGGTGAGCGTCATAAGTCTTTCTTATTTTCATTCATGATTACTGGAAGAGCCTGGCTCGACCCAGCTTATAGTTTAATGTTTGAGTTTTTCGATCACCAATTTTTTGAGCCGGCACCCCACCAACAATAGTTTTGGGAGGTACATCTTTAGTGACTACCGCCCCAGCTCCTACCACTGCCCCTCTACCAATCGTGACTCCTGGGAGAATGATGGCTCTAGGGCCGATAAAAACATAATCTTCAATAATTACCTTTTCTTCAACGGGACGCATGTCCGAGCTATGGATGTCGTGCTCGCTAGTCCAGATCATGACCTGAGAAGCGATATCAACATGACTACCAATTTCTAATCCGCCCCTAGAATTAGGGAGTTGTTTGCGTCCATCTAGGGTGGTTTGCTCACCGATGAGGGTATCTTCACCAATAGTGATGTGGCGAGGATCGTAGATCCGAGCCATCATGTGAATAGTTGACCCTTTACCAATTTTAATGCCAAAGAGACGATAGAAAAATCTGCGGGCGTGATGGGATGGACAGTAGCCTACTCCCCACCATAGAAAGCCAGTCACGGCTTCAAGATAAATTGCGGTTAAACGGCGCTTAATTTTAGTTAAAAGCATAGTAATAGTATATCAAAAAACCCGTTGCTTATTTCTCAGGATATTTTTCACCCAGATGTTTGTAAGCTGCTTCGGTGACAACTCTCCCCTTAGGAGTTCTTTTAAGAAAACCAATTTGTAATAAATAGGGCTCGATTACTTCTTCAATAGTGCCAGAGTCTTCATTTAAGCTAGCGGCAATAGTGGTTAGACCAACTGGTCCGCCCTGGTGATGTTTGATTAATTTTTTAAGTAAGCGACGGTCAATTTGATCAAGACCCTTTCGATCAATAGCAAACATTTCCAGTGACTTATCAACTTGTTCGGAGTCGATTTGATCACTGCCATTTACTTGGGCATAATCTCGGACTCTTTTGAGGAGCTTGAGAGTTATCCGTGGAGTTCCTCGCGAACGCCGACCAATTTCTAAGGCTGATTTTTGATCAATCTTAACCCTTAATTTTTTGGCAGCTTTAATGACGATTTCAGATAAAGGCTCAGGTTTGTAGTAAGTTAGGCGGTGGATTAAACCAAATCTATCTCTAAAAGGACCGGTAAGAAGGCCAAATCTAGTTGTAGCGCCCACAATAGTAAATTTTGGCAGATCTAACCTGACTGTTCTAGCCGAAGGACCTTTACCGATCACAATATCCAAAGCAAAATCTTCCATAGTTGGATAAAGAGCTTCCTCAACAATTTTGGGTAAGCGATGGATTTCATCGATAAATAAGATGTCACCATCTTTTAAATTAGTTAAAATAGCGGCTAGATCTCCAGTTTTACTCAGGGCTGTGCCGGAAGTAACTTTAATGTCAGCTTCCATGCCCTGGGCAATTAGGTGAGCAAGGGTAGTTTTTCCGAGTCCCGGTGGTCCAAATAGAAGGGTGTGATCGAGTGGCTCTTGGCGTTGTTTAGCGGCTTTGATTGAAAG
>CAYXMW010000077.1:0-1742 GCA_964466145.1 uncultured Pseudomonadales bacterium
TCATCATCTTCTTTTACTGCTGTTTCTTTCGTTGTTTCTACTACGGCTGGAGTTGAGGGAGAAACCTCAGGAGTTACGACTGAAGCTACTGCTTCTTTTTCTTCAGTTTCTTTCATATCTTCAGCCTCTTCTTTTGTGTCTTCTTTTATATCTTCTTTTGGTTTTACTTCCTCTTTTTTAGTGGTAGCTTTTTGTGGTTTTGGTAAATCTGATTTTTCAGTTTCTTTCATATCTTCAACCTCTTCTTTTTTGTCTTTAGTGACTGCTGAAGCTTCAATTTTTGCGCCAGCTGGTGCTTTACCAATTTCAAATTGAGGAACTGGATAGTCACTAATAGATAGAGTTCTCATTCCAGACTCAATAATTTTTCCCACATAAGAAGGCATTTTATTTTCTTCGTTTTGTTTGGTGGATAGCTGTTGAATCGGGAGGGTATCACTGAGGTGTTCTTTCAGTTGTTCTTCAACCAACTCATTGCTAATTAAATAAATAGTTTGAATACTAGGCTCAGCTCCTTTTAATGTTTTGATGGTTTCATAGATGTTTTCTACTTTTTCTACTGTAGCCTGACTTGCTTGATCAACA
Source organism: uncultured Pseudomonadales bacterium (assembly GCA_964466145.1). GTDB lineage: Bacteria > Patescibacteriota > Microgenomatia > UBA1400 > PJMF01 > JABBGTR01. The sequence continues at coordinate 586 of CAYXMW010000077.1, forward strand.
CCAATGTAATGAAGAGCCACATATAGCATTGAGTCAATCTGGATAACGCTAATTGAAGGCTCAAGTGAAACTAATGATTTAACACTCCAGCTAAGAGGAGAAATGCTTTTGATTTTAACCTTGGTTTGCTCTGCTGATATTTGGAGTGGCTCGAGTAGAGATTTTTCTAGTGCTGAGAGTTGAACTCTAGTAGCACCACCATGCTCATTTAAAATAGTGGTGTCTATTTGATGAGTATCGGTGTTTAGTCCTAGTTCTGGCAATAATTTTTTTGTTAAATATTCTTTAATTTTTGTGTCTGATTTTTCTTTAACATTGACGATGGTATTGGTAAATAAAAAGTCAGGTAGTATGAGTTGGTACTCTTCTGGATCTATTTTGTTAAATAATTTTAAGATATTTTCTGCGATGAACTCATTGTCATCCATATACTCGCCATTAATTTGGCGAAAAGAAGAGATAGTGAATGTGGAAGGTTTTTTACTAGGAAGTAACTCAGCTGAGTAAGCTACGTCTGGCAAGATATAAAGAAGTTTTTTAGTGTTTAGCATTTTAGACAGACCAATATAATACCTAATTACTAGTTTATAGTATGCATGATAGTGACCTGGCTTGGCAAGGAGAGATTAGAATATTTCTTTGTGGGTTGAGTCAGTTAAGCCAGTGAGAAGTTTGTAGGGGATGGTTCGCGCTGTTTTGGCTTGATGGAAGATTGAGTTTTTAGTAGTTTGGTCTGAGGAGTAAACTTCTATTTTGTCTCCAATTTTAGCTGTTTTTACTTTACTTAAATCGATAATAGTTAAATTCATGCAGACTCTACCAACAATAGGACAGTATTGATCATGAACTTTAACCACTCCTTTATTTGAAAGTCGACGATCTATACCTTCATAGTACCCTGCAGGCAAAATACCAATAGTCATGTTTTTAGGTGCCTGGTAGGTTAAGCCATAGCTAATTAAGTCACCTTTTAGGAGTTGTTTAATTTGAATGAGAGTAGATTGGAAAGTCAGGGCTGGTTTGAGGTGAGTGAGTTGTTTTTCAAATGGGGAAATTCCGTAACTAGCTATTCCGGCTCTGATTAAATTAAAAGTTTTATCTTTTGTTTTAAATGCTCCAGCGGAGGCAGAGATATGTTTCCACTGAGGATTAATATT
>CAYXMW010000078.1:0-1741 GCA_964466145.1 uncultured Pseudomonadales bacterium
AGATTCACCGGCTTTCTTATTAATAAAACTAGCTACCACAGCCGCAGTGACAGCATCATGAGTACAGTAAAGAGCAGCCACTAATCCTGCTAAAACATCACCTGTTCCGCCCTTAGTCATACCTGCATTTCCACCCTCTACCTCTATGGTCTTTCCTTGAAAAGAAACTTTATCTACAGGACCTTTTAGTAGTAAGGTGGGTTGATCAAGACCCACTAATCGCTGAAATTCTTTTTGATGAGGAGTAATAATGTGATGGGAGTTTAATAAAGCAGTATCAACCATCTGTAATGCACCTGCATCGATCACCCACTTTTTATCAGGATATTTTGATAATAAATTATTAACCATCACCTCCGTTTTTTTATCTCTTTCCATCCCTGGACCAATCAAAACACAGTCAGCTTCCTCAAGAAAATCACCCAAGCCTGTTTGTGGCACCACAATCCCATTCCAAAAATTAGCTTTAGCTTCTTTAACTAGCTCATTGTTTGACGGCACTGATGAATAAAACACCATGTCGACAAATTTACTCACAATATCCAAACTCCACTTACTAGCAGCATGAAAAAGCTCGCTCCCACCAATAATCAACAACTTACCGTTCTGACCTTTGTGAGAATCAGGTGCTGGAAGCTTAATCTGATCTAGATAGAAACGAATATTTTTAGGAATTCTCATCAAGCTTGATAATAACAGATGTCTCTCTTTGGTGGTGGATCTCTTGAGCAGTTTCAAAAGAAGCAGTGGTAATAATAGTTTGGTTACCATCCAACAAATCTAAAACTAACTGCTGATGATTGTCGTCCAGCTCAGACAACACATCATCTAATAAAAGAAGTGGTTTTTCCTGAGTCTCGTGCTCTAGAAAAGCCAACTCACAGGTTTTTAACCATAAAACTCCCATCCGTTGCTGACCACGAGATCCATACAAGGCAATATCTCGTCGTTCTTCGCCACTGGCTTCTGTTTCTACAGCCAGCTTTACAATCAAATTATCTTTATGTGGACCAATTAAAGTATGGCCGGCAGCGATTTCACGCTGCGCATATTTTTTCATTCGTTCCTCTGTCATTAGAGATGAATCATACTCGACACTGAAAGGAACTGGGAAATCAACTGATTTGAAGAATTCTAAGAATTCCTGTCGTTTTTTTTGAATAATCCGGCCATGTTTTAAAACAGTTAAAGTCCAAAAAGTAAGAGTTTTGCGTGGCATCAAACCTTCACGGATTTGAGTTAGAAGACGATTACGCTTGGTCAGAGCTTTGCTGTAAGTATTAACTGCTCGCAAATACTCACTATCAATTAAGCTTAGTGGAATATCCATAAAATCACGACGCCGACGTTTTGAGCCTTCAATTAATCTCATGTCCTCTGGACGAAAAACAACTGTTAATATTTGACCCACAAATTTCCTCTTAGCTCGACGAGTATCATTGATAGAAAAAATTCTTTTCTGGACTTTCTTTCCCTGGACTTTACCTTTGGTCAAGATGACTTCTAGAGTAACTTCATCTCCATTGGCCTGAACTTTCCCTTTAACCCGAGCCAACTCCTGATCAAACTCAATCATCTGCTCTATTTTAGTGGCGCGAAAACTATCACCACTAGCTAGTAAATGAACTGCTTCAACAATAGAAGTTTTACCAATCGCATTAGGACCAACCAAAATAGTAGTTAGATTATCAAATTTAATTATTTTAGTATCGTAGTTGCGAAAATGAGCCAATGAGAGTTG
>CAYXMW010000079.1:0-1724 GCA_964466145.1 uncultured Pseudomonadales bacterium
GTACTTGATGACTATCTATTTCTACTCCTTTTTTTAACATTAATTCCGAATTAATTTCACTTAAAAATCTACTTTTTAAAGCAGGAGAACTTTGTCCGTATTGCCAGCGACGCTTAGCATATGAAAAGTATAATTTTTCTTTTGCTCTAGTGATACCGACATAGCAAAGTCGTCTTTCTTCTTCAAGCTGATTGGAGTCATATAAAGATCTGGAATGAGGCAGTAGACCCTCTTCCATTCCCACCATAAAAACTACTGGAAACTCTAGTCCTTTAGCAGCATGAAAACTCATCATGATAATAGAGCTTTGTTGATTTTGAGTAGAAATATCAGCTAAGTAGTTATCTTGAACAAGGGCGATATTTTCTAGAAAAGTGGCTAAGTCTTGAAATTTAGCAGCGACACTGAGGAGTTCTTGAATATTCTCAATTCTGGCCAAATCTTGAGGGTCTTCCTTATTATATTTACCGAGGTAGTCACTTGCCTTTAGGGAGCCCTCTAAAGCTTGAAGTGGGGTAAGTTGTGATTGTTTATCTCTCCACGTAGAAAATTTAACATATCGACGCTTACCAAGTTTTAGAGCTCTATTTTTACTAACTTCGTCTTCTGGGTTAAGCATTAGGCGTAAATAAGACAAAGCGTCTTTAACTTCTTTTCTTTCATAAAACTTAAATCCACCGACGATTTGGTAGGCTATGCCTCGGCGCATAAATGCTTCCTCAAAGGCTCTTGATTGAGCATTTACTCGATATAGAATGGCGATATCTTGGTGTTGATAATCTCGTAGATTAGTGACTATTTCTTGAAGAACAGCCTGAGCTTCATCTTCGTTGTCTTTAGTTTCTAGGACAGTAATCAGTTCTTGTTTCTTGTGGTCTGTCCATAGTTTTAATATGGGATGGCCAGTATTGTGAGAGATAATTTGAGTAGCTGCATCTAAGATGGTTTGAGTAGATCTGTAGTTTTGTTCTAGTTTGTATTTGGCAATTTTATCAAAGTCATTTTCTAAGTAATTAAGATTGCGATAATCCGCACCTCTCCACGCATAGATACTTTGAGAAAAATCACCCACCACATAAATATTATTTTGAGGTTTACCTAAAAGTTGAGTGAGTTCATATTGAGTTTTGTTAGTATCTTGATACTCGTCAATTAAGACATGAAGAAATTGAGATTGATATTTTTCTAGCGTTGGTGCGTGTTGTTGAAATAATCTGACAGTTTTTAAAAGTAAGTCATCGAAATCAACAGCTTGATTTTTTTTCAGATGATGCTGGTAGAGTTTATAAATTCTAGCTGTATGTTCTTGGAAATCATTGGCGGTTTGGTTTTTGTAGTCTGTGGCAGAAATCATTTGATTTTTAGCATTAGAAATGGCTGCTTTTACACTATTACGGTTAAATTTTTTGTGGTCAAAACCATGATCTTTGTAGATTTGTCTGATTAAAGCATCTTGATCTTGAGAGTCATAAATAACATAGTTCGGCTCTAGGCCAATAAATTTACCATTTCGGCGCAATATGGCGGCGCAGATGCGATGAAAAGTGCCTGAGTAAGGCAGGTGAAAACCAGTTAGCTTTTTTACTCGATTACTCATCTCTTGGGCAGCTTTATTGGTAAAAGTCATCAGCAAAATGTTGTCTGGTTGAAGCTGTTTTTCTATAATTAAAAATGCGGCTCTAGTGGTTAAAACTTTAGTTTTACCTGATCCGGCACCTGCTAAA
>CAYXMW010000080.1:0-1615 GCA_964466145.1 uncultured Pseudomonadales bacterium
TCAGGAATATACCGATGGCTTTGGTATAAAAAATGAGGAGTGAGTATTTTGTGGAGATGGCGGGTAGTGAACCCGCGTCCGCAACTGAACAATAACACCACCTACAGACTTAGTTTATTTTTCATATTAGGTAAAACGTGAATAAACAAACGGTTTTTACCTAAGGCTTGTCATAAATCTTGGATGAATAATGGCAAGCAATAATTCATTGTCACACTGACTGAGGTTTCACCTATAAGCTAGCGCCAGTGAAATTGGCCTATAGATGCTAGTTAAGCTACAAGAGTAGCAAAATTTCGAGCTGGAGCGAATGCAGAACCGAAGCTCTCCATAATAGGACTGAAAAAGCCCTCACTCGCAACTGTGTCGTCATTTTGATCGACAGTTATGTTTTGACTTTGTTTAACGTCTCTAAGTCAAAGACGGTCTGCAGATGTTAATGAGCATATTACGTCGAATCAATACATCCCCGTAATGTTCTATATTATAACACCTAGATTGACAATGTGCTTGATTAATGAGCATAATGAAAATATATGCAACGTCAAAAAGGCTTCACTTTATTAGAGCTTCTAGTAGTTATTTCTATTATTGGCATCTTAATTGCGATTAGTGTGGTTGGTTTTACTGCTGCCCAAAAAAGAAGTCGAGATGCTCGTCGTCGAGGTGATATGAAAGCCTGGCAGGATGCATTGGAGCAGGTTTATGCAGAGGAAACTGATTACCAAGGAACTGGCTCAAGTTTAGTTTGTCAGGATGCAGTTGATGCTCACATGAATGGAATTACTCCCGTTGATCCAAAAGGAGACTCTTATGTTTATACAGCTTCTTGTCCTGCTGTTGGTGATACCTATTGTATTTGCGCTCAACTAGAGCAGCTAGATAGTGGTAATAGTGACAGTAGCGCCTGTGCTTTTGGTAATTCTGGTGATGAAGACTACTATTGTTTAAATAATCTTCAGTAAGTTTAGCTACCATGGGCGACAACTAGGCCATAGATTTTTTTAGTTCCTGCTTGTTTTAAAATTAAGGCACATTCATTTAGTGTGGTGCCGGTGGTGATGACATCATCAATGATGAGAACGGATTTTAAATTGGGTATTTCTTTATTGAGAACAAAAGTATTTTTCAAGTGGGTGAGTCGTTTATTTTTATCACTAATTTTTGCTTGTGGCTGAGAGTGCTTAGTTCTTTTTAGTAGTTCTATAAAAGGAATGTTGCTCAGCTTGCTTAGTTCTAGGGCAATTTCTGTAGCTTGATTAAAGCCTCTTATGCGCTTTCTTTTTTGATGAAGTGGTACGGAAACAATGACTTCTACTTGGGGAAAATCAGTAGCATAATAAATCATTCTGGCTAAAGTTTGGCCAATATTTTTTCTACTTTTATATTTCAGAGTAGTAATTAGTTTTTTTATTACTCTTTCATATCGTGCCATGACAATAATTTTTTCTAATGATGAATTTTTTATTTTTAATTTAATTGCCAAAGGATAAAAGTTAATTTTTTCATAGCAGTTTTCACAGATATGAGTGTCAAATTTGCCACAGCCAATGCAAAATCTGGGGAAAATAAGATCTAAGATAAGGCTAAACATTCTCAGATTATTATTGTTCAA
>CAYXMW010000081.1:0-1604 GCA_964466145.1 uncultured Pseudomonadales bacterium
ATTTATTGAGGGGAAAAGTCTTCTCATTTTTAGCTTGTTCTTTCAGCTGCTCGTTATTTTTGTTGTACTCACTTATATAATTAAATGAGCTACACTCACCACACTTAAGTCCAATTACTTGTCGAGGTCCTTTTTTCTTTTTTGCCATAGGCGTGTAGTATACATCAAGATATTTCTTCTAGCAAAATCAAATTAAAGTAATTTTGACTGTTGTAGTAAAGGAATTAACTTCTCTAAAGGCAAACCATGAGTAAAACCAGTGAAAGAACCATTGATGCTTTTGATTAAACTTGCTCCAGAATCATAAGCTGGACAAAAAGCTGCCGACCAAGTCATTACTGGCTGCGTAGCCACATAATTCTCAATCTCTGCAGTTGATAGCTGACGAAACTCCACCTCAACAATGGCTGTCTTCACTACCTCCAAATCATGTTTTGGATCTAAGTAACAAAAACCCGTCACTTCTGTCGCTACTCGCCCTGACTGCTTGGCCAACATTTTTCTTGCTTCATCTAAAGAGTTGGGCTTCTCTAAAATTTCTTCATCCAAAATAATATAAGTATCAGCAGCGACAACGACTGCCTCAGGAAACTGCACTTGGATTGCTTTTGCTTTAGCTTTGGCAATCAACTCTGCTCGTTTAATCGAATCAGTTACCACCACTACTTGTTCATCAATATCAGCCGGCACTACTTTAAAATCAATGTTTAAAGACTGCATGATATTTCTTCTTTGTGGAGACTGCGAAGCTAAGATAATAGTACGTGACATAATTAAATATGAGCCAGAGGTGAGAGTCGAACTCACGACCGCCTGTTTACAAAACAGGTGCTCTAGACCACTGAGCTACTCTGGCATTAACCTTATATTTTAATGTGCCAGGGATAGGATTCGAACCTATGAAGGCGGAGCCAGCAGTTTTACAGACTGCCCTCGTTGACCACTTGAGTACCCTGGCTTATTTATCATTGTAGCAAATAATAAAACTGAGCCTTCTCTGGGATTTGAACCCAGGACCTCATTCTTACCAAGAATGCGCTCTACCCCTGAGCTAAGAAGGCTACTTAAACCATCAACTACAGAGCCATTATTGTACATCAACATCATATTGGGGGAAAGAAAGAAATCTTTAAGACTCTAAACTGCCTTAACCACCTTGCGTGAGGGGTGCTCATCCCCAGAAAAATCTAGGTGGGCAGAGCGACCCATACTCCACGGAGCATGAATACGACTCATAACCCTGATACGAGCTGTTAGGAAATTTATTGCTCCCCTCACACGAGACTGTTAAAGTTCAACTCCAATATACCCACACATTAGATTAACTGACAAGACTCAACTCGAGGAAAATTTGTGATCAATTACTGAAATTTTTTCACCCAACCAGGTACCTTACTTCCATATTTCTCATATTTCATCACGAATGCTAGGTGAGCTCTAAAGTAGCTTTCTGGATCACCAGTGGTCAGCCACTCGCCCTTAGTTCTTTCAACTAAAACTTTTTTAGTTCTAGCTACCTGAGTAATAGCATCCACTGTCCACAACTCATTATCCTTACCAGTGTTATTAGGTATTAAATAATTAAAAATAGAAGGTTTAAGTAA
>CAYXMW010000082.1:0-1580 GCA_964466145.1 uncultured Pseudomonadales bacterium
ATCTAGACCAAGAACTTGATCTTTTGCTATTAAATATGTAGAGTATGAGAACAATATTACTAAGGAAAATATTATGACTGTTGATCCTACAATTTTTAAAGATTATGACATTCGTGCGGTAGTAGGCGAACAACTAGATAATGAAGGCGTACACAGAATTGGTCAAAGCATAGCTCAGCTGTTTTCTCCTAATACAGTTGCTATTGGCTACGACATGCGTCTCTCTAGCATAGATTGGAAAAACGAATTGGCCGATGGCTTAACTAGTATGGGTGTAAATGTAATTGATCTGGGATTGACTGCCACCGATATGATCTACTTTGCTTCTGGCACCCTAGATGTAGACATAGCAGTTCAGATTTCTGCCTCTCACAATCCACCTCAGTTTAATGGTTTTAAAATTGTCAAAAGAGGAGCGGTGGGAGTCAGCGGAAACTCTGGAATCTATGATATCAGAGACTTAGTTGTTTCAGGTGTCAAATTTAAAGAATCTACTGCAAAAGGATCTATTTCTAAAGAAAATGTTTTAGAAGACTGGGTAAAACATGCTGCTAGCATCGTAGACACTAGCTCGATTAAACCATTAAAAGTAGTTATTGATGCTGGCAATGGTATGGCTGGAAAAGTCATCCCTGCTATAGAAAAGTTATTACCTATTGAAATCATTCCATTGTATTTTGAATTAGATGGGTCATTTCCCAATCACCTCGCCAACCCACTTCTCCCAACAACTTGGGGTGACATTAAAGAGGCAATTGAAGCAGAAAAAGCTGATTTAGGGATTATGTTTGATGGAGATGGAGATAGGATGTTTTTGTTTGATGAGAATGGTGAGTTTGTTTCGGGAACAATTACTACAGCCATGGTGGCTGAGCAGATGCTAAAAAAAACTCCTGAAAGTATAATTCTTTACAATGCAATTTGCGGCCGAATAGTTCCTGAAACAATCGCAAAAAATAATGGGAAATCAAAGCGAGTTAGAGTTGGTCATACGCTGATCAAAGAAGCGATGCGTAAGTATGACGGCTTATTTGCGGGAGAACATTCTGGACACTACTACTTTAAAGAAAACTTCTATGCTGATAGTGGCCTAATCGCTGCCCTGGTAGTTCTTGAGCTGATGAGTGAAAAAAACCAAACCATGTCGGAAATAGTTGCCAAGTACGATGTCTACCCAGCTATCAGTGAGATGAATTTTAATGTGACTGATAAAAAAGAAATGATGGACAAATTGGCCAATAAATTCGGTGATGCAGAGTCAATTGACTGGCTAGATGGAGTTTCAATTTGGTACTCAGATTGGTGGGCAAACATCAGACCATCTAATACCCAGCCAGTGCTGAGACTCAATATTGAGGCTAATAACCAAAACATACTAAAAGAAAAAACAGAAATTATCAAAGACTTCATTATAGAAAATGGGGGCAATGTTGCTGCTGATGAGTAATTAGAAATATAATATAAAAAAATAATTTAACAAAAGAAAAATATGACCGACACCACTAAATTTGACTTCAACCAAGCTATTGATGAGCTCGACAAAACCAAAGCGATTGACTCTATTGAACAACTAGGTAGCC
>CAYXMW010000083.1:0-1536 GCA_964466145.1 uncultured Pseudomonadales bacterium
GTGAGTCGGGTGGGATTCGAACCCACGACATTCTGCTTAAGAGGCAGACGCTCTAACCAACTGAGCTACCGACCCGTTTGTGAGTTAGTGACTTTAGAATTAATGTGCGCCAGGAGGGACTCGAACCCCCGACCAATCCGTTCGAAGCGGAGTACTCTAATCCACTGAGCTACTGGCGCTATATTTTAATTTCCAACTATTATTCTCTATTTCTGTTTTTCTTCGATGACAATTGGTACATCTTACCTCGCATTTTCCTATCTCACTTTTCAATTTATCAATCGATAATCTATCGCGTATTATACTGCTAATGTTACTATTTTTGTTATTTCGATCTTTATGGTCAAATTCTAATACTAAGATATCTTTTTCACCACAGTCTATGCATGGGTGACTGTTAAAGTAATCTCCAAGAAATTTAGTGACTCTTTTTTTATATTTTAAATTCCATTTTTTTGCTTTTTTTAGGTAATACGACTTGTTGTTATCATAATGTTTTTTAACATACATTCTTGAACAATTTCGGCAGTATGCTGCTCTTTTTTTATTTTTAATTTTCCAATTGAAACTAGATTCATCTAATTTTTTTTTACATTTTGAACATTTTTTCATTATGCTAATATAGCATTTATTTTACTTCGAAAACAATAAGAGTTTCGAAGAATTTTTATTAAGGTTGTAATTAGTGTTATAATTTATTTTTAGCATGGGCATTCACTATTATCCTCTCATCAATAAAATCATCAAAGGTCTCAACCTTAAAGATCGATCATTTCTCCCCGCAGAACTCTCAGATGAAGCAGCATTTGTAAAACCCTATATTACTGTTTCTCGTGAGCCAGGTAGTGGTGGCGCTCCCATCGCGAAGTTGGTAGCGGAAAAATTAGGTTTTACCTTGGTTGATAAACAAATAGTTGAGGAAATTGCCAAATCTACCAAAAAACGCAAAGAGGTCATTATGGCCATTGATGAAAAAAAGCGGAGTGCTATTAATGACATGGTCCATGCTCTTTTAAATGAAGATTACGTCGATGATCTGAAGTATGTCTCTGAGCTAGTTAGAATACTCTTAGTTTATGCCCACCAAGGCCACTGTGTGCTTTTGGGCCGAGGCAGCAACTTTGTCACCCCCTTTGCTCATGGTCTTCACGTTAGAATTACCGCCCCCTATCAAGTCAGAGTCCAACGCTCGATTGATTATGAAGGCTACACCAACCAACAAGCTAGAAAAAGAATTGCTGAAGTAGAAAAAGAACGCCGTGAGTTTGTGAGTCAATATTTTAGTCAAAACATCACCAAAGCCAACGCTTACGACTTAACTATTAATACCACTTCTTTTGATATTGAAGACTCTCGAGATATTATTATTAAAGCTTTTTGTCATAAGTTTAAAAGGTTCGATCGTTACCTAGCTTTACTTAAGTAAGATAATCCTATTGCCGCTCTATTTCTGATACAATATGTCTTCTGATTGAGCCGAAGTGGCGGAATTGGTAGACGCGCACGTTTCAGGTACGTGTGAGCGCAAGCTCATGG
>CAYXMW010000084.1:0-1528 GCA_964466145.1 uncultured Pseudomonadales bacterium
GATGGCGAAAGCTGCTGGGGTAGAGACAAGCGATAAGATTAGATTTGGAAATTTAATGGCTCGTGCTCGAATGATGATGCTCTATGATTTGGCAAAAAAATATGATGCTTTGGTGTGTGGTACGGAAAATAAATCAGAGAAATATTTAGGTTACTTTACTCGTTTTGGAGATGAAGCTAGTGATTTAGAGCCGATTATTCATTTGTATAAAACTCAGGTTAAGCAATTAGTTGAAGATTTAAATTTGCCAGCTCAAATTATAGAAAAATTTCCCTCTGCAGACCTGTGGGAGGGACAAACTGACGAGCAAGAATTAGGTTTTTCTTATGAAATAGCAGATCAAGTTTTAATGCAGCTCATAGATGAGAGAAAAACTGCAGCTGAAATTAAAATTGATGGAGTAGAGCTAGAATTGATTAAAAAAGTGATTCGACGAGTAGAGCAGATGAAGTTTAAGCAGCAGGTGCCGTATAGAATTTAATTTTGTACAATGAGATCCATGGTTAAGTCAGATAAAGTTATTACTCAAGCTAAAAAAATTGTTCCGATTGTGAAGAAGCTGCGTGCTCAGGGCAAAAAAATTGTCTTAACTCAAGGTAGTTTTGATATGGTTCATATTGGTCATGGTCGCTACTGTGTTGAGGCAAAAAAATATGGTGATGTGTTAATTGTGGGAATCGATAGTGACAAAAAAGTTCAAAAACGAAAAGGACCCAACCGGCCAGTAGTTCCGGAAGAAGAACGTTTGGAGATGATGACTTATTTATCTTCGGTTGATTATGTGGTTTTAAAAGAGTTAAAAGCACCAAAATACAATCTAATTAATTTAATTAAACCTGATGTTTTAGTGGCCACCGATGAAACATACAATCAAGAGCAGATTGATCATTTACAGACTATCTGTGGAGAAGTAGTGGTGTTGGAGCCAATGGCAACTACTTCTACGAGTGCCAAGCTACGTCGTTTACAGATTGGAGCTGCTAAAGATATTACTAAGACTTTGAGTAAAAAATTTGTCAGAGTAATGGAAGAAATGATCGAGGAGCTTAAAAATGGCGATGAATAAAATTGCAATTGTAACCTATGTGCCAGTGATTCATGCGGGATATATTCAATTTTTTGAAAAATACCCGGATGCTGATTTAGTCATAGTTGATAAAGAGTTACTAGGTGATAAATTTCGGTCGATTCAAAAAGATATTAGAGCCTTGAAGACCAAGCAAATTATTGATTCACTGCAAACTCTTTTTCCAGCTAGAAATATAGTTCATCTTAAAAATAAAACGGATCTTGGTGAGTATGAGCAAATTATCATGCCAGAGGATGAGATAAGTGATTGGCTACAAACAGAATTTTTTGCGGATAAAGAAATAAAACATGACTCTATATTTTTACGCTGGAGTGAAGCTAAAACTAAACAAGAAAAAGATGTCACTCCAGATGATGAGGTAACTACAGAAGAACTACACCGGCAATTTATAAGTATGACGCTTAAAGAAACTGAGAAAAGTTCTGATTGGTGGCGTCA